>DBIU01000023.1:37883-48889 GCA_002304735.1 Ruminococcaceae bacterium UBA794 | reverse complement strand
TAACCTGCGCTATCGACGCGATTAAGCTGCTTATTGAGCGGGACTAAAATTCGCCGAATATCACAGAAATTGAGCCTGAAGTGCGAATTAACGTGAAAAACACTGTTTTTCCGACCGAAAATACGCTTTTCATCACGATTTTATCAAGCGGAACAGTTTTCGTTTTCTTGAAAACTATTCCGCTTTTCTTTATAAATAATTCTTCCGAAACGGTATATTTTATCGACCGAAAATGAACGAGCACATATATTTCGATTAAAACAAACAGAACAGCAATTGACGATTGTGCAATATTATTATCGCAAATAAAAATCAAAAACACGCAAATTATTCCGAAAATCACCGAAAAAGCCGCCAAAACCATAATATTTTTTTCTATTTCTTTCAAAACAGCCTCGCTTTTTTGATTATATATTTCAAAATTATATTATTGACAAAACGAAAAAAATGATGTAAAATAAATGTGATTAAGTTTTTGAAGGGAGAAAATATGCTTGAAATAAAAAATATCGTAAAGGATTACGCAACGGGCAGCGAAACCGTTCACGCGCTTAAAGATGTTTCGATACGCTTTCGTGAAAGCGAGCTTGTAGCCGTTCTCGGACATTCGGGCTGCGGCAAAACAACGCTTCTGAACATTATCGGCGGTCTTGACTCCTACACCTCCGGCGACCTTATTATAAACGGCAAATCAACGAAGCAGTTTAAGAGCCGCGACTGGGATACTTACAGAAATCATTCTGTCGGATTTATTTTCCAGAGCTATAACCTTATTCCGCATCAAACGGTTCTCTCAAACGTTGAGCTTGCGCTTACGCTTTCGGGAGTATCAAAGGCTGAGCGCAAAAAACGCGCTAAAGAGGCTCTCGAAAAGGTTGGTCTTGGCGACCAGCTCAATAAGCGCCCCAACCAGATGTCGGGCGGTCAGATGCAGAGAGTCGCTATCGCACGCGCGCTCGTTAACGACCCGGATATTCTGCTTGCGGACGAACCTACGGGCGCTCTCGACAGCGAAACGTCTGTTCAGATTATGGACCTCATCAAGGAAATCGCGAGCGACAGGCTTGTAATTATGGTAACGCACAATCCCGAGCTTGCCCAGCAGTATGCGACGCGTGTTGTAAAGCTTGTTGACGGTAAGATTAAGAGCGACTCAAACCCTTTTGACGGCGAAGAAAAGGTTGAGAAAAAGAAGCCGAAGGGCTTGAAAAAGACCTCGATGTCCTTTGCAACGGCGCTTGCGCTCTCTCGAAACAATCTTCTCACGAAAAAAGGAAGAACGTTCCTCACGTCCTTTGCGGGAAGCATCGGTATTATCGGAATTGCGCTTATTCTTTCGCTTTCAAACGGCGTTCAGAATTATATAGACAGCGTTGAACATTCCACGCTCGCTTCCTATCCCATTTCCATTCAGCAGGAAACTATGGACTATTCAAAACTGATGGAATCTATGATGGGCAAGAACGAAGAAAACGTTGAAGAACGCGACCCAAATCTTGTTTATACAAACGATATTTCCACGGAAATGGTTAAAACAATGCTCTCGGAAATCCAAACCAACAATCTTAAGGATTTCAAGGAATATATCGAGTCAAACCCCGACAATATTCTCGACAGCGTAACCGAAATTCAGTACAGCTACTCGCCTAAGCTCTATATTTACGGCAAGGATTTGAACGATAACGTGCTTAGAATGAACCCGTCAACCGTTATGGAAGCGATGCTCGGAAAAGAAATGTCCGCGAATGTTGCTCAGATGGGCGGAACGTATTCCACGCTTTTCGGCGGCGGGAGCAATATGAGCTCAACCAATTTCTGGAGCGAGCTTCTAAACAACAAATCGACCGAGGAGCAGTATGAAATTCTCGCGGGACGGCTTCCCGAGAGCTATAACGAGGTTGTGTTTATCGTAAACAAGCAAAACGAGCTGTCGGACCTTGCGCTTTACGCTCTCGGACTTCGCGACCAGAAAGAGCTTTCGGATATGATGGCAAAGTTTATGGCGGGCGAAAACATTGAGCTTGACACGGGCGATATGACCTTCACCTACGAGCAGCTTATGTCAAAAACGTTCAGATTGCTCACCGTTTCCGATATGTATAAGGCGAACGACAAAGGCGGATACGACGATATGACCGCCGATTCGGACTATATGAACGCAGTTCTTGAAAAAGCGCCGGAAATCAAGGTCGTTGGCATTATCCGTCCCGACGGCGACAGCCTCATCTCCTCGTCAAACAGCGGCGGAATTGGCTATACGCACGCTCTTACCGAGTATATGATTGAGCGCACGCGCGAAAGCGAACTTATGAAAAAGCAGCTTGAAAACCCGAAAGTCGACGTTTTTACGGGAATTGAGTTCACGGTTGACGGCGTTGAAAAGAAGCCGATGACGCAGGAAGAAGCGTTTAAGGTAATTATGCAGATGCTTTCTGCCGAACAGCAGCAGAAGCTCGGCGAAACGCTCGCGGCTTCCCTTTCGCAGGAACAATTAGCCCAGCTTGCTCAGCTTCCTCCGGAACAGCAGCAAACCGCAATTCTCGGAATGTCAACGCCCTCGGCTATTTCGGGCGCTATGATGAAAATTCTCACAGCGGACCAAATCAGCGAGCTTATGAAGCTCACGCAGGAGCCCGAAACCACAGAAGCGACCTATGACGGCAACCTTGAAAAGCTCGGCTTTGCAGACCTTTCCGAGCCTTCGTCAATGTCGATTTACGCTAAAGATTTTGACGGCAAGGAAAAAATTACAAAGCTGATTAACGATTATAACGAACGCAAAACAGCCGAAGAAAAAACCGAGGACGTTATCAACTACACCGACTATATCGGGCTTATGATTTCTTCCGTTTCGACAATTATCGACTCGATTTCATACATTTTGATAGCGTTTGTCGCAATTTCGCTTGTCGTTTCGTCGATTATGATTGGAATTATCACCTATATTTCCGTTCTCGAAAGGACAAAGGAAATCGGTATTCTCAGAGCAATCGGCGCTTCAAAACGCGACGTTTCAAACGTCTTCAACGCAGAAACGCTTATTGTCGGCTTTTCCGCAGGCGTAATCGGTATTCTGATAACCTTGCTTTTGAATATCCCGATTAACATTATCATCGAGTATCTCACCGGCATTTCCGGAATGTCGCAGCTTCCGTGGCAGGGCGCAGTAATTCTCGTTGTCATAAGTATGCTTCTTACGCTTATCGCGGGTCTTTTCCCCGCAAGAATCGCTTCAAAGAAAGACCCTGTTGAAGCGCTCAGAACCGAATAAATTCCATTATACACACAAAAAGTCCGCCCCGAAAAGGCGGACTTTGCTGTTATTATTGCGAATTTGAGTTAATGTTAACGTCAAGCTGATTGAACGGAATTTCAATGTTTTTCTCGATAAATGCCGCCCGAACCTGCTCAAGCAAATCGAAATGAACCTGCCAGTAATCGGCGTTTTTACACCAGCAGCGCGATGTGATAATAATTGCGCTGTCGCCATGCTCGCTCATACGGACGAATATTTCCTTGTCCTTATCAACCTTTTCGTGCGCTTTGATAATGTCGGTTATCGTCTTTTGCGCAAGCTCGAAATCATCATTGTAGGATATCGAGAAATTAACGTCGACTCTGCGTTCTTCATTCTGCGAATTGTTTATCACAACCGCGTTCAGCGCAAGTCCGTTCGGGATAAGAATAACTTGATTTGTCGATGAATTAAGCTGAGTATGCAGTATCGAAATCTGCGAAACCGTGCCTTCTACGCCGTTTGTGATAATGTAGTCGCCGATTTTGAACGGCTTTGAAATCATTAGCATAAACCCGCCCGCAACGTTCGAAAGCGAGTTCTGAAGCGCAAGACCGATTGCAACGCCCGCCGTGCCGATTACCGTAATAATCGAAGTAGACGGTATTCCGACAAGGCTCAGCACAATAGTTATCAGCAAAACATAAAGCACTATCTTCACAACCTGCGTCGTAAATTTCACGACGGTAAGGTCAAGCTTCGTTTTGGAAAGTCCTTTTGTCATTAGCTTAACGCTGATTTTTGTGAGAATTAATCCCACAATCAAGACTATTATCGCAACTAAAATCGACGGCAGCGCCGCGAGAAATGCGTCAAGCAAGCCCTTGAAAAAATTCCCTATTGCGGTAAGAGCGTGCTGCGGGTCGCGCGTAATCTCGGAAAATGCTTCGTCAAGCGAGTTTTCCGACGCGCTTTCCGCGGAAGAAGCCGCGCCCGATAAAAAAGCTGTAAAAAGGTTCATCAAAGCTCCTTTTCAAACGCAGCGCAAACAGCGTCCGCGTCCGCGTTTCTAATAAGCACGGAAATCTCGTCCTCGCCCGTTGTTATCATCAAAATCATCGCATTGAGGCGGTTGAGAATTTCAAAAACTCTCGCCGCATAACCGACGCATTTCTTCATTTCGTCCGTCTTAATCACAATTTTTCTGTTTCCGCTGTTTATCATCGGAGCAACGCAATCCTTGTCGCGAAGCACCTTTACAATGCCAAGCAGCTTTGGAATATCATCATCGTTAACCGTAAATCCGAAGCTGAAAATCTCCGAAGTCGGCGCGGTCATCGAAATCATATCAACGTTTATTCCCGCCTCGGCAACAATTTTCAGCGTATCCTCCATAATCGTCCTGTCAAGCGGGACGTTGTTGAAGGAAACTCCCGAAACGTTTTCTGTAATATCAAGCTTCATCTTCAGCCCTCCTTAATCAGGTCGCTCATTGTATAAAGCCCCGCGGGTTTTTCCGCGAGAAAAACAGCCGCGTTTACCGCGCCCGCCGCGAAAACCTCTCTCGACTGCGCGCTGTGCGAAAGAGTGATAACCTCGTCGTGTCCCGCGAAAATAATGTCGTGTTCGCCGACAATCGTTCCTCCGCGCACCGAGTGCAAGCCGATTTCGTCCTTGCCGCGCGGCTGACGAACCGAGTGGCGGTCGTAAATAAAGCGCTTGCTGTTGCCAAGCTCCTCGTTTATCGCTTCCGCAAGCATAATCGCAGTTCCCGAAGGAGCGTCCTTTTTCTGATTGTGATGCTTTTCAACAATCTCAATATCAAACTGCGAACCTAAAATCTGCGCCGCTTTTCTCGCAAGCTCCGCAAGCAGGTTTATTCCAAGCGACATATTAAATGTGAAGAAAATCGGCGTCTGTCCTGCCGCCGCGGTTATCTTCGAGCGCTCCTCGTCGGAATATCCCGTTGTCGCGATAACAAGCGGCACACCGTTCATCTTGCAGTACGAAAGCAAATCGGGAAGCGCCGACGGGTGCGAAAAGTCGATTATAACATCGGGCTTTTCGGGCAAATCAAACACATTTCCCACAATCGGAAAATCGTCATATTTCTCCGTTATTTTATCTATTCCCGAAATTATTTCACAATCGGCGCGTTCTTTTGCGAGAGAAGCGATTACTCGTCCCATTCTCCCGCATGCACCTGAAATTGAAATCCTTGTCATTATACGCTCCTTTTACGCTCAGACAATATTCAGAAGTTTGTATTCTTCCATTACAGCTCTAAGCCTTGCCTTCATATCGTCGCTCATTGAGCAAAGAGGAAGTCTGCACTCTCCCGCCTTAAATCCCGCGAGATTAAGCGCTTCCTTTACAGGAATGGGGTTTACGTCCATAAACATCGCCATATCAAGAGCAAAGAGCTTCTTTGCGATTTCGAGCGCTTCTTCCCTTTTTCTGTCAAGATAAAGTGCAATCTCATTGTGCTTCTGAAGCGGAGCAACGTTTGACGTCACGGAAATAAGTCCCTTTCCGCCAAGCGCAAGACAGCAAAGTGCCTCGTCGTCGTTTCCGGAATAAATGTCAAGGTCGGTGTTCGCGGCAATTCCCATAACTGTTTTCATATTAGCGCTCGCTTCCTTGACAGCCGTGATATTCGGGTGTTTTGCAAGTTCAATATATGTATCGAGTGAAATATTGCAGCCCGTTCTTGAAGGAACATTATAGAGCATAATCGGGATATTAACAGCGTCCGCGATATCCGTAAAATGCCTGATAAGCCCACGCTGAGAAGCCTTATTATAATAAGGAGTAACGTGCAGAAGCGCGTCTGCGCCGAGCTTTTCGGCTTCAATCGACAGGTCAACCGCATATTTGGTGTCGTTCGAGCCTGCGCCCGCGATTACGGGAACGCGCTTTGCAACGCGATTTATGCCGTAGCGAAGAACCTCGACGTGTTCATCATCGGTCATCGTTGCGCTCTCGCCCGTTGTTCCGCAGATAACAAGCGCGTCGATTTTGTTGTCTATCTGCCAGTCGATAAGTCTGCCAAATTCATCGTAATTTATACTTCCGTCCGTATTCATCGGAGTAGCTATCGCCGTGGCGCAGCCCGTGAAGATTGAATTGCTCATAATATCACCTTTCTGTAACTATACCATAAAAATACCGCGAAATCACACGCTCTAGACGGCAATTCCGCGGTATTGCCTAAATTAATCAGTCAAGATAGCCCTTTGCCGCGAGAAGCTCAGCCATTTCAACCGCGCCGCCCGCTGCGCCTCTGAGCGTATTGTGCGACAGGCAAACAAACTTGTAGTCATACTGCGTGTCGGGGCGAAGTCTGCCGATAGAAACCGCCATACCGCCCTCAAGATTGCGGTGAAGCGTCGCCTGCGGCATATTGTCCTCCTCAAAGTAGTGCAGGAACTGCTTGGGAGCGGAAGGAAGCTTAAGCTCCTGCGGTTCCGCTTTATATTCAGCCCAAATCTTCTTGATTTCCTCGATAGTGGGCTTGTTCTCAAATCTTACAAAAACAGCCGCAAAATGTCCGTTCGATACGGGAACTCTGAGGCACTGAGTTGTAATAGCGGGCTTATCCGCGTTTACGATAACGCCGTTCTCGATGTGACCCCAAACCTTAAGCGGCTCCTGCTCGGACTTTTCCTCCTCTCCGCCGATGTAAGGAATAACGTTGTCAACCATCTCGGGCCAAGTCGCAAAGGTCTTTCCTGCGCCGGAAATCGCCTGATATGTGCAGGCGAGAACTTCGGTAATGCCGAACTTTCTGAGAGGAGAAAGCGCCGGAACATAGCTCTGAATGGAGCAGTTCGACTTAACCGAGATAAAGCCGCGCTTTGTGCCGAGGCGCTTTTTCTGCGTTTCGATAACAGCCGCGTGGTCTGCGTTAACCTCGGGAATAATCATAGGAACGTCCGGAACGCCGCGGTTCGCGGAATTGTTCGACATAACGGGGCACTCCGCCTTTGCGTATTTCTCCTCGAGAGCCTTGATTTCGTCCTTCTTCATATTTACCGCGCAGAAAACAAAGTCAACCGAAGAAGCAATCTCGTCAACGTCCGCTTCTGCGTCCTTGATTACTATATCTTCCATACTCTTGGGCATAGGAACGTCCATAAACCAGCGGTCGCCGACAGCCTCTTTATACGTCTTTCCCGCCGAACGCGAAGAAGCCGCCAAAACCTTAACATTGAACCACGGGTGATTTTCAAGAAGAATAGCAAAACGCTGTCCTACCATTCCCGTCGCCCCGATAATGCCTACATTATACTTTTCTTTCATTGCCGTACCCTTCCTTTGTTTATAATGATATAATAAAAAACCGATGAAAATGTCATCGGCGCGCTTTTATACAGCAAAAACTGCAAAATACTGCAATAAATCAATATTTTGCGGCAGCGCTCCATCAAACAGCTCGATGACAGTCGTACGCATATTCAACGCACAACCGGAAAACACGCACATCGGAATACGCGCCCCTCGGCGGTTCAGCCTTTCACGGCGGCTTTCCGACAAGCCGTATCGCCGTTACTTTTCATCACCGCGCCTCTACCGGATATTATATTCAACAGCGAAACTTCATTCGTTCAAAATTGAATATATATTATTTTACCACATCTATAAACATTTGTCAAGGGATTTATGCGATTTTTTGCTTTCCGCGGTTGACAAAATTTATGAAAAGTGTTACAATTAAGGCAGCGTCAAAGAAAAAAGAGGTTAAAACTATGCAAAAAAGCGATTTTTACTACGACCTGCCACAGGAACTTATCGCGCAGACTCCCGCAGAGCCGCGCGACAGCTCCAGACTTATGGTTATCTCAAGAAAAACGGGCGAAATTACGCACGACCGTTTTTTCAATATATGCAATTACCTTAATAAAGGTGATTTGCTCGTGATGAACGACAGCAAGGTCTTTCCCGCGAGAATTTACGGAATTAAGCGCGAAACGGGCGCCGCCGTTGAATTTCTTTTGCTGAACAGAAAAAGCCTAACCGATTGGGAAACTATGGTAAGACCCGGAAAGCGCTTGAAACCGGGCATTGTCGTTGATTTCCCCGAGGGACTTTCCGCAGAAATTATCGACAACGAGGACGGCGGAAACCGCCTTGTAAGATTTACGTTCGAGGGCGATTTCTTTGATATTCTCGACAGGATAGGTCAAATGCCGCTTCCGCCGTATATCACGGAGAAGCTCAAGGACAAAGACCGCTACAACACGGTTTACTGCCGCGAAACAGGCTCTGCGGCAGCTCCCACGGCAGGTCTGCATTTCACGGAGAAAGAACTTGACGAAGCGCGCGAAAAGGGCGTTGACACCGCGTTCGTCACGCTTCACGTTGGGCTTGGCACTTTTCGTCCGGTGAAAGAGGACAATATTCTCGACCATAAAATGCACGTCGAGCATTACACAATTCCCGAAGAAACCGCCGAGAAAATTAAACAGACAAAAGCGCGCGGCGGACGCGTTATAGCGGTGGGTACGACCTCCTGCCGCACGCTCGAAAGCGCGGCGCAAAGCGGTAAACTGACAGATGATACGGGAATTTTCATTTACCCGGGATATGAGTTTAAGTGCGTCGACGGGCTGATTACAAATTTTCACCTGCCCGAAAGCACTCTGATAATGCTTGTTTCCGCGTTTCTCGGCAGAGAAAAAACGCTCAATGCCTATAAAATCGCAATTGAAGAAAAATACCGTTTCTTCTCGTTCGGCGACTGCACGGCGATATTTTGAGGAATAGTCTATGATAATTAATGCTCACGCTCATATTTATCCCGATAAAATCGCCGAACGCGCCGTGCACGGGATTGCGAGCTTCTACAACATCAATGTCGAGCTTGACGGAACGGTTTCGGGACTTCTCGCGGACGGCGAAAAAGCGGGCGTTTCGCGGTTTATCGTGCAATCCGTGGCGACAGTTCCCGAGCAGGTTCAGACAATCAACAGCTTTATCGCGCAAAGCGTTTCCGATTATCCCGAAAAGCTCGTCGGCTTCGGCACAATTCACCCCGATTTTCCCGATATCGCGGGCGAAATCGACAGGCTTGCTTCGCTTGGACTTAAGGGAATTAAGCTTCACAGCGATTTTCAGCGCTTCAACATTGACGACGAGCGTGCTTTTCCTATCTATGAAGCCGCCGAAGGACGCTTGCCGATTTTATTCCATATGGGCGACGAGCGTTATGATTATTCCGCTCCCGAAAGGCTTTTGCGGGTCATCGAAAGGTTTCCGCGGCTCACGGTTATCGGTGCGCATTTCGCGGGCTGGTCGCTTTGGGACAGAGCGGCTTCGGTTCTCGGCGGAACGGGAATTTACACAGACTGTTCAAGCTCGCTTTACGCGCTTTCCCCCGAACACGCAGCCGAGCTAATTGCGAAATTCGGCGCGGACAGGGTTCTCTGGGGTACGGATTACCCGATGTGGAGTTCGGCGGAGGAGCTTGAGCGCTTTCGCAAAATCCCGCTCTCGGAGGACGAACAAAGCTTGATTTTAAGCGAAAACGCGCTTCGGCTTCTCGGAGAAACGTCTTGACTTTTTGACAATACTATGATAAAATTATCATAATAGGAATAATTTTCTGAAAACGGGGTTTGATTATGAAAATAAACTGGAACTCAAAGTATTTCACAATCGCTTTTTACGCCTTGTGTACCATTATCGCAAGCGAGCTTGCTATTCTTCTGATATTCAACTTTGACACTGTTTCTCAGAAGCTTTCGGGCTTTGCCGCCGTTGCTACGCCCATCATAATCGGAATTTTCTGCGCATATCTGCTTAACCCGCTTATGATGAAGCTTGAGAACGGGATATTCCGCAAATGGACTCATTCGGGCGACAAAAAGCTCAAAAGCCGCTCGCGTATTCTTTCGCTTGTAATCACAATGCTGATTATTATTGCGTTTCTGACGCTGATAATAATGCTCGTTATCCCTCAGCTCGTCACGAACGTTATCGCCGTTTTCAATAATATGGACGGATATATTGCCACAGTCCGCAGCTTCCTTCAGAACATCGCCGAGAAAAATCCCACGCTCGCGCAATTTTTCGACGCTCCGCTTAACGACTTCGACAAATTTGTCAAGGATATCTGGAATCAGTATTCAAACCAGCTTCTCGGTTTCGCGCAGAACGTCGCTTCGGGAATATGGTCGGTTATCGACGTGCTGAAGAACGTTTTCATCGGACTTACGCTCTCGATTTATCTTCTTGCAAGAAAAGAAATGTTTGTCGGTCAGACGAAAAAGCTGCTATTCGCTCTAATTAAACCCGAACGCGCTCAGCGCTTTCTCGGAGTTTGCCGCGACGCTTCGGAGAAGTTCCTCGGCTCTATTATCGGAAAAATCATTGAAGCGTTTCTGATAGGGCTGTTGTACTTTATCGGCTGCGTATGTATGAATTTGCCGTTCGCTCCGCTGATTGCGGTAATTATGTTCGTGTTTAACCTCATTCCTTTTGTCGGACCGTTTTTCGGAGCAATCCCCTGCTGCTTGCTGCTCCTGCTGAGCGATAATCCCATAAACACGGTGTGGTTCATCATTTTTGTCGTTATACTCCAGACAGTCGACGGAAACATTATCGCGCCTTGGATTCTCGGCGACCAGACAGGACTTCCCGCGGTGTGGATTTTGATTGCAATTATCATCGGCGGAGGTTTCTTCGGTATTCTCGGAATGTTGCTCGGAGTGCCCGTTTGCGCGGTAATTTATATGCTCATTAAGGAATATATCGAAAACCGCCTCAAAAA
>DBIU01000023.1:31141-37848 GCA_002304735.1 Ruminococcaceae bacterium UBA794 | reverse complement strand
CCGCCTCAAAAAGCGAAATCTCCCGAAGCAAACCGCCTCTTACGTCGGAAATGTCGATTATATTACGCCTGACTTTGTCTGCGACGACCCGGATAACTTTGTTATAGAAAAGGAGCCTGTCGCTGAAGTCGAACAGAAAAAGAGGCTTCGCGACAAGGTTAAGGAGCTTCACGAAAAATTATCTCACAAGGACGACGAGGAGTAAAAAATGAAAAGCGGGTTTTGTCGCGCGATTTGCGAAAAACTCGCTTTTTTTAACATTTTTTCTTGAATATAAAAAATTACTTGACAAACAATAGGGATATGTGATATAATAACATTAGTTAGTAACAGCTAACCGAAAGGAGTATTATATGAGCGTGGTTGTTGTAGGCGGAAATGACAGAATGGCAACAAGATATAAGGACATCTGCGCCGAGTTTAACTGCAAGGCGAAGGTTTTTACGCAGATGCCGACTGATTTTGAAAGCAAGCTCGGAAATCCCGATTTAATGGTTGTTTTCACAAACACTTGTTCGCACAAAATGGTCATAAGCGTTAATCAAAAGTCAAAAAAACAGGATATCGCGGTTGCAAGGATACATAACGCCAGCGTAAACGCGCTGAGAAGCGTTTTGGAAAAGTATTGCCGATAAGATTTTATATTTCAGTTAGTTTTCGCTAACCGTAGGAGGTGCTTAGTTTGTCACAAATTGAATTTAGCAATTTTGGAAGAAAGCTTGCTTATCACACCGCGCCGACGCTTCTCGGCATAAAGTGCGCAAGCCTTATTTCTCTGAGGTCGTCGGAGTTCGACCTCGATTATCACACGCGTTATTTTAACAGCCGAGCCGCCGTAAAGGGTCTGAAAAGCAGACTTCTCTGCCGATGCGGAAGCAGAACGCTTATGCTTGTTTATCGCGAGGAAATGCTTCAAAAGAGGCTTTCGGAAGCAAGCGCAAGGAAAATACTTGCGAAATACGGCTACTGCGACGACTTCACGCTCGAGGAATGTCTTGAGCGGCTTTCCGAGCGCGTAAAGGAGAGTCGCGTTTTTCCGCACGAAATAGGCATTTTTCTCGGCTACCCGATTGAGGACGTTATGGGATTTATAGCGAATAACGGCGATAATTTCAAGCTCTGCGGCGCTTGGAAAGTATATGAAAACGTCGATGGTGCGAAACGCACTTTCGATAATTACAACAAGTGCAGACGTTTTCTTTGTAACAAGCTTGACGAGGGCTTTGACATCTATCAGGCGCTTAAAATATCAAAATAACCGTCAATTTCTACTACTTCAGCGGTTAGCCTAAACTAATTTTTGTGGTTTTTTACAATTTTTTTGAAAATAGGTTGACAATTCCATTTCTGCGTAGTAATATTAGTATAGAGTTAGCAAAGGCTAACCTAGACGATTTCATTACAAATTGAGATGAGCCGTTAAGACTGCTTAAGGCTGATTGACAGACTTTATTATTCGATTTTGCGCGATGAATTTGAGGAAGTGAAAAAATGAACGAACTTACATATTCGCAAAAAAAGTACATTTTCGCCATTTATAAGCTTGGTCAGAACGGAAATGTGATAAAATCTTCCGATGTGGCGGCGCTTGTCGGCGTGAGCAAGGCAAGTACGGCGGCGATGACCGAAAGACTTGCGGAAAGAGGATATATCGAAAAGGAATATTACGGCAGAATTGTCCTGACGGAAAGCGGAATTAAAGCCGCCAACTCAATCTTCACAAACTGCATAATAATTCGCGATTATCTTGAAAAAACGGTCGGTCTTGACGCAGAAACCGCCGATTGCGACGCGGCGAAAATCGTAATTCACGTTTCGGAAAAAACGGCTGAAAAGCTTGCGGATTATCTGCTTAAGAGGTGATATTATGATTACCGCAATTATAATCGCGGCGCTTGCTGCGGCTTGTTTTTTTGCCGTCAGGAGCTATATGAAGAAAATTTCTCACGGCTGCTGCGGAGCGGGCGGAGGCGAGATTGACGAAAAACTTCAAAAGCCCGATATCTCCGAGTGCAAGTATAAATATACCGTGAAAATCGGCGGAATGTCCTGCAAAAAGTGCGCGGAGAGAATTGAAAACGCGTTTTTACGGCAAGGAATTGCCGCTGAAGTTAATCACGTCAAAGGCGAAGCGGTTTTGTTTTCAAAAGAACCCACGTCGGAATTTACGATAAGAAGCACCGTTATCGGTCTGAATTATACGGTTGAAAGGATTGAGGAAAATGAACTGTGAGTGTGAAGCGGACTATGAATATCACGATTTTGTGGAGTGTATAACCTCGGCGCTTGACGCGCGCGACCCCTATACCGGCGACCACTCAAAAAGAGTTAGCGATATGGCTTGTTTTCTTTGCGTTAAGCTTGGGATTTCGCACGCTGAAACGCAGGAAATTCACATTGCGGGACATCTCCACGATATAGGAAAAATCGGCGTTCCCGACAGAGTTTTGCTGAAGCCGACAAGTCTTAACGATGAGGAATGGAAGCTTATGAAAAAACACCCCGAAATAGGCGCGGAAATTCTCTCGAAATCCGAGCATTTCACAAGACTTGCGGCGATTATTCTTCATCATCACGAACGTTTTGACGGAAAAGGTTATCCGTTCGGCGCAAAGGGCGAGGAAATCCCGCTTGGCGCGAGAATAATCGCTGTTTGCGACTCAATCGACGCCATGGCTTCCGCGAGAGCTTATCGCAAGCCGCTTCCGCTTGAAGTTTGCAGAGGCGAAATTGAGAAAAACATCGGGCTAATGTATGACCCGATTATCGCGAAAACCGCTCTTGACAGCTGGAAAGAGCTTACAAAGGAATACCAAAACGCTTAAAAAGGCGCAAAAAAGCGATAATTTCCGAAATCGGCAAATTATCGCTTTTTCTTATAGCCTGATAATTTCATCTGCAAGCTGTTCACATTCCGACATATCGTGCGTAACGAGAACCGTGGTTTTCCCTGCTGTTTTAGCCTTTGTGTAAGCGATAACAGCGCTTTTGGTATCGCTGTCCAGCCCTTTGAAAGGCTCGTCCAGAAACAGAATATCATATTCCGCGAGAAGTGCGCGAACTAGCGCCGTTCTGCGCTTCATTCCTCCGGAGAGCATTCTCACGGCTTTTTCAGCGCAGCCGCTCAGACCGACAGCCGAAAGCTCAGCCGCAATTTCGGATTTTGTAAGGCGCTTTCCCGTCACAAGACGAATGTTCGCCGAAACCGTGAGGTTTTCGCAGAGCCTGTTTTCCTGAAAAACCGCGCTTATTCTGTCGCTTTCACGCGCCACTTCCCCGCTGTCCGCCTCGAGAAGCCCCATAAGAATATTCAGCAGCGTGCTTTTCCCGCAGCCCGACGCGCCGAGTATCGCGGTTGTCTTGCCCTCGGCAAAGTCGTGCGAAAAGCAGTCAAGGACCTTGTTTTCGCCGAACGATTTGCAGATTTTTTCAGCCCTCATCATTACCTCACATTCTCTCAACGCGCTTCTGCACCAGTTTTACTGCAAGCAAAAACAGCTTTTCACACAAGAAGCTAAGCATAATAACGACAAATGTCCACGCGAACAAATCCGCTGTTTCAAGATAAATTTTCGACATAAACAGCTTTTCGCCGATTGAACCGTCGGGTATTCCGATAACCTCTGCGGCAACGCCCGATTTCCACGAAAGCCCGATTGCAAGCCGTGACGCAGAGCGGAAATAAGGCAAAATCTGCGAAAGATATATTCCCGTGAAACGCCGTCCCGCAGGCACTTTGAACACCCTTGCCATTTCATCGAGCTTCGGGTCAAGATTGTCTATTCCCTCAAGCATATTCGAGCAGACAATCGGCACGCAAATCAGCACTGCTACCAGCACCGAAAGATTTTCCGAGCCTACCCAAAACAGCGCAAGTATCGTGAACGAGGCGACGGGGATTGATTTCATTGCCGAAATCAGCGGAGAAAAAAGCGTTCTTACAACCGCAAATCTTCCCGAAAGCGCCGCAAGTCCCGTTCCCAAAACAAGTCCGAGAAAAAAGCCAAGCATTATCCGAGCCATTGAAAATAGAATACTGCTCCAAAAATCGGCGGACGGAAGAAGCTCCCAAAGCCTTACCGCCGCGTCAATCGGCGAAACAAGCAGAATTTTGCTGGCGACGCAGACGGATACTATCTGCCAGACGCCGAGCCAGAACAAAACGCTTCCTGCCGTAAAAAGAGCTTTCTTCATCAATTCGCCTCCTCACAACCGCTTTTCCCCCGTTTTAGGCGGGGGAATTTTTCATATCGGATTTAATTTACTTTGTGTAGTAGAAGTCGTCTGCGGGCATTGCTCCTCCGACGGACGCGGGAAGCTGTTCAAACAGCACTTGCAGATAGCCCGAAAGCTTTGACTTCATTTCATCGCCCGAAATGCAGACGATATGGCAGCTCGGAATTGCCTTTTTAGCAACGGCAGCGGGAACGATATCATATTTCCCGATAAGCTCGGCGGCTTCGTCAATGTTTTCGTTTACAAACTTCACCGAAGCGGAATAACGCTCGAGGAAGTCCTTTACAGCGTCGGGATTATTCTCCGCAAATTCCTTTCTCACAACGACAATTCCCGTAAGAAGCGTGCTTGAAAGGTTGAGGTCGTCCCAAGCGTCGTTCAGGTCGATTGCGACGCGAACTCCCTCGTTTTTCATCTGAGCCGTTGTAACAAAGGGCTGCGGAAGCATTGCGACAGCGTTCTCGTTTGCAAGAAGCGCCGCGAGGCACTCTGAATGTTCGCTTTTCCATTCGATATTCACATCATTTTCAATTCCGTTGCTCTTGAGAATGAAGTTAAGCGCGTATTCGGGAGTCGCTCCCTTTCCGGAGGAGTAGATTGTCTTTCCCTTGAGGTCGGCAACGCTCTTTACGGTATCGCCGTTTTCGCAGATATAAAGCACTCCGAGCGTATTTACCGCAAGCGCGCTGATTTCGCCCTCGGTTTTCTTGTAAAGAACAGCGCCGAGATTTGCGGGAACGCACGCGAAATCAACCTTTCCCTGTGCGATAAGCGGAGTAATCTCGTCCGCTGCGCCGGCTATTGTAAATTCATACGGAAGATTGTTTTTTTCGTCATCGTCCATAAGCTTTGTCAAGCCCATCGCCGTCGGACCTTTAAGAGCGGCGACTTTTATTGACTCGGGAAGCATAGGCTCGGCTTCGGAGGTGCTTTCGGCAGACGACGTGCTGCTGCTTTCAACAGCGGACGACTTGCTTTCCGAGCTTGAGGAGGAGCTTGAGCTTTCCGTTTCCGCTGAAGAATTTCCGTTTCCCGAGCAAGCGCTGAATGTAAGCGCGCACATTGCCGCCATAACGACGGCGCCTATTCTTTTTCTGATATTCATAGAATATCTCCTTTCTTTCGGGGAGTCAGACTCCCATATTTTCCTTTGAAAAAACGGTTTTTGAGGTAACTCCCTTTAGTCTGCCGAGTTTTCCCGAAAGAGCTGAAATAATATCCGCAGGCGCGTCCACAACAACGCTTATGATGTTCAATCCGCGCTCGCGATAAGGCAGACCCATTCTTCCGCGAATGAATTGTCCGTAATCGTGAAGAAGCGCGTTTACCGCAGGCACGCTTGTTTCATCGCTTATTATCATCGAAATAATGGCAACTCTGGTTTCCTGTTCCATAGACATTCCTTTCAAAAATAAAGCGCGTCCGTGAAAGACGCGCAGTTAAGCTGAAACAATCCGTTTTCAAAACGGACCCTCGTAATCGCAGCAAAAGCATTGTCTTTCGGTTCAATAAATTTCACCGTCAGCAGTTCGTGAAAGCGTTCCTTTGAATAAATCTCCGGTTCGGCGGGAGAAATCCCAATCACTTCTTAATTATACACCTTTTTTTACATTTTGTCAATACTTTATACAAGGCAGCGATTTTAATATCAGAAAAGCAAAAAACAGCTTGAAAAATATAGGAAATTGTGGTAAAATAAACAAGAAGCATATTCTATAAACCAAAACACGGAGGCGGAATAATGAAAAAGATTTACATTGCCGTGAATATCGTTATGTTTGTCGGTTTAATCACGTTCGATATTATGTACTCGATGTCGGGAAAACTGCTTGAAAAAGCGCTTGCAAGCGGATTTTTCCTTACGGAATGTTTATTTAACACCGCAATTTGCGTAAAAAAGCGCGTTAAAATGAGATTTCCCGTGTTTTTGCTCACGGCAATTGCGCTGTCCTTTGCGGCTGATATTGCGCTTCAGATTGATATGATTATCGGAATGGCGCTTTTCGGAACGGGTCACATTTTCTTTTTCATCGCCTATTGTCACGTCGAAAAATTCGCTCCGAAGGACGCAATTCCCGCCGCGATAAGTATTGTAGGATTGCTGATAATTATTCTTTTCGCGCCGTTTCTCGATTTCGAGAATACGTTTATGCACGCCGCGGTATGCGTTTATGCGGTAATAATTTCGTTTATGACAGGAAAAGCGATTTCGGATATTATACGAGCGAGAAACGCGATTAACGCGATAATAGCCGCGGGAAGCTGTCTTTTCTGGATATCGGATTTTGCGCTTATGTTTAACATATTCGGAAATATAAGCGCGGCAGGAAATATTTGCCTGTTTACATATTATCCCGGTCAGTTTATTCTCGCGCTTTCGCCGCTTGTTTACGCTGTTCGTGAAAACAACAAACAAACTGCTTCATAACAATTATAAGGTCGCCTCTAAAAATCTGCCGTGAAGGAGGTTT
>DBIU01000023.1:16260-31084 GCA_002304735.1 Ruminococcaceae bacterium UBA794 | reverse complement strand
GGTTTTTAGAGGTGACCATAAGAAAATTAAACGCGGGAGGAAACTCTTGTGAAAAATAAAGTCGACAAAACAACTGCTGTAATAAAAACGGCGACGCGCGTTGTTATAGGCGCGGCGATTGTGTTTGTGTTTATAAGAAATGCGTTTCCGACGGCAGAGAAATCGGTCGTAATTGAAAATGCAGATATTTCCTCTCAAGATGAAATTCCGTTCAAAAACGCCGTTGTTTCACAGGACGAAAGCTCGTCTTTGGGAGAAAGCTCGGATTTATTGATAATCGAAGAAAGTTTGCAAAGCAGTACGGAGGAAAGCGAAAGTTCGCAAAGCAGCTCGGAAGAACGCGATAATTCCGCGGCGATATCAGCTTCCGAGCCGAACGTTTCCGGAAAAATCAACATTAACGCCGCTCCTGCGAGCGAGCTTGTTAGGCTGAAAGGCATAGGCGAAGTAAAAGCCGCCGCTATCATTAAGTACAGAAACGAAAACGGCGGTTTCAAAAGCGTCGATGAGCTGATAAACGTGTCGGGAATAGGCGAAAAAACGCTCGAAAAAATCCGCGATTATGTAACGGTTTAAGAAAATTTTCACGGAGCTTTATTTCCGAGCGTAAGCGCTGTATTTCATAAGTTATAGCAAAAGAGCCGCACTATACTGCGGTTCTTTGTTTTTAAGCGAAAAAGTCGCAATATAGATTTATTGTTTTCACGCAAAAACACTCGCCCCCGAAAAAAACGGGGGCGAAATTGATTATCAAATTATTCGGTTTATTGTTAATTGAGAATGGTCGGCTGCTCGTGAACCTTAACGGTTTCGATTGCCTTTTCCATTATGTCGATAATGGTATTTCTTACTCCGTCGCTGTCCTTTACGGCAAACTCGCCAACGTAATCGTAATCCATACTCAGCTTCTTTCCGGAGAAGCTGCACTCAGCCTTTCTGCCGAGGTTCAGCGGGTCGGGACCGAGGGTATCGAACATAACCTCGTTCTTGCAGTACTTCCACAAATCGTCTTCAACATTCTCGCCGTTTACAGGCTTCGTGAGGTTCTTCACCATAAACTTAACAACGCGCGTGTTCTTTATCGTGTGTCTAATCGAATATGCAACCGAGAACTCAAAGCCCGCATAAGCCTTGAACGCGGAATATCCGCAGGCCTCCGTCGTTCCGCTCTGATAGAACGGCTGGAAGTAAACGCTGTTCTTATAGTGAGATTTAAGCTCTGCGTTAATCGACTCGATAAGTCTGCGATTTTCGTCCTGCTTATCCTCGTCGTTCGATATAATCATATTGCCGATAGAGGTAACTGTCGCTTCTCTGATTATCGTGCGCAGAATTTCATCGTCGCTTGCGTTATCATAATAGCCCGCGCGAATTGCCCTCTGGAAGTGCGGAATAAACTTGCGCACTCTCCTTATCATATCGTTGTCGGTTTTACCATCGGAATCAGTGAAAACAACGCTCATTATCTCGGCGTTATTTCTAAGCTCCTCGTCGTTCATAAACACGGTAAGAGAGTTCGCGTCAAGCAAACTGCTCGACGAAAGCAGGAACCAATAAAGCTTCTCAAAGCTCGTCTGGAGGCAAATTACCGCAAACAAAGCGCGCTGTCTTGAAATCTTGCTGATTTCGCGTTCGGGAGAAATTTTCTCGCCTTTGGCAATCGCCGCCTTTTCCGCGTTTTCGGTTTCAATGTCAATCGTAGCGTCAAGCAGACGGAACGTGTTAAACAGACGCTTCATTCCACGGGGATTGAAGCCGATTGAATTGCCGATAAGGCTCTTAAAGAGGTTAATGTCGTTCTTCTTGAGAATATTCTCGTCCCAAGAATCGAACTCCTCTCTTACAAACTTCTCAATGTCGTACTTCTCAACTGGAACGTTGAAGGGAAGCTGAATCATCTTGTCAAAGAAGTCCCTGCCCTCGTCAAGTCCATACTTTTGGCGAACGCCCTCGACAACGGTTTCGCTGTTAACCGCAAGCACAAATACGCACTTTTCGCAGTCAATGAACATCTTCAGATATTCAAGCAAATCAATCGCCTTTACCGGCTGCAAACGGTCAAGGTCGTCGATAAAGAAAGCTATTCTGTCGCAGCCCGTGTCGCGAAGCTTCTGGTCAACAGCCGCCTGAAACTCGTTTTTAAGCTCGCGGATTTCATCGGCGACAGCGCACGCTTCCTCAGCCTTTCTCGGCTTTTCGGCAATGCTTGAGAACAAATTCATAACATTGCGGAAATGCGCGCCGCCCTCGTTCAGCTCCTTTATGAGCAGCGAAATAACGGAGAACGTCAGCCCAACGTTAAACTGCGACGACTGCCACGCGTTGATGTTAATAACGGTCATCTTCTCGCCGCCGACGTCCTCAAGCAGCTTCTCGCTCATCATCTTAAGCATACTTGTTCTTCCGCTTCCGCCGCCGCCCTGAATTGAAATCGTCATCGGAGTTTCGCAGCTTCTGATGTACCCGCAAAGTCCGTCTATGTATGCCTCGGTGCAAAAGCTGTCCTCCGCGCCGCTTAAAATCGGCAAATCGGACGTTCCGAAGCATTTGTTCTCATAATAGCTCATGGCAAAAAAGCTCCTTTTCATAGTTTTTAATAATAGTATTATACCTCTTTTTCGCTTTTTTGTCAATCAATATTAACAAATATTTATCACTTTTGTGCAAAATGACGAAATTGTTTTGCCGAAATTCAGCGTTTTATGACGTTAACTTTTCTTTCGGAAGAAAAAGCACCGCTAATTCCCTCCGAAACGACAATTTCGCCGTTCTCATCAATCAAAATAACATCAAAATCGTCGTTTTCACGGTAAAACTGTTCGGCGCCTTCTCTGCCCATAGCGAAAAGCGCCGTTGAAAGCGCGTCGCAGAGCGTTCCGTCCGGTGATATTGTTGTAACGGAAATCAAGTCGCTTTCGGCGGGATATCCCGTTTTCGGGTCGATAATGTGACCGTAAGCTGTGCCGTTTTGCGTAAATCCGCGCTGATAGTTGCCCGAAGTAACAACCGCGCTGTCAGAAACGCTAAGTATGCCGACATTGTCCTCGGCGCTTTCTCCGAGCGGGTCGGCGACTCCAATTCTCCACAAATCGCCGTCGGGACGCTTTCCAAGCGCGTAAACATTGCCGCCGAGATTGATTAGCGCGGAATTAACGCCGTGATTACGCATTATCTCGGTGCATTTGTCGCTTGCGTAGCCTTTGGCAATACCGCCGAAATCAAGCTCCGCGCCGCCTTGCAAGACGACTTTTTTCCCCGAAACCGAAACCTTTTCATAGCCGACTTTCTCCAGAAGCAGAGCGATTTTGCCGCCGTCGGGAACGCGCGTTTCGCCTGTCGTAAAGCCCCAAGCCGCCGTTATCGGGTAAACGGTCGGGTCGAACGCGCCGTTTGTTTTCGCGGCAAATTCAAGCGCTTTTCTCGTTAATTCAAGCGTATCGCGCGATAAATCGGGACTTTCGCCGTGATTTAGCGCGTATATTTCGCTGTTATTATCGTTCACGGAAACCAGCTTTTCCAGCTCCAAAACTCGTTCTCTCGCTTCACGCACGGATTTTTCGGCATTTTCGCCGTACGCTTCAATTGTCATATATGTGTCCATCGCGAAAAAACGCTCCTCGGATTTTTTCGGAGAATTTGAACACGAAGTGAGAAAAATCGCCGAAAAAGCGCATATTGCCGCCAAAAAGTTACGTTTCAAGTTTTCACCGCCTTTGCTCTTTAACATTATTTTATTATAAATCATAAAAAAAGTCAAGTTTTTTTGAAAAAACTATTGACAAAGTTTGTTTTGCGTGGTATAATAATTATGCTGTTCTAAAGACAGCAGGTGGATTTGTTTCTATAATGCGGTTTCCGCGCCTGCCGAAGAACGGGATTTGATTTTATATGAAATCTGTTCTCCCTTTCTGTCTTTCGCAGAGGGGATTTTGTTTTTTGACAGCAAATTCTATGTAAGGAGTGAAAAAAATGCCTAGTGAAAGCGTTCTCGCAAAAAAGCAGCAGTACGTTGAGGAATTGACGGAAAAGCTTAAGAACGCGGCAGGAGGCGTAGTTGTTGACTACAAGGGAATCACCGTTGAAGACGATACCAAGCTCAGAAAAGAGCTTCGCGAAAACGGCGTTGACTATTTCGTAGTTAAGAATACCCTTCTCAAGCGTGCGTGCAAGGCTGCAGGTATTGAGGGACTCGATTCCGCTCTTGAAGGAACAACGGCTATCGCGCTGTCAAGCGAAGATATCATCATTGCTCCCAAAATTCTCAACAAGAAGGCTGAGGATTCAAAGGGCGCGTTTGCTATCAAGCTCGGTTTCGTAGACGGAAAGGCTATCTCCAAGGAAGAAGTCGAGGCTTACGCAAAGCTTCCTTCCAAGGAAACGCTGCTCTCTCAGCTTGTATTTATGCTGCAGTCGCCCATTCAGCGCCTCGCAATCGCTATCAGCGAAATCGAGAAAAAGCAGGGCGAATCCGCTTAATCGGCGGAAAAACGGCGGCTTAATTGCCGCGTAACAACAAAAAATCAAAACATACTATGGAGGTAAATTAAAATGGCTTCTGAAAAGATTACAAAGATGATTGACGAAGTAAAAGAGCTTTCTGTTCTTGAACTTAACGAGCTTGTAAAGGCTCTCGAAGAGGAATTTGGCGTATCCGCTGCCGCTGTTGCTGCTGCTCCCGCTGCTGGCGCAGGCGCAGGCGCTGCCGCTGCTGAAGAAAAGACCGAGTTCGACGTTGTTCTCGCTTCTTTCGGCGACGCTAAGATGGCTGTTATCAAGGCTGTTAAGGACATCTGCGGTCTTGGACTTAAGGAAGCTAAGGAGCTTGTTGAGGCTGCTCCTAAGGCTATCAAGGAAGGCGTTGCTAAGGCTGAAGCTGAGGAACTCAAGGCTAAGCTTGAAGAAGCAGGCGCTAAGATTGAGCTTAAGTAATTTCCGCTTAATCAAACAAACAAAATCCGCTTTCTTTTTGAAGGCGGATTTTTTTGTTGACATTTTGTAAAAGCTGCGCTATAATATAGGCGAAAGCGAGGGATTATTATGTGGGCTGTTTTTGCAATTCTTTCGGCTGTTTTCGCCGCGCTGACGTCAATTCTAGCTAAAATCGGAATTGACGGCGTTAACTCTAATCTCGCGACAGCTATCAGAACGATGGTTGTAGTAATTATGGCTTGGGGAATGGTGTTTCTCACGCACGCGCAAAGCGGACTTCCCGAAATAAGCAGGAAAAGCTGGATTTTCCTTATTCTTTCGGGAATAGCAACGGGCGCTTCGTGGCTTTGCTATTACAGAGCGCTTCAAATCGGCGAGGCTTCAAAGGTTGTTCCAATCGATAAGCTAAGCGTTGTGATTACGCTTATTCTCGCGTTTATTTTCCTGCACGAAGAATTTACCGTAAAATCGCTTATCGGCTGCGTCCTCATCGGCGCGGGAACGCTTGTTATGGTGCTTTAATCCGCCGTATGTTCCGTTTTTACGGGAACGAAAAGCTCGCGCAAGCCGAACGCTATCAGAAAAACGGCAAAAAGCTTGCGTAAAAGCTCGTTTGCAATTACTCCCGAGCCGAGAGTTCCGAGAACCGCGCCGATTATTCCGCCGAAAAGCATTTTCTTCACGATTTCTTTGTTAATAAGATGATTTTTAAGGTGCATAACGAGCGCAATCAGCGCTATCGGAAGAAAAAACAGCACGTTTATCCCCTGCGCAGCTTTCTGTTCAACATTTGCAAACAGCGTTAACCACACCACAAGAATAAAACCGCCGCCAAGCCCCATTGACGCCAGAATGGCCGCAGCAAAACCTATTATAGCCTCAATCATATAAACAAAATCCTCACAGCCGCCGCTATTATCACTCCGCCGAATATTCTTTTCAGCAGAACGGAATTAATCTTCTTCAAGAAAAACGAGCCGCAGAGCGCGCCCGCTATGCCGTATGGAATGTACTTCCACGCTCCCGCGAAGTCAAGATTGCCGGAAAAGCCGTAAAACAGCGCAGTTACAAGGCTCAGCGCAAATATCAGCGCAACTGACGACGCGTGAGCTTCGTTCGGCTCGCAGCCCTCTTTCTCCAAAACGGGAACAGCAAGAACTCCCCCGCCGCTCCCGAAAAAGCCGTTCAAAAAGCCGCAGAGCGTTCCTTCAAAAAACCTTTTCACAACATCACCTCTGTTTTATTCTGTTCAAATGTCGTTTTTTTATTCCGCAGGACGACTTTTCGCGAAAAATTGCAAATTATCGTTGACAGAAACGCTTTTTTATGATACAATAATAAAGTATATAAAAATAATCGAAAAGAGAGAGGGTTTTTATA
Organism: Ruminococcaceae bacterium UBA794; assembly: GCA_002304735.1. Taxonomy (GTDB): domain Bacteria; phylum Bacillota; class Clostridia; order Oscillospirales; family Ruminococcaceae; genus CAG-115. The sequence goes on along the minus strand of DBIU01000023.1, from coordinate 24,775 downwards.
ATGGTTTTATCCGGCTCGGATATAATTGTTGAATGTCTTTTGGAAGAGGGCGCGGATACCGTTTTCGGTTATCCCGGAGGAGCTGTGCTGAATATCTATGACAGCCTCTATAAATACAGCGATAAAATCCGCCATATCATCACTTCGCACGAACAGGGCGCGTGTCACGCGGCTGACGGCTTCGCGAGAGCTACCGGCAAAACAGGCGTTGTTATCGCGACTTCGGGTCCCGGCGCAACAAACCTTACCACAGGTCTTGCCACTGCTTATATGGATTCAATCCCGCTTGTCGCTATCACGGGAAACGTTTCGTGCAGCCTGCTCGGTTTGGACAGCTTCCAAGAAGTTGATATCACGGGCGTCACTATGCCCATTACAAAGCATAATTTCATCGTTAAGGACGTAAACGACCTCGCTTCTACCCTGCATCTCGCGTTCAAAATCGCGGGAAGCGGAAGAAAAGGTCCTGTTCTGGTCGATATTCCAAAGGATATTACCGCCGCTAAAACGGAGTATTCGCCGCTCGGCAAGTCCGTTCCCGATGTTTTTGACAATATCTGCGAAAGCGAAATTGAAATGGCTGCGAAGCTCATCAGCGAGTGCGAGCGCCCCTACATATACGCGGGCGGCGGAGTTATCTCGGCTGAAGCGGAGGAAGAACTCGCGAAGCTTGCCGAGCTTTGCGACGCGCCGGTTTCCTGCTCGCTTATGGGTCAGGGCGCGTTTAATCAGCGCGACAGGCGATACATCGGTATGCTCGGTATGCACGGCACGGTTAAGGCAGCCGCCGCGCTCAACGCCTGCGACCTGTTTATCGGCATAGGAACGCGATTTTCGGACAGAGTTATCGGCGAGGCGTCCGTTTTCGGCAAAAACGCGAAGATTATTCACATCGACATCGACCCCGCGGAGTTCAACAAGAACGTCGAGGTTTACGCGACTGTTTCGGGGGACGTCAAAGCGGCGCTCAAAGCGCTCTGCAATAAGGTTTCGCAGAAGAAAAACGCTTGGACGGAGGAATTTCTCGCGGCTGATTTCGGCGAGCCTGTTCAGCGCGGCACAGACGAGTTCCCCGTAACCGCGCAAGCCGTTATCGAGAAGCTTGACGAGCTTACCGACGGAAACGCCGTTATATCAACCGAAGTCGGTCAAAATCAAATGTGGGCGGCGCAGTATTATTACTACAAAAATCCGCGCAGCTTTATTTCTTCCGGCGGTCTTGGCACTATGGGCTTCGGACTTGGCGCGGCTCTCGGCGCAAAGGTCGGCTGTCCCGAAAAAACCGTTGTCAACATCGCGGGCGACGGAAGCTTCGCTATGAATCTAAACGAGCTTATCACCGCTTACGCGCATAATATTCCCATAATCGAGCTTGTTATCAACAATAACGTTCTCGGAATGGTGCGTCAGTGGCAAAGATTGTTCTACAACAAGCATTTCTCGCAGACAACCCTCGATAACCGTCATATTGATTACAAAAAGCTCGGCGAGGCATTTGGTATTGAAACGCTCGTTATCGCGAAAAACGAGGATATTGAGCCTGTTCTCAAGAAAGCGCTTGAATTATCCAAAACTAAGCCGTGTATGGTTGAAGTGAGAATTGACCGCGATTTGAACGTCCTGCCGATGATTCCCGCAGGAAAACCCGTGGTTAACCCCATTACAGAAATTTACTTGGAGGCTTAATTATGCAGGAACAGGAATATGTACTTTCAGTCAGAGTTAACAACAACAACGGCGTTCTTCTGCGCGTTTCGGGTCTTTTCAGCAGGCGCTGCTTCAACATCAAAAGCCTCAACGCCGCAGAAACGGAAGAACCGAACGTTTCGCGCCTAACAATCGTTGTCGAGGGCGATATAAAGGTTCTCAACCAGATTAAAAATCAGCTTCTCAAGCTTTATGACGTTCACGAGGTTAGAATACTTAAGGACGCAGTTACCCGCGAGCATATCCTCATCAGAGCCGGAAGAAACAGCGAGGACAGGCACAAGCTCATCGAAATCGCAAATCTTTACCGTGCAAAGCCCGTTGACGTAGGCAAGGATTCGATTATGTTCGAGCTTACGGGCGAACCCGCGAAGCTCGACAGCTTCATCGACCTCATAAAGCCGTTCGGGATAATAAAAATGGTGCGCTCGGGCATTACGGCGCTCGAAAGAGATTGATAACAGCAAAAGGCTATGCAAATCGCATAGCCTTTCTTTTTTCTATAATGTTCTCACTTCTTTGACGCGCGCAAATTATTCAGCATCTTTTCAATCGTCAAATTCATCGCGGCAAGCTCTTGCTTGTCAATCCCATTCAGAATAGTCTTTTCAGCCTTTTTTATCGAATTTATGACCTTTTTATACAGCTTTTTTCCCTTTTCTGTAATGGAAACGTGCATTTCACGCATATCGCCGCACTTTTTCTCTCGGCAGACAAATCCATCTCGCTCCATACTTCTAAGCGTAATGCTGATTGTCGGCGCTTTCATACCCGTCATCTCGGACAATTCAAACTGAGTAAGACTCTCGTTTTCAACAAGCGGACGCAAAATAAACCTGTATGAATACTTCATTCCGATTTTTTCCATCGCGCAATTCAGAAGCTCGCCATACAGAAAACTCGCTTCGTTAAAGACCTGAAGCGTGCTTTTCCCGTCGTTAACAATATAATAATTGTCCATAGCCTTCATATGTAATTCCACCAACCCTTTTTTCCAGCCAAAGTACAACTCAAACGCGCTAAATCACAACGCTAATTACCTAATATTATTATATTCATTTTTACGCGAATTGTCAATAAAATTTGATAAAAAACAGCTGCAAATATATATTTTTGTTAATTATCATTAATAATTATATGTGATAACTATTTTTTCAAATCATTGCGGGACTTGACAAAACCAACAGAATAAGTTAAAATTATCTTAAAGTGCAAAATAAAGCGCTTTTTTACGAAGTTAATTTCGCAATGCATCAAAAGATAAGAATAATGCCGTTTTGGTAAAAAAGACGAAAAAGAGGTAATTTAGTATGCTTGAAGAAATTTTGTCCAAGAAAGACTGCGCTAAATGCAGGGTATGCTGTGGATTTGTCGAGGACGACAAGTGGGAAATCCCGCTTATTTTCGCTGAAAACAAAGAAAAAATCGAGCAAAAAACAGGCGTTTCGCTTGAAAAACGAGGCGATGAATTTGTCTTTCCGATGAAGTTTGACGGGGAAAAGGTCGTATACTGCCCCGCCGCTTCCGAAAAAGGCTGCACGCTCGGCGAGCTAAAGCCGCTTGACTGCGCGATTTGGCCGTTTCGCGTAAACTCGCTCGGCAATTACCGCGTAATCACGGTTTCCCCTGTCTGCGAAAGCGTTTCTTCCCTTCCGCTTAAAACGCTTTGCGAATTTATCCGCAAAAACGGCTTCGCAGAGAAGCTTTTCGCCGCCGCAAAGCAGCACCCCGATATGGTAAAGCCGTACATCGGCGGCTATCCCATTCTCGCCGTTGAAGAATAACGCTTTTTTCACGGTTTGCGCTATTTTTCCTTGACAAAATATGCAAAAAATGTTATAATTTATTTATATTCAATAATTGCAATGAAAGGATTTTACAATGAAAATTAAGTGCGTTAAGGGAACTCGCGACTATCTTCCGGAGGAAGCCGAGCTTCGCCGCAGTATTCAGAATACTATCGTCGATATATACAGGAAAAACGGATTTTCACAGATTATGACGCCCGCTGTCGAGGATATAGAAAACCTCGACAAGAGCGACGGCGGCGATAATCTCAATCTCATTTTCAAGATATTAAAGCGCGGAGATAAGCTTACAAGCGCTCTTGAAAAGGGCGGCGAGCTTTGCGATATGGGACTTCGCTACGACCTCACGCTCCCGCTTACAAGATATTTTGCGGCTAACCGCCAAAACCTCACGATGCCGTTTAAGGCTATTCAGACGGACAAGGTTTATCGCGCCGAAAACCCGCAGAAGGGTCGCCTGCGCGAGTTTATGCAGTGCGATATCGACGTTATCGGCGACGCTTCGCCGGAATGTGAAATCGAGCTGATTGCCGTTACCGCAAAGGCTCTTATGGCGCTTGAAATCGGCGAATTTACCGTTCGCGTCAACGACAGAACCGTTCTCAATGCGCTTCTCACAAGCTGCGGCTTTTCCGCGGAACAGCTTCCCTCGGTCTGCGTTAGCTTTGATAAGCTTGATAAAATCGGCGCGGAGGGCGTTGTCGCAGAGCTTTCCGAAAAGGGCTACGATAAGGCTTGCGTTGACAAGTTCGCGGAAATTCTTTCGCTGCTCCCGCTTGATATCGACAAGGTACGCGAAATTGTCGGAGATGAAGCGACGGCGCGGCTTTCAGGAATTATCGCGGCAAGCAAGGCTATCGCCGACGGAAAATATGGCATTGAGTTTGATATTTCGCTCGTTCGCGGACAGGGCTACTACACGGGAACGGTTTTCGAGGTAAGAAGCGAGAATTTTGGAAGCTCGGTTGCGGGCGGCGGCAGATACGACAAGCTTATCGGCAAGTTTATCGGCGAGGAAATCCCCGCGTGCGGCTTCTCAATAGGATTTGAGCGTATTTTCAGTATTCTTTCCGATATGAAGCGCAAGGCTTCCGTTAAGGAAAAAATCGCCGTGCTTTACGAAGATAATTTCCTTGAAGCATATAAAAAAGCCGAAGAATTGCGCGAAAAATACGACGTTTCGCTCTTCAAAAAGCCGAAGAAAATGAAAAGCTTTCTGGACAGGCTTCAAGCGGGCGGCTATACAGGTTTTGCCTATGAGGACGGCAATATCAGAAATTTCTGACAGACGGAGGATTTTATGCAAAAAGCATTAATATTATGCAAGATTTGTTCTGACGGAAAAAACGTGTTCGGTGACGGAGTTTACACTGCCGCCGCTCTTTCAAGGCTTGGCGTTTCAACCTCTGCCGCTTCTCGCATATGCGCTGAAAACGGCGGTTTTATTCGTGATTTTCTTCAAAAAAACGGCGTTGACGACAGCCTTATTATCGAAAATACAAACGACGAATTTAAGATTTTCCCCGAGGATTACGACGCTGTTTTTATCACGGGAGAATTTATTTTTGACAGCGAATATTCATTTTCATTTGCAAAAGATTTGTGCAAAAAGTGCAAAATGCTTGAAATTCCCGTTGTTTTTGACCCGGGAAAATTCTCGGTGCGCAATAGCAACGAAATCATCGCTGAAATGGCGAAATGCGCGGAGGTTTTCGTTCCCGCGGCTGACGACGCAAAAGAGCTTTGCGGGCTGTCCGAACCCGAAAAAATAGCAGATTATTACATTTCTCTCGGCGTGAATAAGATTGTCGTTACCCTCGGGAAAGCAGGCGCGTTCTACAAAAGTCACGTTGAAAGCGGCACTGCGCCTACGTTCAGAGCGGATAAGGTCGTCGACTTGACGGGTGCGGGCGACGCTTTCGACGCGGGTCTGATAAGCGGCGTTATGGAGAAAATTCCGCTTAGCGAGGCTGTCGTTCGCGCAAACGCCTGCGGGTGCTGCGCTATTCAATATGAAGGATTTCGGTTCCCTGCGCTTCAGGAGTTACGCGAATATATGCTGACGCACAGATTTGTCGTTGAAGGCTGCAAGGATTACTGATATGACGCTTTATGTTACCGACCTCGACGGCACGCTTCTCAAAAACGACGCGTCAATCTCGGACTATTCTGTAAAAACGCTCAATTCGCTGATCGAAAAGGGCGTTATGTTTACCTATGCGACGGCGCGTTCCTACGCAAGCGCTGCGCCGCTCGTGAACCAACTTAACCTCAACTGCCCCGCTGTAACGTTCAACGGGGTTTTCGTGATTGATACGCGAACCGGCGAGCGTATAATCGAGAATGTTTTCACGAAAAAGGCTGTTGTCGGCGCGAAAAAATTTCTCCGTGAAAACGGCTATGCGCCGCTTGTTTACTCATACATTGACGGCAGAGAACGCGTTTCTTTCCTTGCCGATAAAATCGAAAAAGTGAGGAATTACGTCAACTCGCGCAAGGGCGACAAACGGCTTCGCGCCGCCGAAAATTTCGACGAGCTGTTTGCGGGAAACGTGTTTTATATCACTGTTTTAAATACCGAAAACACAGCTGTTCTCGACAGCTTTTTTACGCGCGAAAACGGCTTTGAACACAACTTTCAAAGCGATACTTACGACGATACGACTTGGTATGAAATCTACGATAAACGCGCGGGAAAAGCCGCGGCAGCGCTTCAGCTAAAGGCGCTTATCGGAGCGGACAAAATGATTTGCTTCGGCGATAACAAAAACGATATTCCTATGCTTCAAGCCGCAGACCTTGGAGCTGCCGTTCAAAATTCAATCGACGAGCTGAAAAAAGAGGCGGATTTGATTATCGAGGATAACGAAAACGACGCTGTGGCAAGGTTTATCGAAAAGCGCGAAGCGAACACGACCGACCGCTTTGCGAGCGCTGTCGAAAAGGCGCTGAACCGCGTTAAAAGTACTGTCGGCACGCAAAACGAAAAGCTTATTCACGCGGCGCTAAAGAATTATTACGCGCCGTTTTCGGACGAACAGGAGGTCAAAATCGGGAATTATTACGCTGACGCGGTTTGCGAAAACGGAATTTTTGAAATTCAGACAAAGCAGCTTTACAGGCTGCGCGAGAAACTTTCGGAGTTTCTTAATTTCGCAAAAGTTAACGTCGTTCACCCGCTTATCTGCGAGTGTAAAACCGTTTACATTAACTCCGATACCGGCGAAACGATTTTGTCCGACAATCACGGAAAGAACGCTTCCCTGCGAACGGCTTTCGACGAGCTTTATTCAATCCGCGGATTTTTGAGAAACGAAAATCTCAGAATTATTATCGTAAGGCTGAAGGCAGTGAGAAAGGTTTATTTTCACGGCGAAAAAATTCCCGATATAAGAAATAAATACGCAAGAAGAAAATGCGTGATAAGCAAAATTCCAACCGAAATTACAGAGGAGATTTTTCTTGAAAATTTAAGCGATTATTTTCGATTGCTTCCCGAAAGGCTTCCCGAAAATTTCACGAAAAAAGAGTTTTGCAAAGCCGCGCACGAGGCGGAAAGCTCGCTTAGACTTGAGGTTTTGCGCGAAGCGGGCGTTATCGAAAAGGTTGGTAAGCGCGCGAACGCTTTTGTTTACGCTGTAACAAGGAGATGATTTTTTGGTAAAGGTATTTGCAAAGGGCGCTGAATTTGATATCTCAGCGGCGATAAGGCGCGAGATTTGCGCTAGTTTATCGGAACGTTCATATTCTAACGTTATTTTCATCGTTCCGGACCAGTTTGAGTTTGAAACGGAAAAGGAAATCTACAAGGAGCTTAAGCGGAAAAATCTTCTCACAAGGCTTCGGGAAATTCACATCGAAACCTTCTCTTCCCTTTCAAAAAAAATCCTCGCGGAGGCTTTTGACAAGCGAATTGACGCCGACGATACGATAAAAAATATCCTGATGCACAAAGCCGTTCGCGAACAAAAATCAGCACTGTCGTCGCTTGCTCGGCAGGCGGAAAAAGCGGGTTTCTGCAAAAAAATGCTCGCAACCGTTTCGATGCTGAAATCTGCGGGCCTGTCCTCAAATTCTCTTGACGAAACAGTCATCAGAAAAAATGCCGACAAGAACGAACAGCTGAAAAATCACATTCCGATTGTAGAAAAGCTTTGCGACGTGTCGAAAATTCAAGCAAGCTACGAGGGCTATATGAGCCGATATCTCGACAGGCTTGACGCAATAAGCGAGGCGGCGAAAGCGTTGTCCTCGGAAAAGAGCGGCATTTTTGAAAACGCCGACGTTTATGTGGACTGCTTTAACGACTTCACGGGAAGTCAGCTTCAGTTCCTTTTGAAGCTAATCGAAATCGTTGAGAATATTACGTTCGGTTTTACTGTCGAGCTAAACAAAAACGACAGAGAAAACCTTTTCCTCGGGCTTAGAACGCAGATTGATAAAATGCTCGAATATGCGAAGGAAATCGGCGCTGACGTTCAAGTTTCCGAAGAAAATATCCCGCGCAGACTGCCCGAAAATTCGCCGCTTTCCGAGCTTTCACAAAGTATTTTCAGCGAGAAAAAAAGCTGCGTCGAGCCGCGGGAAGCGATTGAAATTGTTCGCGCGGCGGATATTTACGAAGAAATCGACTATACAGCTGCGAAAATCAAGGAGCTTTGCCTCGACAAGGGCTGTCTTTATCGCGAAATCGCGGTTCTTTGCGCGGATTCTTCATATGGAAAACATATTAAAAGCGCGTTTGAAAAATACGAAATACCGTATTTTCTCGACATTCCCGAGCAGATTTTGTTTCAGCCGCTTGTAAATTTTTTTCTCGCCCTGCTGAATGTTTTGAGAGATTTTTCCGTCGATAATGTTCTGAGTCTGATTAAAACGAATTTTATGAGCAAGCCGAAAAATGCGGACAGCGACGAAAACGATGAAGCATTATCCTCAAAAGCAAGCAGAGTTTCGCTTTCCAAAAAGGATATCGACGATTTTGAGTCTTATATTTTCGA
>DBIU01000023.1:0-16231 GCA_002304735.1 Ruminococcaceae bacterium UBA794 | reverse complement strand
TTATATTTTCGAGTGGAATCTTCAGTCAAAGCACTTGAAAAAAGCGTTCAATTACGAGAATAATTCAAATGATTTGAGTGCCGAAGAAATAAGAGCGGCGGTTGTTGAACCCATTCTTAAGCTGAAAAAAAGGCTTAGCGGCAAGGACGGCGCCGAAATAACCCGGCAGATTTTCAGCTATGCGGTTGAAGAAGCCGGAATTGAAAGAGTGCTTTACAACCGCTGTCTAAAGCCAAATTCCGGCGAAATTGAAACAGAGCTTCTGCGAGTAAATCAGCAGCTTTGGGACTCTCTTGCGAAGATTTTTGAGACGCTTGAACGCGAGCTTCAAGGCGAATACATCTCCCTCGATGAATATTATCGGTTTTTCTCGGATATTTGCGCCGGTACGGTTCTCGCAAAGCCGCCGCAGTATCAAGATTGCGTGATTGTCGGCGATATCGACAGAACGCGCGCAAACGGCATTAAAACAGCGTTTATCTTAGGCGCTTCATATGAAAAGTTCCCGACTTCCGCAGATGGAACAGGCGTTTTTTCGGACAGCGAAGCTGAATTTTTGCGGAATAATATTCAAGAGCTTGGGCTGTCCGATTTATGCTTACACGCTCTGAAATCTGCAAAGGAGCAGTATTGTTTGTCGCTGTACCGCGCTTACAAAGCGATTACGCTGCCTTCGGAGCGGCTTGAAATAGTCTATTCCGACTATGGCGAAAAGGGCGACGAACAAAGCCGTTCTCAAGTCATAAATGATATTCTCGAAATTTTTTCAAGTGCAAAAATCCGCGCTGCGGCTGACTTTGACGACCGTTTTTACTGCCGTTCGATTAAGTCGGCAAAACAGCGTTATGCAGGCAAAATCCGCGATAATTCATACGAAAAGGCGGCGCTTAAGAGCGCGCTTCGCTCGCTTAACTGCGGGGATTTTGTTGATAAGCTTGATGAAATCAGAAGCCAAAAGACGCAAAAAAGTGCCGATAAATTAAAGGATATCGGCGCTCATCACCTTTCGTGCGAAACAGCAAAGCGCATATTTGACCGAAATCTCGGAGCAACCTCCGCCGAAAAGCTCAACCTCTGCAAATTCAGATATTTTTGCGAATTTGGTCTGAAAATCAAGGAAAAACGGCAGAGGATTTTTAACGTTGGTAATCGAGGAAATGCCGTTCACTATGTCTTGCAGAAAATTCTTGAAAAATACTGTTCGGAAATGAACGCTTTTTTCTCGCTTTCGCGAAATGATTTCATTTCCTTGGCGCTGTTTTATATCGAGGAGTTTTGCCGCTTGGAAACAAACGGCGATTTTGACGGCGATAAAAGAGCGAAATTCCTGTTCTATAACTTGGCGAATGCCGCCGCAGACGTTTTGATAACGCTTCAAGCCGAATTTTCCGCCCGCGAATACAGACCAAAATTCTTTGAGCTGAATATCTCAAACGAAACCGAGATGGTTATTTCAAATAACCTCGAAAACGACCAGATTTTCATTCCCGAAGCGGTAATTTCAACGGAAAATTCATCTTCAGCCGCGGAAAAATCCTCCCCTCAACCCGAGCGAGTATTACGCGTAAAGCCGCTTGAAATAAGGCTTGACGATGGCTCGAGCGTAAAGATTTCGGGACGCGTCGACAGAGTTGATATGTTTTTCACGGAAGAAAAATGCTCGTATATCAGAGTTATCGACTATAAATTCAACGCAAAAAGCTTCGACGTTGAAAACGCAAAATACGGCGTGAACATTCAAATGCTTCTCTATCTTTTTGCGCTTTGCGACGCAAATTTGAACAACGAAACCAAGGTTTTGCCCGGAGGAATAAGCTATATTCCGTCGGCTGCTTCGGGCGCGATTGAGGATAAAATCTCGGCTTTTCGGCTTCTGTCAATGAACCATCACCCGAACGGGCTTTATGTCCGCGATAAAAACACCGACCTTGAAGCGCAGAAGTATGCTGATTTCATCATAGGAAAAATCACCGAGGAAGAAAAGAACGTCAATAACGTTCTTGATGAAAAGACGCTGAAAAGCCTTATGAAATCAATTCTCCCCGACGGCGAAAATTCGCCCGACACAGAGGAATTTATGCTTCTTCGCGAGCAATGCCTTGCGCTTGTGCAGTCAAATCTCGATGAGATTTTTAGCGGCAATATTTCCGCGCTTCCGCTGAAGTATTCCGAAAATATTCTCGGAGTTGACGGCAAAAACACAAAAAAACATAAGTGCGCGTGCGATTATTGCAGATTTTCGCTGATTTGCGGAAATAACGGTAAAAATGTGCTCGATATTGAGAATAATTTGAAAGGAGAGAGTGAAAATGAGTGACGGATTAAAGCTTACCGAAGAACAAAAAGCCGCGGTGATTTTTCCGTATAACAAGCCAGCTGTTGTCACAGCAGCCGCGGGAAGCGGTAAAACAACGCTGCTTGTCGAGCGAATTATCAGGCTTATTTCCGACTATGAAAATCCTATTAACGCGTCTGCTTTAGCGATTATGACGTTTACCGTCAACGCAACCAAAAGCCTGCGCGATAAGCTTAATTCCGCTCTCCAAAAGCGAATTTCCGAGCTTTCAAAATCGGACGACAAGGACTCGAACGAGAAAAAAGCGTTCCTTTCCGAACAGATTATTAACTTACGCAATGCTTCAATTTCAACAATAAACTCGTTTTGTCTGAAAATTATTCGTGAGAATTTTCAGAAATTTGACCTGCCCGTTTCATTTTCAATTGCCGACGATACGAAAAAAACGTCGATGCAGTGGTCCGCAATTCAGCTTACAATGCGTGATTTCTATGATGAAAACGCTGAAAACGGTTTTACCGCCGAAGATAGAGATACGCTTTTTTTCACGTTTAACTTTGAAAATGACAACGCGCTTTTTGACACGGTAGTTTCGACTGCGGAAAAATTATCGTCCTGCGGCAATGCGGAGAAATGGCTTGGTGAAGCCGCAGAAACCTACTCCTCGCTGAACTCGCTAGAAGAAAAATTCATCGGAGTTTATGTCGATTATATCGGCAGGCAGATAAAAAAAATGCGGTTATACTGCGAAAAATACGACAATTATCTTCTCGAATACGAGGACGGCGTTAACGACGAGGGCAGCGCGGAAAAGCGCTCAAAAAAAGTTTCCGTGCTTGAAAGTCTGATTGACGCGGCGGACTATGATAAAAACAGGCTTGATAAGCTTGATAATCTTTATGCCGATTTCAGTCAAAATCCGACTATGGAGCTGTTTGAAGCGCTTCTTGACGCTGCGAAAAAGACGCCCGAAAATTCGTCGAAAGTAAGCCGTGCCGACCCGCAAAACGCTTCAAAAAAGCGCTTTAACGCTGTCCGCAAATCCTTTCAGGAAGCCTATTCAAAGGTTCTCGACCTCAATTTTGCAAAATCAGAGGAGGAGCTTACTCTCCCCGTTCAGCAGACCGCGGCGCGGACCTTTTCAAGGCTTGTAAAGCACTATATTGCCTACTATTCCGAAATTAAGCGGACGCAGGGCTGCATTGATTTTTCCGACTGCGAGCTTCTGCTTCTTGAACGTTTACAAAGCGACGATGAATTTCGCAGTCAGCTTTCGCAGAGATTTTCCTGCATTATCGTCGATGAATTTCAAGACTCAAACGACGTTCAAGCGGAGATTTTCCGACTTCTCGGACGGGGAAATCTATTTTATGTCGGCGACGTAAAGCAGTCGATTTACGCTTTTCGCGGCGGCAATCCGATGATTATGGCGCGGCTCTGTAAGGGCGCCGACGGGTTTACCGCGCTTCCGCTTAACCGAAATTTCCGAAGCAGAAAGCAGGTTATTGACGTCGTAAACGCAGCGTTTTGCGGACTTATGACCGAGGAATACGGAGGCGTTGACTATGCCGACGGAAACGGTCTTGAATACGGCGCCGATTTCTCCGATGACAACCGAAACTTTGACGCCGAGATTTACGCGCTTGACTTTGAAAAAAACGACGACGATAACGACCTCAAAAACGCTCGATTTACGGCAAATCTGATTAAAGAAATGCTCGAAGATGAGGATTTTTACATCACTAAAAATAACGAAAAAGTTCGTCCGTCTTTCTCGGATTTCGTTATTCTGACGCGAAAAAACGGCAAAATAAAGAATTATCGCGACGCGCTTTCCGAGCTTTCAATTTCTTCCATTGCTCCGAAAGGACGAAATTTTCTTGCTTCCGAGGAGATTTTGATTGTAATAAACCTGCTGAAAATAATCGACAATCCGCTTCGCGACGAGGAAATGCTCAATGTGCTGATGTCGCCGATTTATCGTTTTTCAGCCGAAGAAATCGCGGAGCTTAAACTCGGAATACTCGGCTTTCCGCAAAATTCGCTTTCCGACGACGATGTAAAAAAGCTTTCCGCCTGCACAAAAAAATACTCGCTTTTCGGCTGTCTGACGTTCTGCACAAAGCCGCTTGAACAGAGGCTTTCTTCCGCTCGCAACGGCGCTCTGAAGCTCGCTGCGGAAACCGAAAAGGCTCTTTTCGAGCGCGGAATTACGCGTTCTGTGAGCGAAAAAGCGCTTTCGTTTCTGAACGAGCTAGAGAGCTTCAGATACTATATGAGCAACAATTCCACGGATAGTTTAGTGGCAAAACTTTATGATACTACCGATTTGTTCTCAATTGTGAGCGCTTATGACGACAGCCGTCAGCGCATCTCAAATCTTCGCCGATTTCAGACAATAGCGTCTGATTTTGTTTCAAGAGAATGCGGAACGCTGAGCGATTTTCTTAGATTTCTTGAAAAATCCGCTCAAAATAGCCGCGATATTGAAGAAGCTGCCGCACCCGAGGACGCGGCAAATTCCGTCAGAATAATGACGTTCCACGCAAGCAAGGGACTTGAAGCGCCGATTTGTATTCTCGCAGAGCTTGACAGCGTGATTAATCCGAGCGATTACTCGGGAAAATTCCTCATAAATCAGGACTATTGCTTCTCAATGGATTATGTTGACCGAAAAAACCACTTCTGCGAAAAAACGTTCAGCGGTCAGGCGCTGAAAATTCTCAACCGCAGAAAGCCGATTGGCGAGGAACTCCGACTGCTTTATGTAGCAATGACGCGAGCGCGCGAAAAGCTCATAATGGTCGGAAGCTTTTCGGAAAAGACGATTAACGGACTTTGCGAAAACGAGCTTATTCCCGAAGAAATTTTTGACAGCAACGTACCCTTTCGCTGGATTTTGAGTTCACTTTGCAGGCGGCTTGACGGCGAAATTCCCTCCGAAAGCGGCACGATAAAAACCTCGTCAAAACTGCCGCTGAAGCTGCATATTGCAAACAGTGCGCCCGCAGCGCCGGAATACGAGGAATTTACCGAGGAATGTGTTTCGGCGGACGAAAATGATGTTCGCGAGCTTGTAAATATAATCACAAAGCCTTACGCTAACGTTGATGAAACGCGCCGTCAAGCGAAATTTTCGGTTACAGAGCTTGCTCACAGGACTTCGCAAATTCCGTTTACGCTGACAAAGCCCGCTTTTGCGCTTTCCGGCGGGAAAAGCGGCGCGGATATCGGAAACGCATATCATCGCTGTATGGAATGTATTTCGTTTGACGCCGTGCGAAACTGTGCGCCGAAAGAGCTTTCGGACTGCGTCTCCTCCGAGCTTTTCAGACTGTGCGACGAGGGCAGAATTTCCGAGGAAGAGCTTGAGTGCGTTAATCCCGAAAAAATAATCGGATTTTTTACAAGTGCGCTCGGCGAAAGAGTTCTTAAAAGCGAACATATCGAGCGGGAATTTCCGTTTTACGACGAGATTGACGGAAGCAAAATCGACTCGAATTTGCGTGGAATTTTCGGTATTCAAGGCCGCGTTGACCTGTGCTTCGAGGAAAACGGAGAGCTTGTCGTTGTTGACTACAAAACGGATTACGACATAAACGCGGAAAAAGACGCTTATGCAAGACAGGTTGCGATTTACGCTGAAATTCTTCCGAGAATGTTGGGAAAGCGCGTTTCGCGGACATATTTATATTCATTTACGAACGGAGAAAGTATTGAGATATGAAAAAAATTTTTACAGCAATCATTACAGTTATTATGATGTTCACGCTTTCGGCACAGGCTTTTGCCGAAAACGCGGGCTTCGCCGCAGAAAGCGAAGTTGTTAGCGTCGCCAAAACTCCCTATGACAAAAAATATGTGAAAATAATTTGGAACACCGGCGAAACATCGCCGTCGGGAGTGCCGATAAGCAAAGGGGAATTTGTTTATTTGCCTGTCGTTAATAAGGTGAGAAAGCTGTCCGAAAGGGACGGAAAAATCGTCGCTGCCGCTGAGCTTGAGGAAAAGGTTTCTGCGGACTGTAAGGGCGCGATTGTCGGGAACAAGCTCGTCCAGCCGACCCGCACGGGAATTTGCGTTATCAATACAGACGATATGAGCGTTGTGAATTTCAAGAAATTCGGCGAGATTGTAACGGACGCTGCCGTTTCGGATAATATGATTTTCTTCGGCGCAAAAGCAGAAGCGGGTTATTCGTTTTTCTGCGTTGATATGAATGAGAATTTCAGCGTTATTTCGGAATATAAATCCGAGAACAAGCCGTCCTCCCCTGCTCTTTTCAAGGATTTTGTTGTGTTTTCAAGCGGAGAAAAGCTCGTTTGCTTGAATATCAAAGAGAAGAATTTTGCCGAAAACATTGTCGGAGCGAAGATAAACTATGTTTACGCGGGAAAATACGCGATTTTTATGAGCGGCGACGACGGCTTTATGTATAAAATGCGGCTCTCCGACAACGGTACAGCCGAGCCGGATTCTCTGATGAAATGCGAGGTCGGCGGCGCTCTCACGGCGCCCGCGGAAGCCGACAACAGGCTTTATGTAGGCTCAACGGAGGGATTTTTCATTCTCGACGGTCTGAATATGGAGATATCGAAGAAGTACACCGAGATGAAAAACGCCTGCGCGCCTGTAATAACGCTCGGAAACGGTCTGCGAATTTACACGGCGGCGCCCGTTGAAAGCGACGGCGGAAAGTGGTATCTCTACGGTATTCTTGACGCCGACAGCGAGCGAGATGTCAATGAAATCGTGAAAATTATCGACTTTACGAACGGCAAAATCACGGTTTCCGACAGCGGAATAATGTTCTTCCGCGATAATCTCGGTCAAGTCTGGGCGATAACCACTCCCGAAACGGATTACATTGCGGTTGTTTTGAAGATTTTGATTACAATTGCAATCATAGTTTTGCTTGTTTTGATAATCCGCGCTTGGGTGAAAAAACACAGCGCTAATCAGCCGAAAATCTGATTATAACAAAAAATCCCCCGATTATTCGCTCGGATAATCGGGAGATTTTTTTATGGGAAAAACATCTTGTAATCGCTGTTTAATTGCAGAAAATGCGATAATTTGCTAAAGGCAGCGCCGCCGAAAACTCGGAGGGCTGTTTTTACAGCTCAATGTAATGCGGAATAATGTCCTCATAAGTTCCGTCTTTCATCAAAAAGCCTTTCGGGATAACGCCAAGCTTCACAAAACCGAGCTTCTCATAAAGAGCGAGCGCGGGCTTATTTGAGCGCACAACCGCGTTAAACTGCAAAATTCCGAAACCGAGCCGTTTCGCCGTTTTAATGCAGTCGCGGACAAGCGCTTCTCCGATATGCTTGCCGCGAAGCCCGCTCTTAACCGCGTAACTCGCGTTGCAGATATGCCCGCAGCGCCCTACGTTATTCGGGTGAAGAATGTACAAACCGACAATTTCGCCGTTTTCGTCAGCGGCAACTCCCGTATAAGACTGACTTTGGAAGAACTCCTCGCCCGTTTTTTCGTCAAGCTCGTCAATCTGCGGAAAAGCGTTTCCCGCCCGGACAATCTCGTTCCATATTTCAGCAGCTTTACGAACGTCGTCAGGGTTAAATTCTCTTATCAAAACGCTCATTTCAATTATCCCTCAAATCGGTAACGCGCTTGGTTTTTTTTTCGCTTCTCGGAAGCGTTCCGATAGGCACAATAATCACCTTCGGCGTCATTCCAATCATTGACTTAAATAAATCGACGATATTACCTTTCATTTCGTCAAAGCTGTAATCCCCGTCGCCCTCGACGGTAAGCAGCATAACGTCCTTGTTATTGTCGTCGTCGCGGGCGATAGTAATGCTGTATTCGCTTGAAGCGCCCTCAACCTTGCTCAGAATTTCCTCAACCTGCGCGGGAAACATATTCACCCCGCGAACCTTGAACATATCGTCGCTTCTTCCTCTGATAATGTCAATTCTCGGGTATTTACTTCCGCAAGGGCATTTTTCGGGAATAATTCTCGACAAATCGTGCGTTCTAAATCTGATAAGCGGCGCGCCCTCCTTAACGAGAGTTGTAATGACAATCTCGCCTTCTTCGCCGTCGGGAACGGGTTCGCCCGTCACGGGGTCGATTATTTCAATATAAATATAGTCGTCCCAGTAGTGTATTCCGCTTCCCTTATCGCAGTTTATGCCAATTCCCGGACCGTAAATCTCCGTAAGTCCATAGATATCGTAAAGCTCAATTCCAAGCTCGTCGCGAATACGCGCTCTCATAGCGTCGCTCCAGCGCTCAGAGCCGATAACTCCCTTTTTCAGACAAATCTTGTCCTTCAAGCCGCGTTTCGTCACTTCCTCGCCGAGCATAAGCGCGTAAGAAGAAGTCGCCGTGATAACCGTTGACTTCAAGTCAACCATCATCTTGAGCTGTTTTTCCGTGTTGCCGGGACCCATAGGAATTGCCATTGCGCCAAGCCTCTCGCAGCCCGCCTGAAAGCCTATTCCAGCCGTCCAAAGTCCATATCCGGGAGTAATCTGGATACGGTCGTTTTTGGTAATGCCCGCCATTTCATAACAGCGCGCGAACATAGTCGCCCAATCGTCGACGTCTTTGGCGGTATACGGGATAATAACGGGCTGTCCCGTTGTTCCCGAGGACGAGTGAATACGCACGATTTCGCTCTCGTCGCAAGCCATTATTCCGAGAGGATAAGCGTTTCTGAGGTCGTTTTTATCGGAAAAAGGAAGCTTCAGAAAGTCCTCCTGCGACTTTATTCCGTCAATTCCAAGCGATTTATACTTCTCGCCGTAATAGCTCTCCGACTTCAACAGCCGCTTTATCTGTCTGTCAACCTGTTCAATCTGCGTATTATTAAGCTTCATAGCTTTCTCCTATCCGCTCTCCTTTTTGGAAAGCCTTGATATTCTGTTCAAGATATTTTTCGGGAACGCGCTTTTCAATTTCAGCGAGAATTTGCTCGCGAGAAAGACCAAGCTTTCCCGCAGCGCACGCAACTCCGAGGATTGCAATATTGAAGAATTTAGACGAGCCAAATTCTCTGCAAATCTCCTCCGCATCAACGATAATCGCGTTTTTAACGTTCTTTTTAAGGTAATCGACAGCTTCCGCGCCGTCATAGCTCATATCTGTAACAGGCTTCACGGGAACGCTGTTTGCGATAACAGCGCCGTTTTCACGGAGAAGCGGCAGATTTCTCACCGCCTCGGCAGGCTCAAACGCAAGTATCAAATCCGCGCAGCCATTCGGAATAAGCGGAGAAAACGCGCTTTCGCCTATTCTGACGTGACTTGTGACAGAACCGCCGCGCTGCGCCATTCCGATAGTTTCGGCGGAATGAACGACATCTCCGTTCTGCATAAACGCAGCCGCAATCAGCTTTGACGCGAGAACCGTACCCTGTCCGCCGACACCGCACAAAAGAATACTCTTATTCATTCGTATCACCTCCGACGGGTTTTATCGCGTTTACGGGGCAAATCTGCGCGCAAAGCCCGCAGCCCGTGCAGAGAGTCGGGTCAATCGAAATACCCTCGCTTGCGGCTGAAAGCGCGGGACAGCCGATTTCGTTTATGCACGTTTCGCACATAATGCAATTTTCGTCAGCCGTCATTTTCTTCGCTGATTTTGCGACAGCAATGCACGGCGACTTAAACACAATCGCCTTTACGCCGTCAAGCTCCGCGCACTCCCGAACCGTCTTAACGGCTTCGTCAAGATTAAGCGGGTCGACAACGGCTATTTTGCTCACTCCGATACCTTCGAGTACCTTCACGAGGTCGACGCGCGAGGTGATGTCGTCCATCAGATTTTTACCCGTACCGGGGTGCGGCTGATGTCCGGTCATTGCGGTAGTCGAGTTATCGAGAACGCACAAAATCATATTCGCGCGATTGTAAACAGCGTTCACAACGCCCGTCATTCCCGAGGCGAAGAACGTTGAGTCCCCGACAAACGCGAAGCAAACCGTGTCCTTTTCAACGCGGCTGAAGCCCTGCGCCATCGTAATTCCCGCGCCCATACAAAGGCAGGTATCGGTCATATCGAGCGGCATCGCGTTTCCGAGCGTATAACAGCCGATATCTCCGCAGAAAATCGCCTTTTTCCCGCTCATCGCCGTCTTTACCGCGTAAAACGAAGCTCTGTGCGGGCAGCCCGCGCACAAAACGGGCGGTCTTATCGGCAATTTCAGCATATCCGCATAACCGCGCTTTTCAGCGGGCTTTTCTCCAAGAAATCCTCCGATTATTTCCGCGGCAATATCCGCAGAGTTTTCTCCCGAAAGCCTGCCGTTTCCTGTGGTTTTGCCGAGAATGTTCACATTAAGGTGATATTTACCCGCAATTTTAAGCAAATTTTGCTCTATAAACGGGCTGAGTTCCTCAAAACAGAGCGCTTCTTCAACATTTTCGAGAACGGAAAGCGCGAATTTTTCGGGGAACGGGTGCGGCGTGCCTATTTTCACAAGCGTAACGTCGCCGCGGTTTTGCAAATACTCCTTTGCGTAAGCGTAGCTTACTCCCGAAGCGAAAACCGCCTTTTTGCCTGTTCCTGCGGCAAAATTAAGCCCGCTTTCGGAAAAATCGTCGCCTATCTCGGGATTTCTCTTTTCAATCATCGCGTGGTTCATAAAAGAAAGCCGCGGGAAAATTACCCACTTTTTGGAATCCTTTACAAATCCCTCGTAATCGCGCGGCTTCGCGCCGTCAAATTCAATCGAAGCGTAAGCGTGACAGACGCGCGTTGTCGGACGAAAAATCACGGGAGTGCTGTATTTTTCCGAGTAATCAAACGCCGTTTGTATCATCGTAAAAGCTTCTTCGGGGCTTGACGGGTCGAACACGGGTATTCTCGCGTATTCGCCAAAAACGCGCGTATCCTGCTCCGTCTGCGAGGAAATCGGTCCCGGGTCGTCCGCGACAACCACAACCATTCCGCCCTTAACTCCAACATACGCAAGCGACATAAGCGGGTCGGAAGCAACGTTCAGCCCGACCTGCTTCATCGTAACAAGCGTTCTCGCGCCCGAATATGACGCTGCAGCCGCAACCTCGAGCGCCGCCTTTTCGTTAACCGACCACTCAGCGTAAACCTCTGTCGGCTTGTATTTCACGATATTTTCTATAATCTCCGACGACGGCGTTCCCGGATAGCCCGCGCAGACGCGAACGCCCGCTTTCAGCGCCCCGAGAGCAATCGCGCCGTTGCCCATAAGATATTCCCTTTTCATCGCCATTTTCCTTTCTGTGATAAACTCCAACTTAATTTTACCACTTTTTGCATAAATTGTCAAGTAACGCGCAAACAAAACGGTCTTTTTTCAAAGACCGCTTTGTTATAGTTTATTTCAGCACCGAAACCGCGTCAAGAATTGTCTTTTCCATCGCTTCTCTGCCGTATTTGTCTACCTCGGACTTATCCTTAGCGCCGTGAGTAAGACAGCCTGCGCCGCCTATACAGCCGCCAACGCAAGCCATTCCCTCGATAAAATTAGCGTCGAGAACGCCCTTGCTCTTCTTTAACAGCGCAAGCTTACATTCCTCAATTCCGTCGCAGGATACTGCTTTAAGCTCAAAATCGGTTATATTCTGCTCCTTTAAGCTCTCCGCAACGGCGTCCGAAAGTCCTCCGCTGCGCGCGAATATTCTTCCGAAATAAGAAGCGTTGTCCAAAACGCCCTCGTCAAGCTCCGTTATATCTATATCGCGGCTGTCAAACAGCGCCTGAAGCTCCTCGAACGTAAGAACCGAGTCGATATACGGCTTGACTTCTTCTCTCTGAGCCTCCATTTTCTTCGCCGTGCAAGGCCCGATAAATACGATTTTCGCGTCCTTGTCGGTTTCCTTTATGTACTTCGCAATAGCCGCCATCGGCGAGGGATTGTGCGAGATATTCTCCGACATATCGGGGAAGCTCTTGTGAATGTACTCAACGAAAGCGGGACAGCACGAGCTTGTGAGAAATCCGCGTTCAACAAGCTCTTTTCCCTCGGAAATCGCAACCATATCCGCGCCGAGCGCCGCTTCAACAACCGTGTGGAAGCCGAGCTGCTTAATTCCCGTGATAACCTGACCAAGCTTTGCATAGGTAAACTGGCTTGAAATCGACGGAGCAACGACAGCGTAAAGACGATAGCTTCTGCCCTGCTGACTCTTTTTGATGAGGTCGATTACGTTAAGCATAAACGACTTTTCCATAATCGCGCCGAACGGGCATTGATAAACGCACGCGCCGCATGAAATGCACTTTGAGTTGTCGATAACGGCGGCTTTGTTCTCGTTCATCGTGATTGCCTTGACCTTGCACGCGTTCTGGCACGGGCGGGTACGGCTTACAATCGCCGTGTACGGGCAAACCTTCGCGCACGAACCGCACTCCTTGCATTTTGTCTTGTCGATATGAGCAACGTGGTTGTGGTCGAACGAAATCGCCCCGAATTTGCAAACGTCCTCGCAGCGGTGCGCCAAACAGCCGCGGCAGGCGTTCGTAACCTCAAATCCGCCAACGGGACACTCGTCGCAGGCTATCTCGATGACCTCGATTACGTTCGGATTGAGCGGATTTCCGCCTATTGCAAGCTTAACGCGCTCGCCTAAAATCGCTCTCTCCTTGTATACGCAGCAGCGCATTGTCGGAACGTTTCCCGGAACGATTATCGAGGGAATATTCAGCAGGTTGTTGAAAAGCGTATCAGCCCAAGCCTGCCGCGCAACCTCGCGAAGTACTTTATATTTCAGATATTGTATTTTAGTATCGAATTTTCTCATAGCAAACCTTCCTGTTTATAATTAACTCTCCGAAAAAAGTTTTCATTTTTTATTATATCTTTTTTTCAGCGTTCTGTCAAGTAAATTTCAATATATAAAGCTCAAAAAAGTCCTTCTTAATATTGAGAAAACCCGCAAAACTTTGCTGTAAAACGCTTGACAAAATCCATAAATAGTTATACAATTATTACATAACCGTTATCAAAAAGAACGAAACGGAGGCGCTTAATTTTGTACAATATCATTCGCGAGCAAGAAGGAATTTACAGCGTTACATTTGAATTTTGGAAAGTTCGGGAGGACGGCTTCGACCCCGTTTTGCCTTTTGTCAAAACCGCGGCGAAGCTTTCGGGCGCGAAAACAAGCATAATCGAAGCCTTTCTTGAATATGAAATATCGTGCGATGATTTCTGCGCGGAGCTTTGCTGGGACGGCGAATTTACGATTATGGCTTACGTTAAGCGGGAAACCGAACCTATGCTTGCTTTCGAGGCTCTGAAAAGCGCCTGCGCTTATATGAACGGCGAATAGACGAATTTCTCTTGACAAATCAACAATTATATAATATAATGTTAGAGATGTTAGGAGATGTTAACTTTATGACGCTTAAAGAACTTGAAATAGGAAAACTTGCCGTCGTCACGAAAACAGGCGGCGAAGGCTCGCTAAGACAGCATTTTCTCGATATGGGCGTTATTCCGGGAGCGGAAATCTCAGTTGTGAAATACGCGCCGATGGGCGACCCTATGGAGCTTCGCGTTCAAGGCTACGAGCTTACTCTGCGGCTCGCGGACGCCGAAAAAATCCTCGTTGAGCCGATTGAGGAGAAGAAACGGGAGCCTATTATGTCGCAGGAAGCGACGCGCAAAAAGGCGCACCCCGGTCTTGGCGAGGGCGGCAAATATCACGTCAAAGCCGACGAACACCCGCTTCCGAAAGGCACTCGGCTGACCTTCGCGCTTGCGGGCAACCAGAACTGCGGAAAAACCACGCTTTTCAATCAGCTTACAGGCTCAAATCAGCACGTCGGAAATTTCCCGGGAGTTACCGTCGACCGAAAGGACGGCGCAATCAAAAATCACCCCGAAACGCTCGTCACGGATTTGCCGGGAATTTACTCTATGTCGCCCTATACAAGCGAGGAAATCGTAACCCGCGAATTTATCATAAATCAGAAGCCAAAGGGCATTATCAACATCGTTGACGCAACGAATATCGAGCGTAATCTATACCTCACAATGCAGCTTATGGAGCTTGACGTGCCGATGGTTCTCGCGCTGAATATGATGGACGAAATGCGCGACAACGGCGGCTCTGTACATATAAACGAGCTTGAGGATACGCTCGGAATACCCGTCGTGCCGATTTCCGCGGCGAAAAACGAGGGTATCGACGAGCTTATCAGTCACGCAATTCATATTGCATATTATCAAGAACGTCCCGGAAGAATTGATTTTTGCGACAAGGACGACTGCGGCGGCGCCGTTCACCGCGCTCTGCACGGCATAATGGAGCTTATCGAGGACCACGCAAAGGCTGCGGGTATTCCCGTGAGATTTGCCGCGAGCAAGCTTATCGAGGGCGATAAGCTCATCGAAGAAGCGCTAAAGCTTTCTCAGAACGAAAAGGAAATGCTCGAGCATATCGTCTGTCAGATGGAAGATGAGCGCGGTCTTGACCGAAGCGCGGCTATCGCGGATATGCGGTTCAGATTTATCAATAAGCTTGTCGCAAAGACCGTTGTTAAGCCAAAAGAAAGCCGCGAACACGAGCGAAGCAAGAAAATCGACAAAATCCTCACAGGAAAATTCACCGCAATTCCTATGTTCGTGCTGATAATGGCGGCGGTTTTTTTCCTTACGTTCAACGTAATCGGCGCGTTTTTGCAGGACTTGCTTGAAAGCGGGATTGATTATCTGATTGACGCGGCGGACAAGGGACTTACGGCGATGAACGTAAACGACGTTCTTCATTCGCTGCTGATTGACGGCGTTATGAAAGGCATAGGCAGCGTTTTGAGCTTTCTTCCCGTGATTGTAACGCTGTTCTTTTTCCTGTCAATGCTTGAGGACAGCGGGTATATGGCGCGCGTTGCGTTTGTGATGGACAAACTGCTCAGAAAAATCGGGCTTTCGGGGCGAAGCATCGTGCCTATGCTTATAGGCTTCGGCTGCACCGTGCCGGGAGTTATGGCTTCGCGCACTCTGCCGTCGGAGCGTGACAGAAAGATGACGATTTTGCTGACGCCGTTTATGAGCTGCTCGGCGAAGCTTCCGATTTACGGCTTCTTTACGTCGGTCTTTTTCCCCGATTATGCGGGAATTATAATGGTCGGGCTGTATTTCGGCGGTATTCTCGCGGGAATACTCGTTGCGCTCTGCTCGCGCGGAACGCTGTTTAAGGGCGAGGCTGTGCCGTTTGTTATGGAGCTTCCGAATTACAGGCTTCCCGGCGCGAAAAACGTCGCTATGCTGCTTTGGGACAAGGCTAAGGACTTCTTGCAGAGAGCGTTTACGGTTATTTTCATCGCGTCAATCGTAATCTGGTTTATGCAGAGCTTCACGCTCGGATTTGCGCTCACGGACAATTCGCAGGACAGTATTCTCGCTTCGGTTGCGGGATTTATCGCGCCGATTTTCGTGCCTCTCGGCTTCGGTGATTGGAGAATTTGTACGTCGCTTATTGCGGGATTTATGGCGAAAGAAAGCGTCGTTTCATCGCTTACGGTGCTTTTCGGAAGCAATACCGCCGAGCTTCAAGCTCTCCTCGCAGCTCCCGACGCGGCGGCGCTTCTCGTATTCTGCCTGCTTTATACGCCCTGCATTGCCGCGATTTCCTCAATCAGACGCGAACTCGGCGGAAAATGGGCTGTCGGAATTGTCGTTGAACAGTGCGTTATCGCGTGGCTCGCGGCGCTGATTGTGAGAAGTATCTGTTTGCTGTTCGTCTGAAAAATCAATGTCATACAAGTCGTCAAGCGGGATTTCCCCGCCGTCCGACATCATAATAACCCGCGCGGCTTCGTCTATCCAACGGACAAAGCCGCGCTTTGTGCAATAAACGCCGTCTTGCTTTCGGCTGTCGGCAATAAAATATGTCGCCGCGATTTCTTTTTCGGGAAATTCGCGGATTTTTTTCGTGTTTCGGTCAAGCCGCTCCTTTTCGTCCTCGGAAAGCTCAATCC
>DBIU01000078.1 GCA_002304735.1 Ruminococcaceae bacterium UBA794 | reverse complement strand
AACCTCAAATCCACGGTTGACGCAATTCCCTGCCTTACCGCGAAGAAAAATATCGAGCTGTTCAAAAAATTCGGCGTTTACAGCGAGGTTGAGCTGCACGCGAGAGAAGAAATCCTGCTCGAAAACTACTCCAAGGTCATCAACATCGAAGCGCTTACCGCCGCGGATATGGCAAAGACCGAGATTATGCCCGCTGTGATGAAGTTCTCGAAGGATATCTGCGATATCGCGGCAAGCAAGAAGGCGCTCGGCATCGAGCCTACCGTTGAAACGGAGCTTGCAAAGAAGCTTAACGACCTCACGGCTGCGCTCAGCGAAAAGGCGGCACAGCTTTCCGACGCGGTTGTAAAGGCACAGGCTGTCGAGGGCGAGGAAAAGAAGGCTCGCTTCTATCACGACGAGGTATTCGGGCTTATGCAAAGCCTCAGAGCCGTTGCAGACGAGCTTGAAACCATTGTCGGTGAGAAATACTGGCCTTATCCCACCTACGACGAGCTTTTGTTCAACGTATAAAAAGCAAGTTTTCGGAGAGCGGCTTTGCTGTTCTCCGTTAACTATAAATTCCCGCTCCCTTTTTATTTTGGGCTGCTTCGGCAGCCCATTTTTTTATGACGCGCAGACTTTTTTGTATTGAAAAAATCAAGTTAATGTGTTATAATAATAAAGTGTTATTTCGGCAGAATAAAGGAGAGAAAAAATGGGAAAACTGAAAACCTTTTTCCGCAGGCTCGGCGGCGGAAGCTTCAAAAGAATGTTCAGGCAGATTAGCCTTATACATAAAGAAACGGGAAAAAACCGCTTTTTGATGTTCTTCGATATGATTTGGTGCATTTTCAGATACTCGGTGGGATATCTCGATTATCACGTTTTCGGATTTGCGCTGATTAAGGGCAAAAATCGCCGCACGTTTATGACGATGAACGATAATCTAAAGCTCTCTCACGCGCTCAACAGCAAGGAATATTTCCACTTCTTCGATGATAAGCTTGAGTTTGACGAGAAATTCAGCGAGTATATCGGCAGGGATTTTATCGACGTGAGAAAAGCGGGCGCGGACGGCTTGAAGAAATTCTGCGATGGCAAGAGCTGCTTTTTCGCGAAGCCGCTCAACGCGTTCGGCGGAAGCGGAATTACGCGCGAGGAAATCACCGAAAACACCGATTTTTCCGAGCTTTACGAAAGGCTTATGAAAAACGGTCAGTATCTCGCGGAAGAAGCGATTGTGCAGAATGAAAAGATGAACGAGCTTTCGCCGTCGTCGATTAACACGATTAGAATGGTTACGCTGAATTACAACGGCGAAACGCATTTTATGTACGCGCTCGTGCGAATGAGCAACGGCAAAGAGGTTGTCGATAATATTTGCAGCGGCGGAATGTACACGGCGGTAGGCGCGGACGGCGTTATCAGAAAGCCCGCGTGGTGCGACGCGACAAGCGTTTATTATGACGCTCACCCGTTCTCCGGCACGGTTTTCGCGGGATTTGAAATTCCGCTGTTCAAGGAAGCGGTCGAGATGTGCAAAAAAGCGGCGGAGGTTATCCCGCAGGTGGGCTATGTCGGCTGGGACGTTGCGATTACTCCCGAAAGACCCGTGCTTGTCGAGGGAAATACGCTTCCGAGCTATGATATGGTTCAGAATTACGGTCATCTTGAGGAAAAAACAGGCATAAAGCCGCGGTTTGAAGCGATTGTCGGCAAGGACTTTTTCAAGAAATAAATTGAGTTTCCCTTGAATATTATTACTCCCGAATGTTATACTAAAGAAAAACGTTCGGGAGGATTTTTATGTATTACACAACGTCAATTGAAAAGGTTATCGGGCGGGAAATTCTCGATTCGCGCGGAAATCCCACGGTTGAAGCCGAGGTTCACCTCGCAGACGGCACGGTCGCTTTCGGCGCTGCGCCGAGCGGCGCTTCAACGGGCAGATTTGAGGCGCTTGAGCTGCGCGATAACGACAAAAACCGTTATAACGGAAAAGGCGCGTCAAAGGCTGCCGCAAACATCAGCGAAGCGCTTAATAAAGCGGTTTGCGGCTTGGACAGCGCGGACACTTACGCCGTTGACGAGGAAATGAAGCGCGCCGACGGCACTTCCGACAAGTCAAATCTCGGCGCAAACGCAATTCTCGCGGTTTCAATCGCCTGCGCGAGAGCGGCGTCTTGCTCGCTCGGAGTACCGCTTTACCGCTTTCTCGGAGGAGTTTCGGGGAACACGCTTCCCGTGCCGATGATGAATATTCTCAACGGCGGCGCACACGCGGCAAACACGGTTGACGTGCAGGAATTTATGATAATGCCAGTCGGCGCGTGCTGCTTCAAGGAAGCGCTTAGGCAATGCTCCGAGGTGTTTCACGCGCTCGCGGATATCCTGAAGTCAAAGGGTCTGGCGACGTCTGTCGGCGACGAGGGCGGTTTTGCGCCGAATTTGTCGAGCGACGAGGAAGCGATTGAGGTTATCCTAAGCGCGGTCGAAAAGGCGGGCTACAAGCCCGGCGAGGACTTTATGCTCGCAATGGACGCGGCGGCAAGCGAATGGAAGGGCGAGGTTAAGGGCGAGTACGTTCTCCCGAAAGCAAAGTCGAAGTTCACCTCCGAGCAGCTTATCGCACATTGGGAAGCGCTTGTGAACAAATATCCGATAATCTCAATCGAGGACGCGCTTGACGAGGAAGATTGGGACGGCTGGCAGGCGCTCACAAAGCGGCTTGGAAAGCGCGTTCAGCTTGTCGGCGACGACCTTTTCGTGACGAACACGTCAAGGATATCAAAGGGAATTTCGCTTGACGCGGGAAACTCGGTTCTGATTAAACTCAACCAGATAGGCACGGTGTCCGAAACAATCGAAGCGATAAAAATGGCTCACAAAGCGCATTACACCGCGATTTCCTCGCACCGTTCGGGTGAAACCGCCGATACGACGATATCGGACCTTGCGGTCGCGCTCAACACCTGTCAGATTAAGACAGGTGCGCCGTCGCGCTCGGAGCGCGTTGAGAAGTACAACCGCCTGCTGAGAATTGAGGAGGAGCTGGGAAAAGCCGCCGTTTATCCGAAGCTTTCCGCGTTTAACGTGAACAAATAAATAGAGGGCTGTCGGATTATTCGGCAGCCTTTTTCGGATAAAATCGGAATTTTTTGCAAATGCCCTTGACAAAAAGGCAAATCTGTGGTAAAATATATGGGTATTCGGAGAGGTATCGAAGTGGTCATAACGAGGCGGTCTTGAAAACCGTTTGGGAGCAATCCCACAAGGGTTCGAATCCCTTCCTCTCCGCCAGCAGCGTAACGCTGGACCCTTTATCGCCCCTAGTAAGTGCTAGGGGTGTTTTTTTGCCCGCGAGGGGCTTTCTTCTCGACCTTATCGCTGCACCTTTATTGCCCCTAGTTCGCTCTAGGGGCGATTTTTTTGCCCGCGAGGGGCTAAGCAAATCATCAACCATACCACAGCCGGCAGTGCCGGCAGCCTTATCGCCCCTAGTTCGCTCTAGGGGTGATTTTTATGCCCGCGAGGGGCTTTCTTCTCGACACTAGCTTCTGCTATGGGCGGTTTATTCTTGTCAAGTATAATATTAACGCCTCCCCAAAAGTTCAATCAGATTATAATTTTATTTCGCGGGTGTTTGTCCGAGAGGATTTGCTTTTGTTTTGCCATTGAAACGTGCGTGTAAATTTGCGTTGTGGAAATCGAGCTGTGACCGAGAATTTTTTGAATGTAACGAATGTCCACGTCTTCCTCAAGCAGCAGCGTCGCGAACGAGTGCCGAAACATATGCGGGGTGATGTGCTTTTCGTATCCGATTGCCGCGGCTTGGCTGTTTATCATTGCGCGAACCGACTGCTCCGTGAGTCGATGGCATAGCTTATTCACGAAGAAAAATCCCGCTTTTGAAATATCGTTGTGAAACGTTTCGTAGTAACGGTTCAGCGCCTCCAGAACATCGTGATTTTCAATTTGAATTATGCGCTCCCGTGAACCTTTGCCGAAGATTTTTACGGTGTGATTTGCCAAATCCACCGCGTCGGGAGTGAGCGTGCAAATCTCGGAAACCCTTGCTCCCGTGGCAAATAAAATCTCCAAAACTGCGATATTTCTAATCGCATTTTTTCGGGCAAAATCCGTGCTGCAATGCCGAAAATTATTGTAAGCGTTTGCGAGAATTTTGCCGATTATGTTCATCGGGATAACTTTCGGCAGCACCATCGGCTCACGAAATGATGTGTTGATTTTGTCGAACGGGTTTGTTTCGATTATTTCCTGCGTCATCAGATAATGCGAAAAAGCCTTTAGTGAAGCGATTTTGCGCTTGGCAGTTTTGGGCTTGAACTGCTTGTGCAGATGCGCTATGTAGTCGATTATGACATTTTTGTCGAATGTTCCCGCGGAAAATTCAGCGAACTGCGTTAAATCGGTACCGTAAGCTTTGGTTGTTTTGGAGCTGAGAGTCTTCTGCTCCATGCAAAAATTGAGGTAAAGGGCAATGTTTTTTCTTAAATTCATATCGGTTTCTCCTTTTTCAGAATACTTACATTATATAACTATTTGCACCTATTTTTCAAATTTTACAACAAGCAGCGCGAATGTTTGTGCATAATGATGAAATTTCGGGAAATTTGTGGAAATTTTTGTTGGGGTGTGGTATAATAATAGAGAAAGGTTGGATAACTTCAAATTATCGGAGGAGAAACTATGACACTTGAATATAAATATATACTTAAACGATTATGTAGCCCTACAGATGAACTGTATACGCAGGCATTGCAAATATATACTGCTGAAACACCTGAGGAAATTTATACAAGTTCAAATGAAATAACTCATTGGCTCGGATGCGATACTCGCGAGTGCGGTTTCGAAATGTTTATTTTCGCGCTCACACTAAACAAGGAGGTTATAGGATTTTCTCAAGTAACCTATATCAAATCTACGCGTATAGCAATCTTAGATTACATATCTCTTAAAGGAAGTCATAGACTAAACGCAGTTTTTTTAGTTTTCCTCAGTATGATTCGCAATTATTTCGAGACCAACAATATCCGGGTGACTTATTTTGCTGCTGAAATAAGCGATAAAGGTAATGGGGAGGACATAGATAAAGAAAGTGCATTTTATAAGCAAATAATGTGTCTTGAGGATTTTGGTAGGGTTAACGCAAAATATTATAACTTTCCTCTGGGTTTAGACAACCATGAGTGCGATTTTTCATCATTGCTATATATTAAAACAAATGAAGCTATTAGATTTATTTCACGAGAGACATTCTTAGAAATAGTAGACTCAATATGCAATGACTATTATATCCCATGGTATTCTGAATTTTTATATGGAGAGGAATTAACTATCTACAAAAACAAGATAGTATCGTTGCTAAATAGCATAAAGGAATCGACAAAGAAGGATAAGTTAGATGTGTTATATACTCAATGTAGTGTAAAGGGTAAGCAGGAATACAATAATACCGCTGGAGCCGTACCTGTAAAGAAGCCTAAGAGATATGTAAAGGTATTTGCTGTTGCGGGTTGCATATTAATTACCGCCTTTATAATTACGATCATCTACAATCTGATATTTCCTCTGCTAAATATACCATTTAGTAGTGTAAGTTCATCTATAGGAGCTGTGGTATCTTGCATAGCAACAGTATGCGCGACTCTATTGGTAAACAAGAAGAGTTAGTTCTTCACGAGAGTAATAATCATATTTCCACAATGCTTGCTTATTACAGGTATACGTCTAACAATTCCGTCATACTTAGTATAACGCGCAGCAACATTTTCATCATGGTTTCGATTAAACGCTAGACCACTAATAATGTGATATGGACGTTTAGCCTTAATAGTAAAATTATTAGCTAAGAGTAGATATTCTATATATCGGGGAGAGAAAACCCACATATCGTGATTACTGTTTAAATACTGCGTGGTTATTATGGTTGCATTTTTGTTATAAGCATCTGTTCCTTTGAATTCAAAACTTGTGCTAGACTCAAATTCTAATAAAAGAATGCCCTGTGGTTTTAGAACACGACTAAACTGTTGTATTGCTTTAGCTGCATCACAGTAATTTAAAACACTTCCCACACAAATTACATAATCAAAAAATTGTGAGTCGAAAGGGATATTTTCTATACTACCTAATGTAAAGTTCTCTAAATTCACATTTTTGTTTGAAACAACATCTAAGTTGTGCATTGTATGAGGTAAGCCGTATATTGAACCACCCGAGCCCGCATTTAGTATTACCGCATCAAGTGGCATTTGTAAGCCATGTACTGCTTTATGAATTTCTGACTGATTAACTGCATGCCAAGCATTATCATTCGGCCAAACATAAGCATTTTCTTCATAAAATTGTATAACGTCTTTCTTATTTAATTCATCCATTTTAACCTCCGATAATTTGAAGTTATCTAACGTTGACCATTACATACAAACATTTCTCCTCTATTCAAGTAGAGGAGATTTTTTCACAATAAGGAGGTTATCAATGCCAAAAATAATCGTCACCAGCCGCTACATTAAGCCAAATGCCCACAAGCGCTTCGGCAATTACATCAAGTACATCGCCACCCGCGAAGGTGTTGCAATTCCGGAAAATAAGCGTGAGATTGACCGCGAAATTTTTATGAATTATCTTGATTCCCGTCCGCAATCACATGGTTTATTTACAAGTTCAGACGACAAAATTGTGCTTGACGAAGCGGCGAAAGAGGTTGCAAATCATCAAGGTACAATTTGGACGCACATCGTTTCTCTGCGGCGCGAGGACGCGGTGCGAATGGGCTACAACACGTTTGAACCATGGCGGGATTTGGTTCGGCGGCACATCTTGGACATAGCCGAAGCGCAGAAAATCTCGCCCAAAAATATGCGCTGGTACGCCTCTTTTCACAACAAGGAAACCAATCCGCACGTCCACATCGTTGCGTATTCGCAAAATTCGAAAGAGGGATTTTTGACGAACGCTGGAATTGAAAAAATTCGCAGTGCATTTGCGAATGATATCTACAAAAATGAACTGCAAAATCTGTATCAGCAGCAGACTTTCGTGCGCGACAAACTGCGGTCTGAAGCCAAAAATTGATGAAAAATTAACTGTCAGAATTGCAGAACGGCAGCGATTTTGACGCGATTCTTGAACAGCTTTTTTTGAAATTGCACTCCCAACTTCGCGATTCAAAAGGAAAAAAACTTATGGATATTTGCAGCCGAACGTCAAGAAAACCGTTGACGAAATTGTCGCGGATCTTGCGAAAAATCCGGTTCTAAAAAAGATGTATGAGCAGTGGTGCGAGCTTGAAAAGCGCAAGTGCGAAACCTACACAAATGCCGTTCAAAAGCCCCTGCCGTTGGAGGAAAATAAGGCGTTCAAGCCAATCAAAAATTCGGTCATTCGGGCGGTTTTGGATATGCAGTATCCTGTGAGTGAACCAAATTATGACAGTGATAAATTGTCTGAAACTGACATCACGCTGCCCCAGAATAACTCGCAGCTATCGGTTCAAAACGCGGTTTTCGCTATGCTCGGAGCATTTGGCAGACTTATTTCCGATGATTACAATCGCAGTCTGCATGGGCAGAAACTCCGCACCGAGCATAAGCTGAAAGCTGCGATCCGACGCAAGAAACAAGCGCTCGGCATGAAAGAAAATCCGTTGGAAAATCCACAGTTCAAGTAGAGGTGATCGATTGCTGAATAACCGCGAAATTTACTCGACAAATCTCCCACACCGCGCGATTTCGGTGTACAGGTATCTGCGCGATCGTGCCGACAAAAATGGGCAATGTTTCCCCGCGATTTCCACGATTTCATGCGACTTGAAAATGTCCAAAAGTACCGTTAAACGCGCGCTTGATGATCTTGAAAAAGCAAAATATCTTTGCCACGAGCGCAGATACAGACAGTCGGGCGGCAACTCCACGAACCTCTATTTTGTGGAGAAACCGCCCTAATTTTTATGCGCAAAGTGAACTCAGGATAGGTTCATCGTGGACCCACAAGGTTAAGTATTCAATCTAAAAAAATCTTATGGAGGAAAAAATGGCTTATATCAAATTTCCCGATGATGATTTGTATCGCGCGAATAATGCCGATTTGGCAGCGTTTTTGGAAAGCCGCGGAGAGCGCGTGAAGCGTGTCGGAACAACGTTTCAGTACATCTACACGGACGCCGCCGGCACCCACGACAGCGTGACAATTTCCGGCGGCAAGTGGTACGATCACAAAAATCAGCGCGGCGGTTACGCAGTCAAATTTTTGCAGGAGTTTCTTGGTTTCTCTTTTCAAGATTCCGTGATCGAACTGCTTGGCGGTCATTGTTCCACGCATACCGTGAATGCTATTTCGTGTGAGCCTTCCGCCTCTATTGTGAAACCGTTTGAGCTGCCCAAACCCAACTCGGATATGCGGCGGGTTTTCGCGTATCTGACAAAGCAAAGATTTATCGATCCGCAGATAATATCGCACTTCGCTCGCGAACACAAAATCTATGAGGACAGAAAATATCACAATGTTGTGTTCGTTGGATTGGACGAGAACGGAACTCCAAAGCAAGCCTCGGTGCGCTCCACACTTAGCTTCGGAAAAACGTTTCGCATAACGGTCGCAGGTTCGGATACAAATTACAGCTTCTC
>DBIU01000094.1 GCA_002304735.1 Ruminococcaceae bacterium UBA794 | reverse complement strand
GGCTGGATTTATCCTGTCAAATCAGACGAATTACGTTTACGGCTATTCAACGCTTTCAACATATACCAAAAACGCTTCGCAGATTGCCGAGGAGCGGATTGACGAGAAATTCGGCTCTAACAACCTTGTCGTGGTTATGGTTCCCGCCGGCGATTACGAAAAGGAACACCTGCTTCTCGAGCGAATGGAAGAAATGCGGCAGGTTGACTCGGCGATGGGACTTGCGAATATCGAGGCAATGGACGGCTATGTGCTGACCGACGCGCTTAATCCAAGACAATTCGCCGAGCTTACGGATATGGATATCGAGGTCGTTCGGCTTGCTTACGCTGCTTATGCCGCGGATAAGGAGGATTACGGGCAGATTGTCGGCTCGTTCACGGGTTCTTCGGTTAACAACTATTCCGTGCCGCTTATTGATATGTTCACCTTTATTTATAACGAAAAGGAAGCGGGCTACGTTACGCTTGACGACGAGCTTAACGACAAGATTGACGACCTTCACAAGCAGCTTGAGGACGCGAAAAAGCAGCTCGGAACGGAGGAATACAGCCGAATGTTGCTCTACACGAACGTTCCCGAGGAAGGAACGCAGACGTTTGAGTTCCTTGACGAGCTTCACGAGGTTGTTCGCGAGTATTATCCCGAGGGAAGCTATATTGTCGGCGATTCAACCTCGGATTACGACCTCTCGAACGTTTTCTCAACGGATAATCTTATGGTAAGCATACTGTCGTTCCTGTTCGTACTTGTAATACTTGTTTTCACGTTCAAATCCGCGGGACTGCCCGTGCTTTTGCTTGCGATAATACAGGGCGCGGTCTGGATAAATTTCTCCGTTCCCGTTGTAATGCACACGAACATTTTCTTCCTGAGCTATCTTATCGTAAGCTCAATTCAGATGGGCGCGAACATCGACTACGCGATTGTTATTTCAAGCCGCTATACCGAGCTTAAGAAAACAATGTCGATTAAGGACGCGATGGTTGAAACGCTCAATCAAGCGTTCCCGACAATCATAACTTCCGGCGCAATTCTCGCGATAGCGGGCTTGCTGATAGGCTTTTTGTCGTCGGACGTTGCGATTTCTTCCGTCGGAATTTGCCTTGGACGCGGAACGCTGATTTCGATATTCCTTGTAATGTTCGTTTTGCCGCAGATTTTGCTTCTCGGCGATACGATTATCGAGAAAACCTCGTTCACTCTAAAGCGCAAAGAGCTTATTCAGAAGCGTTCCGGCAATATGTGGGTTAACGGCAGAGTTCGCGGTTATGTCTGCGGTATCGTTGACGCGAATATTTCGGGCGTTATCCGCGGTGAAATAAGCGCACAGCTTGATTCCGACGGCGCTGAAGAAGCTAAAGACAAAGCCGAGGCTGCTTGTGCTGCCATCGGCGAAAATGCAGAGGAAACGGAGGGCTAAGGCAATGAAAATAACGAAAAAAATCATCTCCGTTTTCGCCGCGGCAGCGCTTGCGGTTACGGTTCCGACGCAGACCTTTGCGGTAACGTCGTCGCAGACGAGTTCTTCAAAGCGCACGCTCACGATAACGGACGAAGCGGGTTTTGCGGAATTTGCAAAGGCTTGCAGAATTGATTCGTACAGCGAGGGGCTTTATGTAACGCTCGGTTCGGATATCACGCTTTCGGGCGAATTTACGCCGATTTCGATATTCGGCGGCACTTTTGACGGAAACGGACATACGATTTCTGGTGTTAATATCACGGCGAACGGCTCGTACAGCGGACTTTTCCGATATATTTCGCGAGGCGGAATTGTGAAGAATTTGACGGTTAAGGGCAGTATTTCTCCTGCGGGAAGCGCCGAGAATATCGGCGGTATCGCGGGAAGCAGCGCCGGAAGCATAACCGCGTGCAGCTTCGAGGGAACGGTTAAGGGTGAAACAAACGTCGGCGGCATTGTCGGAGTAAACGAGAACAGCGGTCTTGTCGCGAACAGCAGCGTCTTCGGCGCGATAAGCGGCTCTCACTCGGTCGGCGGAATTGCGGGAACAAACTCCGGTACAATACTCAACAGCAAGAGCAGAATGAGCGTTAATACCACCGCAACGGAGGCTAAGCTCTCAATCAAGGATATTGATTGGGACAGTCTTATGTCGTCGGAGGAACCGTCCTCGATGACGGACGTGGGCGGAATTGCGGGCTATTCGGACGGAATTGTGCGGAATTGTGAGAATTTTGGCACGGTCGGATATCCTCATATCGGTTATAATATCGGCGGAATTATCGGCAGACAGTGCGGCTATGTAGGGAATTGTGCTAACAGCGGCGAGATTTTCGGGCGAAAAGACGTCGGCGGAATTGTCGGACAAATGGAGCCTTACCGCAGCATTGATTTTGACAAGGATACCGTTGAGAAGCTTCTCGACGAGCTTGACGTTCTGAGCGGTCTTGTCGATAATCTCATAAACGACGCGGAAAGCGCCGGCGACGCGGTAAATAATAAGGTTCAGAATTTGACTTGGCAGATGGAAAAGCTTCGTCAATCCGCCGACGATATCTCCGACAGGACAGAGGAGCTGTATAACGGCTGGACGAGCGGGATAAACGAGATTTCTTCGCGCGTTGACGAAGCGCTTGACGGAGTAACTCCCGCGCTGGAGGGCTTCCGCGACGGACTCGACCTGTTAAGTAGGTTTAGCGAGGCGCTCGAAAAGACGTTCGATGGGATTGACGCTTCAAGCGACGATATCAAAAACGCGATAAATTCGGGCAAAGAGGGTCTTGATATCGTTGACGGCGCTGTAAAAAAGATTTCTTCCGCGCTTGACGATATAGCGGAAGCCGCCGATGAAATTGCCGAGGGAATGGGCGATACCGAGCGTATTCAAGCCGCCGTCAAGAGCATAATAAAGTCGCTTGACAGCATAAACAGCGAGGTTAAGAGCATCTCGGACGCGTTTACGAAGATAGGCGAGGCGTGCGATAAGCTCAAGGATTTTGTCGAGGGCGAGGATTTCGATAATCTTTCGGACGGCTTGATAAAACTCGGCGAGAGTATGCAGGCGGTTACGAGCGCACTTAGCAAGATGAGCGAAGCGCTTCGGAAGATTTCGGGCGCCGTTGACGCGGACGAGCTTCAGCAGGGGCTTGACGAGTACGCGGCGGCTTCGGAGGAGCTTGGAAAAGCAGCCGAACACGCTGCCGCGGCGCTGAAAGAAGCTTCGGCGACAATCCCCGACAACGATAAGGTGAAAGATGAGCTAAGCGCCGCCGCGGATAATATTCAGACTGCGGGAGAACACGTTTCCGCCGCCGCCGACCATATAAGCAAGGCTGTTGACGCGGCGCAGCTAAACGAGGGCTTGAAAGAAATGGAAGCTGCCGCGGAGGAGCTAAGCAAGGCTCTCGGCGAGGCTGAAACTGCGATTAAGGAAATTACCGACGCGCTGAAAAATATCAATAGTTCGGAAGTGCCGAAAGAGGTTTACGACGAGATTTCCGCGCAGCTTGATGTTATCAACAAGTCAATCGCGAACATTTCGGCTTCCGCAGACGAAATAAACAAGGCGCTTGACGAGATTAATTCGCAGATTGACGCGGGTAAAATCAAGGACGGAGTTGAGTCGATTGCGGACGCCGCGAAGAAGCTTTCGGACGCCGCGGACAGCATTTCTTCCGCGAACAGTGAATTTGATAAGGCTGCCGACAGCCTGAGTTCCGCTGTCGATAAGCTGAGCGATGCTTCAAAAGCGGCTTCGGAAGCCACGGAGTATCTCACAAAGGCTTGCGATGTGTTCTCTGACGCGTTTGATAAGCTTTCGCAGACGACGAAAACGCTTGGCGACAAGCCGAAGGTTGAGTTTCCCGCGGCTGACGAGGATTTCACGGCGGCGGTGAACGGCTTCTCGAACAATTTCGCGGGGATTACAAACGCGATTTCTTCGATAAGCGGTACTGCCGAGTCTGAGGGCGATGTTTTGCTTGAGGACTTGCGGAAGATTAACGATGAGTTTGCGAAGATAACCGATATTCTGCGTGAGCTTAAGGACAAAACGCTGAATACCGATGAAAAAGACGGCGTTACAACGGACGTTTCCGAGGATAATTCAAACAGCAGACAGGGAAAAGCGTATTCCTGCACGAACATCGGCGGAGTACAGGGCGACCTTAACGTCGGCGGAATAACAGGCTCTATGGCGCTTGATTTTGACTTTGACCCGGAGGACGATATCGCGACCGAGGGCGAGCGCTCGTACAGCTTTTCATATAAGGTTCGCGATGTGATTGAAAGCTGCACGAATACGGGCGAAATTACCGCGAAAAAGAATTATTGCGGCGGAATTGTCGGAAAGCAGGATATGGGCGCGGTTCGCGGTTGCATTGAAAACGGAAAGGTTACAAGCGCTTCGGGAAGCTATGCGGGCGGAATTGCGGGATATTCGGTTTCCGCGATAAGAAAATGCGTTTCAAAGGTTACGATAAGCGCGTCCGATTATGTCGGAGGAATTGCGGGGCAGGGCGTGATACTCACCGATAACGCCGCTATTCTTGACGTTTACGACTGCACGGAGCGCAGAGGCGCGATAGCGGGATTTGTTGATTTCGCCGACAAAAACGCCGATGTAAGCGCAAACTGCTTTGTTGACCGCGGAGTAGCGGGAATAGACGGAATTAGCTACGCGGGGAAGGCTTCGCCCGTTGATTTCGAGCAGTTTCGCGTTATCGCGGGAAGCGCGGCTGTGATTGATGTTACGTTTGTCGTCGATGAGAAAATAGTCAGCACTGTTGCCGTGGAGTACGGCGGCGCACTGAAAGAGAGCGATTTCCCCGAAATTCCCGCGAAATCGGGCTGTTTTGCCGAGTGGAGCGACTTCGACAGCAAGTGCGTAACGTTTCCTGTGACCGTTGAAGCGGTTTACACGCCGTATGTGACGGTAATTGAGAGCGCGGAAAAGTCGGAAAACGGCTTTGGATTAGTTCTTGCAGATGGTTTGTTTGGCAGCGGCGCTTCAATTTCCGTTACAACGGAGAGCAGCAGCGTTTTCGCGCCCGATAACAGCGAGCTTAGGATAGTTTCGGTTGACTGCGCGATACCGGACGGAGCGGTAACGGGGCTGCGTTTTCTCATACCCGATGGCAGCGGAAATCCCTCTGTTATGCAGTTTGTCAACGGCGCATGGAAAGAAGTCGCGTCAACTCAAAACGGGCATTATCTCATCGTGGATAATCCTGCGCTTGAAAACGGCTCGGGCAGCTTCTGCATTAGCCCGAACACGCTCGACATTGTGCCGATACTGATTATAAGCGGCTGCGCGCTGATTGCGATAATAAACATAGTCCTCTGGACGATATTGATTAAGCGTAAACGTGCGGAAAAGAAATCCGCAAAATCCGATGAAAAATCGGAAGAAACTGCCTTAAACAAATAAAAAAATCCGTTCTGAGTAAAATCAGAACGGACTTTTTGTTTTGCAGTTTTTTCAGCTGAGAACAGCCTGTTTTGCAGCTATTTGCAGTAAAATCTGCGCTTTTTCAGAAATAGCTTACCTTAATTCGCTTGCCCATAAGCTTCAGGCACTTTGAAAGCTCTTTCACGAGGTTCATCTTGATGTTGAAATTAATGGGCAGGTCGGGGTTTTGATGCGCGGGATTTACGGCTCTTCCGACGTAGAAGTTAATATCGGTTGCTTCCTCGAAAAGAAGCTGGCAGATAAGCGCCGCGCCGTCTTTTTTCGTACTCCACTTGTCGTAAAGCTCGTTGTCGCCAAGATAATCCTTTGCGTAGGTGAGAACCTTATTTACCGTGATAACGCCCTCGGTTACAAGGTCAACTCCCTCGATTTCCGCTGTCGGCGGCACGTCGGAGCTTTCAAAGTGAAGGCTTGTCTTTATCGGCTTACCGAGATATTTTGCGGCAATCGACGACGTTGTTCCGCCGCAGATAATATGCTTGCCCTGTTTCGAGAAGAACAGCGACATCATTCTGTCGCAGTCGTCGCGATTTGACGGCGGACCGAAAAGTATGTTCATCGGCTCGCGTCTGCGTATTTTCACAACGCAGGCTGTCGCGTCGTCGCCGGGCTTGTTCCCATAGAGCCTTGC
This sequence comes from Ruminococcaceae bacterium UBA794, assembly GCA_002304735.1. Classification (GTDB taxonomy): domain Bacteria; phylum Bacillota; class Clostridia; order Oscillospirales; family Ruminococcaceae; genus CAG-115. Next base: position 10,151 of record DBIU01000094.1, on the reverse strand, counting down.
GCACTCGTCAACGAGTATCGTTGAAATCGTCTTTGCAGTGTATCCCGCAAGTGAAATCGGCTCCATAAACGCGATTATATCCTTCATTTCCCAGCCGAAATTATATCCCTCGCCTATTCCCGCGTGAGGGCAGCCGTCGCTTACCGCGATAAAATGGTCGTTTTCACGAAGCTTTATCGACGAGCGAAAAATCTTTTTCCCGCCTATAAGCATTTCGGTTCTCGGATAATCGTAGTTTTCACCGTCGCGAATTAGAATTACTCTCGGATTGTCGTATTGAATAAGCTCGGCGGTTTCGTTTTCAATCAGGTGAATTATGGTGAACGTTGAATAAGCGACGCCGCGCTGGCTGTCAATCGGCAGGGTAGCGGCGATTGTTTCAACGCAGTCCTCAATCGAAAGCCCCTCCGCCATCATCGTTGAAATGATTTTTGAAGTGAGCGTTGAGAGGATACTTGCCTTAACGCCGCTTCCAAGTCCGTCCGCAAGCACGATTACCGCAGACCCGTCCTCTTGTTCAACAACGTCGACGTGGTCGCCGCAGAGCTGTTCTCCGTAATGATTTATGCTTTTGTAACCTATATCCACGCATAGATTATTCATCGGAAATACTCTCCTTAAGCTTTGAAAGCGCAATCTTAGTTTCAGCCGCCGTTTCACCGAGCAGCGACGCGATTTCCTGAACAATTCTCATTTGCTTATCGACAACCTTATCCGCAATTTCGACCGTCTGGCGGCTGATAGTTTCCTTCTTTTCGCGGGCAAGCTGCTCCTCGGTTTCATCGCGCATTATGCAGATAAGCAGGTGATAGTCCTTGTCGTGAATTATTGTGTACTTAACGTACTTGTTATATTCGGCAAGATAAGTTTTGTAGTCGCGTAAATCTCTTCCTGTCGCGAGAACGTCCATAAACGGCTTCGGGTCCATTATTCTGATAACCTGTTCGCCGAGAACGTCGCTTTCCGAGCGAATATTCATTATGTTTCTCGCGGCGGCGTTTATCTGCTGAACCTCGAGATTTTCGTTGAGAACAAACAGACCGTTCGGCGTGTTCTTGACGATATTGTCGGAGAAGCTCTCCGCCTTATCCTTGAGGAACGGCAGGCACATCGAAATCTCCGCCTTGCCCTGATAAATCGCGATTGCCTTTTCGCGGCAGGAATCATATCCGCACGAGCCGCAGTTAAGCTCGTCGGACTGCTTGAACTTGCCCATCTGGCGAAGGATTGACTGAATTTCGCTTTCCGAGGGCATAGGAAGCTTTTTCTCGATTATACCGAAGCTTTTTCTTAGGTCAGCCGACTCCGGCATATCAACGTCGAAGTCCTCTTTTCCCGCGTAATCGGAAATTGCCGCGTAATCCTTAATCGGCGAGCGGTGATTTTTCTCCATAACCGGTCCGCCAACGCAGCTTCCGACGCACGCGGACATCTCGATAAACGCGTGCCTAATGCCGCCGTTTTCTATTTCGCGGAGCGCCGCTATGCAGTTTTCAACGCCGTCGATTGCCATATATGTATAATCTTCGGCATTGCAGTCCATTGTTTTAAGAATACCGCCCGTTGTCGGGAAAAATCTCGCGCGGCTTTTTTCCAAGCTGTCCGTTTTCGCTTCAAGCTCAATATGCTCGGCGGAAAGCCAGTTTGTAAGCTCCTCGAACGTGAGAACAGCGTCCGTTATTCCCGCGTAATAATCGGCTTCGTCCTTTTTTGAAAGGCACGGGCCGATGAAAACGGTTTTTGCAAGGGGATTGCGCTTCTTTATATCCTTGCAGTGCGCCTGCATAGGCGAAAGAACGTCCGCGAGATAGGGGAGAACGGTCGGGAAGTACTTCTGAATGAGAAGATTAATCGTGTGACAGCACGATGAAATCACGATATCGCGCTTCTCCTCGCGAAGCAGCTTTTCATATTCCGTCTTTACGATTGTTGCGCCGAGCGCCGTTTCCTCAACGTCAAAAAATCCGAGCTTTTTCAGCGCCTCGCGCATAGACTCAATTCCGACGCCTCTATAATTCGCCGCAAAGGACGGCGCAAGGCTTACATAAACGGGCGCGCCGCTTTGCAGAAGCACTTTAACCTTTTCGGTATCGTCCTTAATCTGCTTTGCGTTCTGTGGACAGACGACAAAACACTGTCCGCAGAGAATACACTCGTTTCCGATGATATGCGCCTGATTTCCCGAAAAACGTATAGATTTCACGGGGCAGTGGCGTATGCATTTATAGCAGTTTTTGCAGTTTGATTTTTTCAGAGTGAGATAATCCGCCATAAATCGGTTTCCTCCCTTGCGGAATACTTATTTGCTTGCTTTCGGAAGAATGTTTTCCTTGAAAAACAGGTCGACGGTTTCCGGCGAAACAGAGTAAAATTCATCGTCAACGGTAACGCACACGCCCTGCTGACATTTTCCCATACAGAACGTTCCGCCAAGCTCAACCTTGTCTGTAAGTCCGTTTTCGCTTACGAGCGCCTGAAGTCTTTCAACGACCTGTCTTGAACCCTTTAAGTGGCAGGAGCTGCCGATGCAAATTGTAACTTTCATATCATTTTCTTCCTTTCTGAATGTAAAAATGGTAAAAAAAACCGCGCCGCCTTTTCGGAAACGGCGCGGCTTGATTGCTTATTCGTAGTCTACAACGTCAACCCACGACAGCAGGAATTCGCGTTCCTTTTCATTGCCCTTAACGGACTGTGAAGCCGCGACAATCGGCATCCACTTCTGAACGTACTGTCTTGCGGTGTCGCTCTTTTTGCAGAACAGGTCGAGGTACTTGTTCGCGCCGTCGATATCGCCGTTAAGCCAGAACAAAAGGTAAGTTCTCGCTGCGTCCGCGGAAGCGTTGCCCTGCGTTGCGTGCGACCAATCGAGAATATAAGGCGTGTTGTCGTCGGAGATAATGATGTTTGAAGGACGGAAATCGCCGTGGCAGAGCTTGTTGTGCTTAGGCATACCCTCAAGGCGCGTATGAAGGTCATAGCGCGTTGTCGCGTCAAGCTCGGCTTCGGATATCTTGCGGTTCATCTTGTCCTTGAGCTTATTGAGCATAGGGCAGGTCTTTGACTGAACCAAAAGCTGGAGGTCGACAAATTCGTTGAGGAACTTGTCTTTTTCAGCGGGATTTTCAGCCATAAGCTGCGAAAGCGTCTTGCCCTTGATGAACTCGGAAACAATCGCCCACTTGCCGTCGAACGTCGTTACTTCAATGATTTTCGGGATATTCAGTCCGGTTTCCTCAACTCTCGCCTGATTGAGAGCCTCGTTGAGAACGTCAGCCTTTGAGTAGTCCTCGTTGAACAGCTTAATGCACTTGTCGCCGTCGCGATAGATTGTTTTTGTGTTGCGAACTGCAATTACCTTATCGAGATTCATATTTTGTCCTCCTTACTTGCTCTTCTTGCCGCTTTTTTTAGCGGTTGACGCGGGAGTTTCAACTTCCGTGAAGTGATTTTTTCCATAGTAAGCGTTCAGATACATCTGCTTAATTTCGCTCATAAGCGGGTATCTCGGGTTAGCGCCGGTGCACTGGTCGTCGAACGCCTGCTCGGTCATATCGTCGAGTCTGTCGAGGAAGTTCTTCTCGTCGATACCGTATTCCTGAATGGAGTGCTTAATGCCAATCTTGTCCTTAAGCTCGTTGATAGCCTTGATAAGACCCTCAAGCTTCTCCTCGTCGTTCTTGCCTTCAATTCCGAGAGCGTCGGCAACTTCTGCATAGCGAGCGAGAGTGTGCGGGTGGTCGTACTGTGAGAACGTACCCATCTTTGTGGGAACCTCAGCCGCGTTGAAGCGGAGAACCTCCTCAATCATCAGCGCGTTTGCAACGCCGTGCGGCAGGTGGTGGAACGCGCCGAGCTTGTGCGCCATAGAGTGGCATACGCCGAGGAATGCGTTTGCGAACGCCATACCTGCCATTGTAGCCGCGTTTGCCATCTTCTCGCGAGCCTCAACGTCCGTCTGACCGTTTTCATAAGCGCGCGGCAGATACTTGAAGATAACCTGAAGCGCTCTGATTGCAAGACCGTCGGTGTAATCGGTTGCCATAATGGAAGCGTACGCTTCGAGAGCGTGAGTAACCGCGTCGATACCTGATGCGGAAGTCAGACCCTTAGGTGCGCTCATATGGAAATCGGTGTCGATAATCGCCATATTCGGAAGCAGCTCGTAGTCCGCGAGAGGATACTTGATGCCGCTCTTTTCGTCTGTGATAACCGCGAAGGGAGTAACCTCGGAACCCGTACCCGCAGAGGTGGGAACTGCGATAAAGTAAGCCTTTTCGCCCATTTTCGGGAACGTGTAGATACGCTTTCTGATATCCATAAAGCGCATTGCCATATCCATAAAGTCAGCCTCGGGGTGTTCGTAAAGAACCCACATAATCTTGCCTGCGTCCATTGCGGAACCGCCGCCGAGCGCGATAATGCAGTCGGGAGCGAACGCTCTCATCTGCTCTGCGCCCTTGATTGCGCAGGCGAGAGTCGGGTCCGGCTCAACGTCGAAGAACGCTGCGTGTTCAATTCCAAGCTCGTTAAGCTTGTCGATAATCGGCTGTGCATAGCCGTTTTTGTAAAGGAAGCTATCGGTAACGATAAACGCCTTTTTCTTGCCCATAACTTTCTTAAGCTCTTCAAGAGCAACAGGCAGGCAGCCTTTCTTTATATAAACCTTTTCAGGCGCTCTGAACCAAAGCATATTTTCTCTCCTTTCGGCAACCGTTTTGATGTTAAGCAGATGCTTTACTCCGACGTTTTCCGAAACGGAGTTTCCGCCCCAAGAGCCGCAGCCCAGTGTGAGCGAGGGCTTAAGCTTGAAGTTGTAAAGGTCGCCGATACCGCCGTGAGAAGAAGGCGTGTTGATGAGAATACGGCAGGTCTTCATTCTTTCTGCAAATTCGTGGATTTTTTCTTCGCCGGTTGCCACGTCGAGGTAGATTGAAGAGGTGTGACCGTAGCCGCCGTCTGCGATGAGGTGTTCTGCCTTTGCAAACGCGTCCTGAAGGTCCTTTGCCTTATACATTGCGAGAACGGGGGAGAGCTTTTCGTGAGCAAATTCCTCGGAAATATCAACGCTCTCAACCTCGCCGATGATGATTTTTGTTCCCTCGGGAACGTCGACTCCCGCAAGCTTTGCGATTGTGTGAGCCTTCTGACCGACAATCTTTGCGTTAAGCGCGCCGTTGATTATAATAGTCTTGCGAACCTTTTCGGTTTCGGAGGGACTGAGGAAATAGCAGCCGCGAGCGGTAAATTCCTTCTTAACAGCGTCATAAACGTTCTTGTGAACGATAACAGACTGCTCGGAAGCGCAAATCATACCGTTATCGAACGTCTTTGAGTGAATGATAGAGCTTACTGCGAGAAGAATATCCGCTGTTTCGTCGATAATAGCGGGAGTGTTTCCTGCGCCAACGCCGAGAGCGGGCTTTCCGCTTGAATAAGCAGCCTTAACCATTCCGGGACCGCCTGTCGCGAGGATAATATCCGCTTCTTTCATAACGAGGTTCGTCATCTCAAGGGAAGGAACGTCAATCCACGCAATAATTCCCTCGGGTGCGCCCGCTTCAACAGCCGCTTCAAGAACAACCTTTGCGGCTTCGATTGTCGACTTCTTTGCGCGGGGGTGAGGGCTGATAATGATGCCGTTGCGCGTCTTAAGGCAGATGAGCGTCTTGAAAATCGCGGTAGAGGTGGGGTTGGTGGTCGGGATAACCGCCGCAACAACGCCGATTGACTCCGCAACCTTCTTTATTCCGTAAGCCTTGTCTTCTTCAATAACGCCGCAGGTCTTGGTGTCCTTGTACGCATTGTAGATGTACTCGGCAGCGTAGTGGTTCTTGATAACCTTATCTTCAACCACGCCCATTCCGGTTTCCTCAACAGCCATTTTTGCAAGCGGTATTCTCATCTTATCCGCAGCAACCGCAGCCGCCAAAAAGATTTTGTCAACCTGCTCCTGTGTGTACTCCGCGAACTTCTTCTGCGCTTCTCTTACGCGAGTGAGCGCCTGTTCGAGCTTTTCCACGCCGTCAACAATTTCATAGGTTTTGTTCTTCACGTTCTGTTACCTCCGTAAATTATATTTGTTTATTTAGATGAGCCAGTGATAATGCCAGATTTTCCTGCCTTACGGCAACTCCCTCCGGCACGTTGAGTTTAATCGGCGCGAAGCTCCAGACGGCGGTTATTCCGTCCTTTATCATCATATCGCAGACCTCCTGCGCCGCCTCCTTGGGAACTGTGATTATGCCGATTTTTACGCCGTTTTCGCGGCAAAATTCCCGCATTTGTTCGAGCGGATATATCGGTTTTCCCGCTTCCGATATTCCTTTTTCATCAACGCGGTCAAAAGCGGCGGCGATTTCCAGACCGTAGTCCGAAAAGCCTTCGTAATCCAGAAGCGCTCGTCCGAGCTTTCCCGCGCCGGCAAGAATTGCCCTGCAATGATTATCCTGCCCTAGACATACTTTGAGCCGTTCGATAAGCGCCGCGGTTTCATAGCCGATTTTCGGCCGTCCCTTGCCGCTTACCGCCGCTAAATCCTTGCGTACCTGAACCTCGCCGAACCCAAGCTCTTCCGCTATTTTTGTCGCGGAAATCGTTTTTGAGTCAATGCTTTTCAGATATTTCAGATATATCGGCAGTCTGCCGAGAGCAGCTCTTGATACTTCTGAGTTCATTTCGCCTCCTCCTTCGCTGAATTTATTATATCACAGCTTGTCGAAAAAGGCAATAGCTTTTTTGATATATCGGTATTATTTATATCAATATACCCTGTATTGATACATTGCGGAACGAGAAAAAGCCGTGTTTCTTTGCGCCAAGTCAAATCCCGCTGTTTTGCCGACAGCGGGACTTTTGCTTATGGTCAGCCGAGAGCGGCTTTGAGGTCGTCCTCGGGGTGCGTTCCGACGGGAATAATGTTGAATTTCTCAACAAGCGTATCAATAACGTTCTTCGACAAAAACGCGGGCAGCGTCGGTCCCAGACGAATATTTTTGATTCCGAGATAAAGCAGCGTTATGAGAATACAAACGGCTTTCTGTTCATACCACGACAAGACAAGCGTCAGCGGAAGCTCGTTTACAGTGCAGTTAAACGCGTCTGCGAGGGCAAGAGCGATTTTGACGGCACTGTAAGCGTCGTTGCATTGTCCGCAGTCGAGAATACGCGGGATACCTTCGATATCGCCGAGGTCGAGGTCGTTTAGCCTGTATTTTCCGCAGGCGAGCGTGAGAATAACGGTATCGGGCGGGGTGAGCTTCGCGAAATCGGTGTAGTAGCTTCTGCTCGGCGAAGCGCCGTCGCAGCCGCCGATTAGGAAGAAATGCTTGATTTTTCCCGCTTTTACAAGCTCAATAATTTTCTCCGCGTGAGAAAGAACGGAATTATGCGCGAAGCCCGTTGTAACAGTCTTTCCACCGTTCATTCCCGTCATTTCTCTGTCCTCGGAATATCCTCCGCATTCGAGCGCCTTGTTTATCACGGGCGTGAAATCCTTGTCCTCGCCGATGTGAACGAGCTCGGGATACGCGACAATTGATGTCGTAAATACTCTGTCCGCGTAGCTTTCGCGCACGGGCATAATGCAGTTTGTCGTGAAAAGAACGGGCGCGGGGATATTGTGGAACTCGGACTGCTGATTTTGCCAGCCCGTGCCGAAATTTCCCTTTAAGTGCGGGTATTTTTTCAGCTCGGGATAACCGTGAGCGGGAAGCATTTCGCTGTGCGTGTAGACATTTATTCCGCGGTCCTTTGTCTGCTCGAGAAGCAGCTTCATATCGTGCAAATCGTGTCCGCTTACCACGATAAACGGACCTTTTTCGATAGTAAGCGGCACTTCGGTCGGCACGGGATTTCCGAACGCTTCGGTGTTCGCGCTGTCGAGCATTGCCATACATTTGAAGTTAACCTCGCCTGTTTTCATTACAAGCTTCAGCAAATCATCGGGAGATTTGCTCTCGGCAACGGCTCGCAGTCCCTCGTAAAAGAACGCGTTCACTTCGGGGTCGTACTTTCCGAGCGCGTGGCAGTGATAAGCGTAAGCCGCCATTCCTTTCAGCCCGAACAGAATAAGCGACTTGAGCGAACGAACGTCCTCGTGTTCGTTCCAGAGCAGCTTCATATCGAAATCATCGAATTTCTCCGCGTTAATTCTGCCTTTTTCCTTTTCGGCTTCGGTTTTGAGCTTTTTGATTGAAGAATCGTCAAAATTGACGTTTGTGAGGGTTGTGAACAGCCCTTTCATCATCAGAATATCGGTATCGCGCGTTGGAGAGCCGTTTTCCGCCGCTCGTGCAACTCCTATCAGTGCGCCGACAAGCTCGTCCTGCAAGTTCGCCGTGTCGGCTTTTTTGCCGCAGACGCCGACCTTGTTGTCGCAGGCGCGGTTGTGAGCGGTCTGCTGGCATTGAAAGCAAAACATTTCGTTCATTTTTGGTAATCCTTTCTTGGCTTAAAATTGCTTCTTTAAGCAGCCTCGGCAATATTTTCTCCCGCAATTTCCGTTTTATCCCGTCAATTCACGGCAATTTCAAATCGGAACAAAAATCAACCGAAAAATTTGTGAAAATTCACGATTGTATTTATGAGAGAAATATGTTACAATTAATCAAACGGTAAAAGTTATATGAACAAAGTGAGCGGTGAAAATGAGCGTTTATATATGTATAGATTTGAAGTCGTTTTACGCGTCGGTCGAGTGCGTTGAGCGCGGACTTGACCCGCTTGGGACAAATCTTGTCGTCGCGGACGAAAGCAGAACGGAAAAGACGATATGCCTTGCGGTTTCGCCGACAATGAAGGCTTACGGTATTTCGGGGCGTGCGAGGCTTTTCGAGGTCGTGCGGAAAATGCGCGAGGTGAACGGTGCGCGCCGCCGCCAAACTCCCGGAAAAATGTTTTCGGGAAAGTCCGTTTTTGACGCTGAAATAAAGAAAAATCCTTGGCTTATGGCGGATTATATCGTTGCTCCGCCGCGAATGGCTTATTATATAAAATACAGCACGAAAATCTACGAAATTTACCTTAAATACGCGTCCGCCGAGGATATTCACGTTTATTCTATCGACGAGGTTTTCATTGACGCGACGAGTTATCTTGCGGCGGGAAATAAGACTGCGCGTGAATTTGCGCGGGAGATAATGCGCGACGTTTACGTTTCTACGGGAATAACGGCGACCGCGGGCGTCGGCACGAATATGTATCTCGCGAAGATTGCAATGGATATCGTTGCGAAGAAAATGCCCGCAGACGAGGATGGAGCGCGGATTGCCGCGCTTGACGAGAAAAATTACCGAAAGCGGCTTTGGGAGCATACGCCGATTACGGATTTTTGGAGAATAGGCGGCGGTTATGCGAAAAAACTTGCCGAAAACGGAATGTTTACGATGGGCGATGTGGCGAAATGTTCGCTTGAGAACAGCGCTTTGCTGTATAAACTGTTCGGGGTGAACGCGGAGCTGCTTATCGACCACGCTTGGGGCTATGAGCCTTGCACGATGAGCGAAATCAAGCGCTACCGTCCGTCCGCGAACAGCATAAGCAGCAGTCAGGTGCTTCAGCGACCTTACGGTTACGAGGAAACGCGGCTTATCGTAAAGGAAATGGCGGACGCGATGGCTTTGAAGCTTGCGGGGAAAGGACTTGTCACGGCGCAGCTTACGCTTACGCTAAGTTACGACAGGGAGAATTGCGGCGGGGAATACGCGGGCGAAGTTTCCGAGGACCGCTATGGGAGAACCACTCCCGCGCACGCTCACGGAACGGCAAATCTCCCGCGCGAAACGTCTTCGTCAAGGCTGATAAGCGGCGCTGTTATCGCGCTTTTCGAGAGGATTGCCGACAGGAAAATGACCGTAAGGCGCGTAAATATCTGCGCGTGCGGGGTTGTTCCCGAGGAGCGGAAGCGCGAGGATTTCGAGCAGCTTAATCTGTTCGCCGACTACGAAAAAATTGCCGCCGAAAACGCGGCTTTGGAGCGCGAGAAGAATATGCAGCTTGCTGTGCTTGCCGTTAAGGAGAGATACGGAAAAAACGCGGTTTTCCGCGGAATGAGCCTTGAAGATGGCGCGACCGCCCGCAGCCGAAACGCGCAGATAGGCGGACACAAGGCATAAAAGCCGAAAGCTGCGTTTGCGATAATATGTTAAGGC
>DBIU01000065.1 GCA_002304735.1 Ruminococcaceae bacterium UBA794 | reverse complement strand
AAAAAGCGGAGATTGGCGATGTGCAACGAGCTGCCGAATTTTATCAGCTTATTCGCTATTCTTACGCAAGTTCCTGCGACAGTTTTGGCGGCAAACCGCACTCGATGTGGTCGAATTTTCCGCTTATTGAACAGGCTTCGCGGCGACTGCAGAAGGTCATTATCGAGAATAAGGATTTCGAGAAACTCATCTCGGCGCAGGACAGCGAGGTGAGCTTTTTTTATTGCGACCCGCCGTATTCTTCGACGGAAAGTTATTACGAAAACGTGGGTTTTACGGTTTCTGACCACGAGCGCCTGCGAAATTCGCTGAAGAAAATTTCGGGGAAGTTTCTGGTTTCGTACAATGACTGCCCCGAAATCCGTGAGTTGTATGACGGTTACGAAATGTACAGTTACGAACGGTTGAACAACATTCGCCAGCGGTTTGACGGCGGCAGTATGTTCGGCGAACTGCTGATTGCAAATTACGATTTGAACGAGAGAAAAAACGCAAATCCGCAGATGACGCTTTTTGAGATGGAGGACGATTATGGTGACGTTTAACAGCAGGATTACAAAGGGCGGAAACCTTAAAATTTCCGCGCAGTTAAGGGAAATTCTCGGTCTTGAACCGAACGACAGAGTGACCGTAACACTCGATTGTGAATCGCCCGAAGAATTGAAAATCCCGCCGGATTTTCTTGACGAGGCGGGGATTCCCGAGGACGCGGTTCTCGAAGTTTACGCGGAAAATGGGCGCGTGATTGTGCAGGAGGCTTGCGATGAAACCGTTATATAGATTTTCGCTGTCAACCGCGAAAAATACCGATGAAATAGCGGCTTGGCGGGACAGCTTGAACGAGAATATCCGCTGTCGGGATTATCTTGACGAGCAAGTGAGAACGCATTTTGACGGTATGAATTTGCCCGATGAGTGCGCCGAAAACGCCGTTAAGGAATTCGGATTTGACCGCACTATATGGGTTATCGCGAATACAATTCTCGAGCGCAAAGGCGACGGAAGATTTCACCGTGAAAATGTCGATTGGGCGAGAAATTTCAATATCCCAAACAGCAGCAGAAACAGCGAATTTGCGCTGAATTCGCATAGCTGCATTGTTGACGGACTTGCGGGGCAAGTTCAGAAAATGTACGCGAAATTGAATTTGTTTTCGGGCAAGCATATTGTGCAGTCGGACGAGCTGCAGGATTATACGGGAAAGCTGCTCATTATCCGCGATACAGCGTTGAAAGAGGAGTTTCGCACGCCGGAAAATCAGCTGTTTCTTGCGGAAAGCGGGTTCGGGTGTTCGCCGGATAAAATCGGCAGAAAGGTGTTCGGGCAGTTCCTTTCGGACGGCGAAAGAACGCATTTTTACCGTGAGGATTTTCTCGGAGAAATAGCCGATGAATTTGTTCCGGATTGGGCGCGGGAACGGCTTGCAGAGCTTGCTTCGGAACAACAAAATTCGCCCGAAATCAAGATGTAAAGCCGAATAGAAATTTGCGGTTTTTGCATAAATAAACAAAATTCGGCACGCGGTTTTCGTCAAATTTATTCAGAATCGAGCCACAGATTATTGTCGAAATCAGGAATTAAATTTGGCGGCGCAATGCCGAAAAAACAAGGAGGTTCATTATGAAAATTGATGTCAGAATTAACAGCCTGACGCCCGGCGAAGCAACACGATGTTGCAAGGTGCAAGCCCAAAGCGCGGCACGGACGCCGCGCAACAAAGGCTTGCACACCGGTAATGTGAAGGCGATTGCTTCGGCAAATCTGGACGACTGCTTTGCGGTCAAAAATATCCGCGTTATCGAGGGCAAGAACGGTCTTTTCGTGTCGATGCCGTCGTACAAGGGTGCGGACGGCGAGTATCACGACCTTTGTTTTCCCACGACTCCCGAGATGAGAAAACAGCTTAACGCTGCAGTGGAAGAGGCTTACAAGCAGGCGATTGTGCAGCTTCAGGAGCAGTCAAACGCAAATTTTACTCAGTCGGAGCAGATGAGTGAATCGGCTCCGACAATGTCAATGTAATTTATTTTTGGAGGTACATTATGAGAAATTTTTTCAAGAAAACAAGAGCTAAAATTCAGGCAAAAATCGTTCGTGCGGCGGTGCTGATGCAGGAAAAGCGCGGCGAGAATTTCGTCGATTCGGGCATCAAAATCCTGATTGCGGTCGTAATCGGCGCGCTCTTGCTCGGCGGTTTGTACGCACTCTTCGGCGATACAATTATGCCCACAGTTACGGAAAAGGTCGAGGATATGTTCGACTTTAACGGCTGATGATTGGCTCTGTGATGCAGTTTGCCGCGATTTCAATTCTGCTTGGCATCGGTTCCGTTATGGACATTAAAACCCGCGAAATTCCGAATTGGATAAGCGTTTTTATCGCGTTTTCAGCGGTAATAAATTTCCGACCTGAAAATTTGTGGGGATTAGTTGTCGCCGCTGTTTTCTTCGTCACCGCGCTTGTGACGGGGAAAATTGGCGGCGGTGATGTCAAGCTGATAACGGCATTGAGCGTGGTTTGCGGACTTTGGGGCAGCTTCTTGCTGCTCCTGTTCGCGCAAATTTCTATGCTCATTTTTTATGCAGGAAATTATTTTTTCTGCAAAATTTACGGTAAGACAGCAAGCAAAACCTTGCCGTTTGTGCCGTTTATTTTTATCGGTTATTTGTGTTCGGCACTCATTTTTTGAAAGGAATATGGCAATGAAATTCTTAAAAAACAGAACGGTTTTGGGCGTAATTTGTATCGCGCTGGCGCTCATAATTTGCTTCGCGATTACGCCGCTTTTTAATGCGTCAAAGAGCAGTACAATGCGGATTGTGCGTGTGAAGAACGACTTGAAAATCGGTCAGGAAATCACGGCTAAAGACATCGAAGTTGTTGAAGTCGGCGCTTACAATTTGCCGTCCGAGGTGGTGAAGAAATCCGAAGCTGTTGTTGGGAAATATGCGGCTGCGGAGGTGTTCAAGGGCGAGTACGTTCTCGCAGCGAAAATAAGCGACACTCCCGCCAGAGAAAACGCGTATTTGTACGGCTTGACGGGCGAGAAACGCGCTATTTCAATCACCATTCCATCGTTTGCGGGCGGGCTTTCCGGCAAGCTCATTTCGGGAGATATCGTGTCGGTGATTGCGGTCGATTACAGGGAAACGGGCGAAACGATTGTGCCCGATGAACTGCAGTATGTCGAGGTTATCGCGGTCACGGACAAAAAGGGCAACGACGAGGAAACCACGACAATAAAGCCGGACGGTGAGGAGGAAACATCTCTGCCCGAAACGGTGACTTTGCTTGTGACACCCGAACAGGCGAATATTCTCGCGGAGCTTGAGGCGCAGGGTGAAATTCACGTCGCGCTTGTGTATCGCGGAACGGCTGAAAATGCGCAGAAATTTGTTGACGCGCAGGAGAAATTTTTGGAGGAACTGAAGGCGAAAAAAGACAATGAAAAAGAAAACAACAGCAAGCCCGAGGAGCCGGAAACGCTTTCGCAGAGCGAGATTGCCGAGGAAACTTCCGGCGAAGAAAATACCGAAACGGAGGTGAATTCCGATGCCGAATCTGTTTAAATCCCTGATTTCGCGCGGCGATGATGACGAGGAGATTGACCTTGAATTTGACCTCAATTCGCCCGAAAGCGACTGCTTTGAGCTGCCTCCCGACAGGCAAGATAATCAGGTCCTGGCGGTCTGGGGTTCTCCCTCTTCGGGCAAGACAATTATGAGCGTGAAGCTGGCGCGGTACATTGCTTCTCAAAAGAAAAATGTTGTTCTGGTGCTTGCGGATATGTCCGCGCCGCCGCTTCCCTACGTCTGCCCGCCATCGGATTTGGAGGAGGAAAATTCGCTCGGAAATATCCTCGGCGCGGCTCATGTTGACGGAAATCTTATCCGCCAAAACGCTATTTTGCACAAGAAAAACGAGTACCTTACAATGCTCGCAATGCTGAAAGGCGAGAACGCGTTTTCCTATGCGCCGTACACCGAAACGCAGGCGCGGGAGCTACTCTCGGAACTGCGGAAAATGTGCGATTACATCATCATCGACTGCACCTCAAACATCACAAATGACGCGCTGTCGGCGGTTTCGCTGATTGACTCTGACGCGGTTCTGCGGCTTGTTT
>DBIU01000098.1:10931-36240 GCA_002304735.1 Ruminococcaceae bacterium UBA794 | reverse complement strand
TCGACGCCGCCAAAATCGCTCCCCGCAGGGAAGTCGCGGAGAAAGGCTGATTGCAAACTCGCCCAAAGCCCGCCGCTCCTGCCGAGCGCGACAGGCGAACTCGCCGCCCTGCCGTCCCGCCAACTTGCCAACAGAAAAGCGCGGCGCGTGCTGCCGAAAAAATCCCCCGAAAAATCGGGGGAAAGCTGTTAATTCTCCTGATTGCCCTGCGGCGGAATAGGCTCCATAGGCTTGATGGGCTGCTGGGGCTTGATAGGCTGCTGGGGCTGAATTGTGTTGTTCGCGGAGGATATGCTCTTGCGGAGCAGCTGAAGGTCGCTCAAATCCTTGCGCAAAAGCTCCTCAACGCGCATAAGCATTTTATCCGCAAAATCATCGGTTGAAACGCGCAAATCGGTGCAGCGAGCCTGCGCAGTGCTGATTACCTCGGTGGCTCTGCGGCGCGCTTCCTTCATAATATCCGACTCCTCGATAAGCTCGCGGCGGCGCTGTTCTGCCTTTCTGATAATGCTCTCGGCTTCTTTTTCCGCGTCGTGAATAATCCTGTTCTTGTCCTCGACAACCTTCTGCGCCTGCCTGATTTCAGTCGGCAGTGAAAGCCGCATATCGCTTACGATATCGTTCAGCTTCGCCACGTCAACCATACTTTTCTTGCCGAACGGAACACGCGTCGCGTCGTGAATAAGGTCCTCGAGCATCTCAATCAAGTCCTCAATCGAATAAGAATTTTGCATAATTTTTACCTCCCCATTATTCGGAAATACCGCTCAAACGGCTCCTTGCAGCCGCCTTTTTTTCGTCGAACTCGTGCTTCAGCTTTCGGCTGATTTCCTCGTGAATTACCGCCGGAACGTACTTCGAAAGGTCGCCGCCGAACATCGCAACCTGCTTTACCATACTCGACGACACAAACGTCGTTCCGAGCGAAGCCGGCAGAAAAACCGTTTCTGCGCGCGGGTTGAGGTCCTTGTTCGTGTGAGCCATCTGAAACTCGTATTCAAAGTCCGAGGTTGCCCGAAGTCCCTTTACTATCACGTCGATATCGTTCCTCTGCTTGAAATAATCCGCGAGCAGACCGTCATAGCTGTCAATCTCGATATTTTTCATACCCTCGGTCGCCTTCAAAAGCAGGTTTTTGCGCTCGAGAATTGTGAAGCTGTACGTTTTAAGCGGGTTTATCAGCACCACTACAATCAGCTTGTCAAACATTCCCGCAGCGCGGCGGATTATATCTAGATGCCCGTTTGTAACAGGGTCGAAGCTGCCCGGATAAATCGCTGTTTTCATAAAATCACTCGTCCTCGTTAACTATTCTGTAAATTGATACCCCGACAATGCCGTGATTAAGCGTTTTCACGAGCGTGAAGCCGCCGATATTCTTCGGAAGCGCGCACTCCTTTTCGTGTTCGCAGACGATTATTCCGCGTTCGCTCATCTTTTCGCAAAGGTCGGGAAGCGCTTTCTGAATAAGCTTCTTTCCGTAAGGCGGGTCGAGAAACGCGATATCGAAGCGCTTCTGCGTGAGCTTCAAAAACGCGCCGAACGGCTTGTTCACAACCTCCGAGCAGTCCTCGAAGCCCGTATGACGGATATTCTCGCGCACTGCCTTAAGCGAAACCGCCGAATTGTCGGCAAACGTGCAGAATTTCGCGCCGCGGCTCAGTGCCTCGATGCCGAGCTGACCGCTCCCCGCGAACAAATCCAGAATCTCCGCGTCCTCGATATCAAACTGAATTGCGCTGAAAATCGCTTCCTTGACTTTCTGTGAGGTCGGGCGGACAAGCTCCGTTCCCTCGACCGTAATCAGCTTTCTTCCGCGCGCCGAACCTGTTATAACCTGCATTTTTTCTCCAATCAAAAGTTTTCTTGAATAAACTCATAGAGCGCTTTCGCCGTTTCCTCGCCGATTTTCGCCGCCTCGCGAAGCTCCTCGACGGAAGCCGCTTTCATCGCCTGCTTCGTCTTGAAATGCCGCAAAAGCGCGGTTTGCTTCGCCTCGCCTATTCCCTTCACCTGACGCAGCTCGGACGTGAAAAGCGCCTGCTTATGCTTAATCCGCTGATAACTGATAGCCCAGCGGTGAACCTCGTCCTGTATTCCCGTCAAAAACGCGAACAGCCCGCGGTTCGACTTAATCTCGATTTCCCCGCCCTCGCGTGCAATCGCACGCGTGCGGTGCTTGCTGTCCTTAACCAAACCGAACAGCGGGATATCGACGCCAAGCTCCTCGAAAACCTCGGATACCGCGGAAATATGCCCCCTGCCGCCGTCCAGCAATATCAAATCGGGAAGCGGCGCGAAGCTCTCGTCCCCCTCGCGGAAGCGCGTTATCCGCCTGCGCAGAACCTCCTGCATACACGCATAGTCGTTCTGCCCGTCAACCGTCTTTATCGAAAACCGCTTGTACGCGCTTTTCAGCGGTCTGCCGTTCTTGTACACGACCATTCCGCCGACAACGCCCGTTTCGCCGAAATTCGAGATATCATAGCTCTCGATGATTTCGGGGATTTTCGCAAGCCCCAAAAGCTCCCGCAAATCCTCCAAAGCCGTGATTTCGCGCTGAGTTCTGCCTATCCGAAGCGCGAGATATTCGCCCGCGTTCTTCCTTGCGAGCGCGATTTTCGCGATACCCTCGCCCCTGCGCGGAACGTAGATTTTCACCGCGTGACCCGCGTGTTCACGGATAAGCGCCGCGATAAGCTCCGCGTCCTCAAAATCCTCGTCTATGAGGATTTCTTTCGGCACGTCCTCGCGCTCCGAGTAATAGCTCGCGAGAAAATCCCGCCGCATTTCGGAAGGCTCGTATTCGTCGCCGATGAAGAAATTCTCCTTATCGACAAGCCGCCCGCCGCGATATTTTATCACCGCGAACGAAGCCACGCCGATATTCTGCGCGCCGCCCACGATGTCAAATTCCTGCTTATCGTCGAAGATGCTCTGACCGTTTTTCAGCCTCGAAAGCGCCGCTATCCTGTCGCGAAGCCGCGCCGCACGCTCAAATTCGAGATTTTCAGCCGCCTGCTCCATCTCGGCTGTAAGCTCCTCGACGCTTGATTTGCTGCCGTTTTTGAGGTAACGCACCGCTTCCTCTACAATTTTCTTGTACTCCTCGGACGAGATTTTCCCCTCGCAAACGCCCATACACCGCTTTATGTGGTGATTTAAGCAAGGCCGCTCCCTATTGAAATCGCGCGGGAAATTCTTCCTGCAGGTCGGCAGCATAAACAGCGCGTTCGCTTCCTCGACAGCCTGCTTTACCGTAAAACCGCTCGTAAACGGCCCGATATAATCGGCGTTTTTGTCGTCGGTATTCAGCGAATAGGTAATCCGCGGGAACGCTCCGCGCGAGATTTTTATATAATTATAGCCCTTGTCGTCCTTGAGCAGGATATTGTACTTGGGCTGGTGCAGCTTTATCAGCGAACACTCAAGCACAAGCGCGTCAAGCTCGCTTTTCGTGACGATAAAATCAAAATCATAGATTTTCGACACAAGCTTAAGCGTTTTCGCCGTGTGCTGTGAATTATGGCGGAAATAGGTCGTGACGCGGTTTTTCAGCGCCTTTGCCTTCCCGACATAAATAATATTCCCGCCCTCGTCCTTCATCAGGTATACTCCCGGCTCCGTCGGAAGGCGGTTCGCTTTTTCGCGAAGATAATCAATTCTATCGTTCATTGCCTGTTCTAAACGTAACAAGGGCTTCTTCAGCCCTTGATTACAGCATTTTCGTGCCTCTTGCCGCCGCGCGTATCTCCATAACTCCCGTTTCGGGATAGAAGAAAACCGTTCTTCCATAATCCGCGCCCGTATCCTCCGCGAGAATGGGAATACGCTCCTTTGCGAGCATTTTCTTAACCTCGGTAACGTTCCTGTCGCCTATATTGAACTTGTCGTTCGCAAGCGCAAACATCGTCGCCCCGCCCGCTATTTTCGCGCGCAGACGGCTTCTCGAAGCGCCAAGCCTCTCCATCTCGCGTATAAGCATCGGAATTGCCGTGTCCGCGAAACGCATAGGGTTTGCCGCGCTGTTGACTCCCGTTGTGCTGTCGGGGAGCATAATATGAGAAAGTCCGCCGACGCCCGCCGAGCTGTCGAGCAAACAAATCCCGACGCACGAACCGAGCGCGTACGTCACAAGCACATCGGGCGATTTGCAGACCTTGAGGTCGCCTATTCCTATCGTTATATTAGCCATCTTCCACACCGAGCTTTTTCATCAGAATAGAGAGCGATTTCATATCGGGGATAAGAATGATATTCGACTTAATCTTAACTCCGTCGATAACAAAACCGTCGTTTATGAACAGAACCTTGTCGCCGATTTCGGAAAACTCGATAATCGGAACGCTCATAATCGCGCCCATCATATCGACCGTCATCGCGGGAACGCTCATATCAATCGTAAGTCCCGTAAGCTGACCGATTGCCTGAAGATACGAGCCTGCCATAATGTTGCCCATTTCCTTGATTGCGGAAAAATCGTTCTCGTCAAGCTCCACAACGCGCACATTCTCCTTGCCGAGGAACGTTGAAAGCACAACCTGCGCGAAGCTGTCCTCGAGCAGGAACATAATCATACCCTCAATATCGCCCCGCAAATGAACGAGAATACCCGTGATAACCTTTTCCGGACCGCCCATTTCGTCGATAACGTTCTGATAATCGAGAACCTTTACGTCCGGAACGCGCATCGCGACCGTTTTTCCGAGCATCTGCGAAAGCGCGTTCGCGGCGCTTCCCGAGCCGATATTGCCGATTTCTTTCAGGCAGTCGATTGCGTTCGCCGACAAATCCTCATAATTCTTTAACATTCTTCACACTTCTTCCGTGAAATGAATTTATCTGAGATTGTTCGCAATTCTCGCGAGTTCGTCCGAAGTCGTGACAACGCGCGAGCTTATCTGATACGCTCTCTGCGTTTCAATGAGCTTCACCATCTGCGTTGCGAGGTCTACGTTTGACGCGATAAGAACGCTCTGAAGCTTCTCTGCGTTCGGATTTGCGACAGCCTCGCCGCTCTTTCCGTTTTCTCTGTAACGATTGGTGCCGAGCGCCTCCAAGCCGAACGGATTCGGGAACTCGAAAACTCCGACAGCCGCCTTAAGCGCGCTTGCGTCGATTTTGGTCTGACCCTCGACAAACGGTATCTGAATACGCTGCTTATTCTCGTCGAGAACGTATTCTCCCGACGCGGAAACAAGCCACCATTCGTTATTATCGCCGACCTGCGTCATTCCAAACGCTCCGTCGCGCGTGTAATTCACATTTCCCCATCTGTCCTCAACCGCGAAAAATCCCTCTCCGGCGATTGCGAAGTCAAGCTCTCTGTCGGTATCGTAGAAATGCGACTGCGAGAACATAAGGTCGGTTTTCTGGACGTACGCGCCGTGACCGGTCTGCCAATCGGGTTCGAGAATATCGTTTTCACCGTCCTCGTCGGAATCGACAAAATCGCGGCGATAGCTCTCGTAGATACAGTCCGCGAAATCGGGACGCATTGTCTGATAGCCAACCGTGTTTATATTCGCCATATTATTCGCGTAAACCGCAAGCGCCTGCGACTGCGCAATCATCGCGGTTTTGCCCGTGTGGAACGAAATATTCATCTTTTACCTCCGATTAAACCTTGCGCGCAATGCTTGCCGCGGCTTGATTCATACCGTCCGCGAGCTTGAAAATCGCGCTTGAAGCCTCGTAAAGCCTGTTTGCGTTCATCATCATCGTAAGCTCATAGTTCAAATCAACGTTAGAACGCTCAAGCGCGCCCTGGAGTATCTCATAATGCAAATCCTCGGGAACCTCCGACGCGCTCGCCGCCGTGAACATATTCACGCCGAATTTCGTCACGTCGCTCTCGGGGTCGATATACGAGAGAAGCAGCTTATCGACAACCTCTCCGTCCTGATAAATCGTGCCGTCAACGTCAATCGTAAAGTCCTTCGAGCCGAGATAAATCTCGCCGTTTTCGCCCAAAATTCTTCCCGAAGTCGAAAGGCAGAGATAACCCTCGCTGTCAAGCTCCCAGTTTCCATTTCTTGTCAGCATATTTTCGCCGTTATACCCGCGTATATTGAAGTAAACGTCGCCTTGAACCGCCACATCGAACGGGCTTTCGGTAAACTCGAAGAAGCCCTGTTTGAGGTCGGTGTAAGAGGTGTCGATATAGGTCTGTCTGAACGTTCCCGAAAGCTCCTCGCGGTGCTTAACCAAAATCATCTGCTCGTCAAAGCTGTTCGGTATCGCCGTGTCGCGCTTATAACCCGCCGTGCTCATATTCGCAAGGTTGTTTCCTATGCAGTCGAGCTTGCGCTGGTTCATAATCATACCGTTCGCGCCGTAGTAAAAGCCTCTGTTCATAGCCTCTCTCCTTTCATTCGCCCTTCACATAAGCGGAAAGCCTTGCTTTAAGCGAAAGCGCCGCTTTTGAGTGAATTTGGCAAACTCTGCCCTCGGAAACTCCGAGCGCCTTTGCTATATCGGAATACTTAAAATTCTTGTAATAATAGAGCGTCACAACCTGCTTTTCGCGCTCCGAAAGCGACTCGACAGCCTCCGCGACAACGCGCCTAAGCTCGTTTTGCATAAGCTCGCGGTCAACTCCGCTGTTTTTGGCGGACGGCTCGTCGATATTATCCTCGTAAAGCAGCTCCTCGAACGAAAGCGTGATTGTACAGGAGCTTTCCGCCATAAGCTTAAGCAGCTTTTCCTCGTCCATACCCATTTTTTCGGCGAGTTCCGCGTTTGTGGGCGCTCTCCCATATAAATTATACAACATAGAATTTGCTTTGTCAAGAGCCCTTGCGAATTTCCTGACATTACGGGGAATCCAGTCCTGCCGCCGCAGAAAATCTATGATTGCGCCGCGGATTTTTATTCCCGCGTATGTTTCAAACTTCGCGCCCTTATCGGGGGAAAAGTTCTCGATTGCGTCCATAAGCGCGATAACGCCCTCGTTTATGACGTCCTCGACGTCGCCCGATTTTATGTACATATTCCTCATCGAAAGCGCAACAGCGCGCACAAGCCCCATATTCCGCAGAACGATTTCGTTCCGCAGGGCGACGTCGCGGGTCTGCCTGTATAAAGCGACCTGCTGCGCGTTGTTGTATTCTTCGGTCATATTTTCACCCCCGAAGCTCTGAGAAATAGTCCTAAAATCGGCTTATGCCGTCGCCTTAACGCTAAGCGAAATGTTTCCGATTGCCTGAATTTGCGCGGAAGCGTCTATTTCGCTGTACGAAAGCACCGTGATGTTCTGAATGAACTGCTCCGTGAGCTTTTTGAAATAAATTCTCACCACGGGCGAAGTCAGAATAATAACGGTCGGGATTACGTCCTTTATCTTGTCGATTTCCTCGTTTGTCGCCGCGACAATGCTCTGGATAACGTCCGGCGGCATCGCGAGATAGCTTCCCTGGTCGTTTTTCTTGACGGAGCTTACAATCATATCCTCAATCTGCGTGTCAAGCGTGATAACGCGCAGCGAGTTCGCCTCGGAGAAGCGGTGAGTAATCGTGCGCTTGAGGCTCTGACGGACGTATTCCGTCGCGATATCGATATCCTTAAGCACGTTCGCGTGGTCGCCGAGCGTTTCGAGTATCGTTTCGAGGTCGCGTATCGGAATACCCTCTTTAAGCAGGTTCGCAAGCACTTTTTGCAGATATCCAACCGAAATAACCTTTGGAATAAGGTCGTCCACAACGATAGGATTGGTTTTCTTTACGTTTTCAATCATCGTGTTAACGTCCTGACGCGAGAGAAGCTCGTGCGCATAGCGCTTCATAATCTCGCTCCAGTGCGTTATCATAACGGAAACGGGGTCGATAAGCGTATATCCCGCAACGTCCGCCATAATCTTCTTGTCCTCGGAAATCCACTTCGCGGGCAGTCCGAAAGCCGGCTCAACCGTGTCGATACCCTCAATCTGCGATGTAACGTCGCCGCTGTCGAGCGCGAGATAGTGGTCTACGAGAATTTCGCCGCGCGCCACTTCCTCGCCCTTTATCTTGATAATATACATATTGGGGTTGATTTCGGGGTTATCGGTCATTCGCACGGACGGGATAACCATACCCATATCCATCGCGAACTGTTTTCTGAAGATAACAACGCGGTCGATGAAGTTTCCGCCGCTCTTTTCGTCTACAAGCCTAAGCAGGCTGTAACCGAACTCCATCTCAATCGGCTCGACGTTAAGCAGCTTGAAAACGTTGTCGATATCGCGATAGTAGTCGTTGTCGGTTTTCGGCTTTTCAAGCTCCTCCTGCTCGGCTTTGGCGCGCTGAGCAAGCTCGAGCTGAGCCATCTTTTTCTTGTTCCTGTCGAGCAAAACCGCGCCGACAATGAGCAAAACGCCGAGAAACAGCAGTATAAGCGACGGAAATCCCGGAATAAGCATCATCACGATAACGACAATTCCCGCGATAAGCAGCACGAACGGCTGCGCGGTGAACTGCGACTTGATATCGTTTATGAGGCTGTCCTCGGAAGCCGCGCGGGTAACAATCATACCTGTCGCAACCGAAATGAGCAGCGAGGGAATTTGCGAGCAAAGACCGTCGCCGACCGTTGCGAGGGAGTAGGTGTTGAGGATAGTGTTGAAGTCGCCGCCGCCCTGAACCATACCGATAATAACGCCGCCGATAAGGTTAACGAGCGTGGTTATGATGGACATAATCGCGTCGCCCTTTACGAACTTCGTGGCACCGTCCATTGAGCCGTAGAAATCGGCTTCGCGCTGGATATTATTGCGGCGCTTTCTCGCCTGTTCCTCGTTGATAAGACCGGAGTTGAGGTCCGCGTCAATCGCCATCTGCTTACCGGGCATTGCGTCGAGCGTAAATCTCGCAGCGACTTCGGAAACGCGCTCCGAGCCTTTTGTGATGACGATAAAGTTAACCAAAACGATGATTATAAAGATGAGGAAGCCGACAATCGCGTTTCCTCCCATAACGAAGTTTCCGAAAGCCTTGATAACCTCGCCCGCGTAGCCCGATGTGAGGATACCGCGCGTTGTGGATATGTTGAGCGATAGTCGGAGAACCGTGGTTATCAGCAAAACGGTCGGGAAAACCGAGAACTCAAGCGCTTCCTTGATAAACATTGTCATAACAAGGATTATCAGCGAAAGCGAGATATTGAGCATTATAAGAAAGTCCAGAAGCCACGAAGGCAGCGGAATAATAATCGCAAGAACGATAAAGATGATGAACAGCACCATAGAGTTGCTCATAATCTTTCTAATCATACCCAAGCTGTTGTTCATCTCCTTTACTGCTTATTTTATACTTCACGGCAGTCTAGCCGAGTAATTTACATTTGTTATTTACGCGTGGAGCGCCTAGCCCTTTAGCTTACGCAGATGCGCCTTTATCGGCAGTCTAGGCAGTCTAATTACGCGTGGAGTACTTTACCCTTTGCCTTATACACTACCGTCAGCACTTCCGCAACCGCGTCGTACAGCTCGTACGGAATTTCGCGCCCGAGGTCAACCTGCGCGTAGAGCGCCCTCGCAAGCGGCGGATTTTCGATACACATAACATCGTGATTTTCCGCAATATCGACAATCCTAAGCGCGAGATAATCCTTTCCCTTCGCGACAACCTGCGGCGCGCGGTTCTTGTCCTGGTCGTAGCGCAAAGCAACCGCATAGTGCGTAGGGTTTCTGACAACAACGTCCGCCGAAGGCACGTCCTGCATCATTCTGCGCTGCGCCATTTGCTGCTGGCGCTGTTTAATCTTGGACTTAACCTGCGGGTCGCCCTCCATCTGCTTGAACTCCTCCTTAACCTCCTGCTTGGACATCTTGAGCTTTTTCTCAAACTGCCACCACTGAAAGAGGAAGTCCGCCGCCGCAACGAAAACGAGCATTATGCAAATCAGCATAACAAGGTCGTAAATCGAAAGCGCGGCATACGCGAGTCCCTGCATAACCCCCGCTTTCATAAGCGAGAGAATTGTCGGCATTTTCGCCGTGATTTCGTTGTATATCATAACGCTCACAACGGCGACTTCGATAAGTCCCTTGACGATACCGACAATCGCTTGGAGCGAGAACATTTTTTTGATGCCCTCGAACGGGTTAAGCCGCGAAAACTTCGGCTTGAGCGCCTTCATCGAGAACAATCCGCGCGTCTGCGCGACGGTCGGGAGTATTCCGAGAAGCATTGCAGCGGCGCAAATCGGTCCGACTACGATAACGAAAAGCGTCATCATATCGACGATAAGCGGCATTACGTTATCCGGAGAAACGACGTAAGTCGCGGACTCCTCGTAGACGTTTTGCGTGTACGCGAGAACGCTCCTCATCATAAACCCCGCGAGCAACCTCACCGCCGAGAATATTCCAAGCACGGAAAAAGCCGTCACGACTTCCTTTGACTGAAGGACGTTGCCCTCTTTTCGCTGGTCGCGCCGCTTTTTCGGCGTGGCTTTTTCGGTTTTTTCTTCGCCCGCCAAAAAATCACCACCAACAAATCAATCTTGGGCTGTTTCACGCTATATTGTTTCGGAAAACCGTCCGATACGCCGAAAATCGCGCTTTTTCTGCGCAGACTGTCGAGAAATCGTCATATGCTAGGAACACGCCTTACGGCTAGGCTTGTGTGCCTGCCGTAAGGTGTGTGACAACGCAGATGGCGGTTTATCGGCAGTCTGCTAAATAAATCCCTGAACAATCCCGTTCAAATTCTCAAACATAATTCCCGTGATATCCTCCATAAATTCGGCGACAACGGGTGCGCTCGCCGCGAGAACGATAAACCCGACAAGCATTTTTATCTGAATATTCAGCACGAAAACGTGAATTGTCGGCACCGCCTTCATCAGAACGCCTATGCAGAACTCCGCGATAAGCGAAGCCGCGATAATCGGCATCGCAAGCTTTAATCCCAGCGTCAGCACCGTTTCAAAGTACTTCACGAGAATATACGGGATATTCATATTGAAGCTCCCAAAGCCGAGCGGAATTGAGTCGTAGCTCACGCTGAACAGCTCGATATAGCTTTTGTGTGCGCCCACGGCGAAGAAGTACAGGATATACCAATAACTGTAAAAATTCGTCGTAAGACCCGCGTTTCCGAAGGTCGGGTCGTAGCTTTTCGCCATCGAAAGTCCAAGCTGCATATCCGTGATTTCGCCCGCCATCGAGAAAATCTGAAGCATCAAATTCACGAAAAAACCGAGAACCGCGCCCACAAGAAGCTCTTTTCCGAGGTCGAAAACAAACGGAAACAGCCCGCTCGGAAGCGTGTAGTCGAAATCGCCCGCCGCCGTCATCACAACCGCGAAAACAAGCGAAGCGCCTACTTTAACGACGTTCGGCACGCCGCGCCTTGCGAAAATGGGGTTAAACGTGAAAATTCCCGTCACGCGCGCGAACACCATAATAAAGACGATGAAATTCGTTTGAATTGCCGTCCAGACCTCAGACATACCATTTCCTCCGAAGCCGACTTTTTTTCGTAATCAAACGCAACGCTGACCCTAATTAATCGGCAGTCCCGCCATTTTATCGAAAATCAGGTTAACGAAATCAATGCTTTCGTTAATCATCCACGGCGCGAGGAAAAACAGCGTAAGCCCCACCGCAACCGCTTTCGGCGCGAAAGAAATCGTCTGTTCGTGAACCTGCGTCGCCGCCTGTAAAATCGAGATTACAAGTCCCACAATCATCGCGACAATCAGCACCGGCAGCGCAAGCTTCAGCGCCAGCATAATCGCCGCCTGCATTATTTCCATTACGTCGTCCTGCGTCACAAAATCACTTCCTTAATATCCGCAAAATCAGCCTAATCCCGCCGAAATTCGCCTTAATTCAGCCCCGCTACCAGTTATAGCTCGCGACAAGGCTGCTTATCATCAAATTCCACCCGTCCGCAAGCACGAAAACGAGTATTTTGAACGGCATTGAAATCATCGCGGGCGGCAGCATCATCATACCCATTGACATAAGCGTCGAGCCGACCACAATATCTATTATCAAAAACGGCAGGAATATCATAAATCCCATCTGGAACGCGCGTTTAAGCTCGCTTATGATGAACGACGGGATAATCGTCGTCAGCGGAAGCTCGGTCTGCTTGTATTCGTCGGTAAGCTCCGTCCCCTCGGGAATTTCCGTTTTCGACAGCTTTATGAAGAACTCAAGGTCGTCGTTCGACGTTTGCTTGAGCATAAACCGCTTCAGCGGCACGCTCGCGGTTTCGAGCGCTTCCTGCGTTGTGATTTTCTCGTTAACATACGGCTGATACGCCGTGTCGTTAATCTCGCTGAAAACGGGCGCCATAATGAAAATCGTGAGGAACAGCGCAATTCCCGTCAGCACCATATTCGGCGGCGTATTTTGGGTCTGCATTGCGCTTCTGAGAAATCCAAGCACGATGACAATTCGCATAAAGCACGTCATCATAATCAGAATTGACGGCGCAAGCGCAATCAGCGTCAGCAGAATGATTATTTCAAGCGGCTGCGACGCGTCGACGCCGATAACCTCCTGCAAAACCGACGAACCCGGCGTTCCCACGCTTGACGCGGGGTCGCTCGTATAATCTCCCGGCTTAAGTCCGGAGCTTTCGCCCGAGCCGTTTTCCGAAGCGCTTCCCGCGGGAGCGGAATTGTCGCTTACAGCCGCGCTTTGCGTTGTGTTTCCGTCGTCGGACGAAGCCGCGTAGGCGCGCAGTCCGCATAATACCGCAAGCAAAACTCCCGTCAGCAAAAATGACGCAAGAAACCTGAGGACAAGCTTTTTATCCGCGTTAAACAAGCGTTTTATCAATTTCCTCACTCCTGCCGTTTTTACTGATTTTTGTTTTCATTATCGCCGTCCGACGCGTTTTCGCCGAGCTTTGCTTTCTCGGAAAGCGTCTTTGAAAAATCGCTTTCGGACGGCTTTTTTTCGCTCTTTTTCTTCCCGAAAACCATTTTGAGGCTCTCGGAAACGGTCGGAAAATTCCCGCCGTCTGTCTTTTTCGCGCAGAGCTGTTCTTCGGTTTCATCGAGGTCGCAGATTTTTTCGGTACTCTGCGAGGTGACCCCCAGCAGCATACATTTCCCGCATACGCTCACGATAAGCAGCATTTTGTCGGGACCGAGATTTACGCGCTCGAGTACTTTTAGGTGACGTGAATCCGTAAGCGTAACGCGCGCGTTAAACCGCTTCATCAGCCAGAATATCACAAACACCAGCGCAAGCACGCCGATAAGCGCCATTATCATCTGAAAGTAATCCATACCGAACCTCAAAACACGGAATCTCCGCAAAATACCGCGGCAAAACCCGCTTTTTTCCGACAACTCTAAACTGAAAAGAGGCGGGAGCTTGCCCCGCCTGATGAATATGTAGTGAAATCAGCCGAGAACCTTTTTGACAGTCTGAAGAATTCTGTCCGCCTTGAAGGGCTTTACGATAAAGTCGAGCGCACCGAGCTTGATTGCCTCGACAACCATCGCCTCCTGACCCATCGCGGAGCACATAACAACCTTTGCCATAGGGTCGGCAGCCTTGATGTCCTTAAGCGCGTCAATGCCCGTCTTGTTCGGCATCGTGATATCCATAATCACGAGGTCGGGCTTTTCAGCCGCGTAAACGTCGCACGCAATCGCTCCGTCCGCAGCTTCGAGTATATTCGTATAGCCGTTTTTCGTGAGGGTATCCTTGATAAGCATTCTCATAAACGCCGCGTCATCGACCAGTAATATCTTCTTATCCATTGTATTCTCTCCTTAATTAATTAGGGATAATTATTTTGAACCGTAAAGCGGTTATTCTTTTCCAAGGCTGTCCATAAACTTGGATTTCACGATTTCGGTAATTCTTACCGCGAAATTATCGTCGATAACGACAACATCGCCTCTTGCGATGAGGTTTCCGTTTACGACAACGTCTACGGGAGCGCCCGCCTGTCTTTCAAGCTCGATAATAGTACCCTGCGTGAACTCAAGTATATCCTTAACCTTACGCTTCGCCGTGCCGATTTCAACGCTTATTTCAAGCGGAACGCCCATCAGAAGCTTCAGGTTATCCTTCTGGTCCGCGGGTATGCCGAAATCCATCGCGTCAAACTGGTGAAGCTGCGCGTTTTGGATATTTACCGGAGGCACGGGCGGCGGATATGCGCCGTAAGCCGCGTACTGGTTCGGATATCCGTAGCCGGGCTGCGGGTATCCCTGCGGCGGCTGCTGATACATCATATTCGGGTCGGGAGCGCTCTGAACGGGCGCGGCAGCCGGCTGTGCCGCAGGCGCGGGAGCGGGCTGTGCGGCAGGCGCGGGCGCGGGAGCCTCCGCAGCCTTTGTTTCGGCGGCGGGAGCCTCGGTTTCATCGGAAGCGGAGAACTTCTCCATCATCTTGCTCGAGAGCGTTTTTGCAAGCTCCAGCGACAGAACGGACATAAACTCCGACTCCATTACGCCGTCAACCGTGATTTTGAACGTAACCGCGACAACCGTCGAATCGAGCGGCATCTCACACAAATCGCCGAACTTCGTCTTTTCGATAATATACGGCATCGGCACGGAAATATCAACCTTCATTCCGAGCAAATCGGAAAGCGCGGTCGCCGAAGCGCCCATCATCTGGTTCATAATCTCGCTTACCGCCGAGATATTAAGCTCGTCGAACTGGAAATTCGGGTCGATTACAAGCGGATTTCCAAGAAGCTGGTTCAAAATAAGCTGAACGTCGTTCTGCTTGAGAACCATCATATTAAGACCGGTTATGCCTTCGACATAAACAATCTTAACGCAGATTGCCGGCTCGAGGTTGTCGTAATTCAGCTCTCCAACCTTAACAACCTTAACCTGCGGCGTGGTAATCCAAGTCTTAGCATTGAGCAGCTCGCTCACCGCCGTAGCAGCCGAGCCCATACTTATATTGAGTATTTCGCCGACCGCGTCGATTTCATACGAGCTAAACTCGATGTTCTCGTCATTAGCCATCAGTAGATTTACCTCAATTCCCTGTAAAATTTTCAATCATAATCGCTTTTTTGCCATTGTATGTGCCAAGCTTTCCGTCGCACCAGTCGCGGTTTCCAACGCGAACCAGAATATTCTCGGAAATCTTTTTGTTAAGCGGAATAACGTCGTTCACCTGAAGCGTCAATACCTCGTACAAATCGAGATTTATCGTGCCCAAAACTGCCTTGACTTCAAGGTCGGTCGTGCTTATTCCGAACATAATGCTGTCGCGGCGCTCGGTTTCGCGGCGCTCGTCGGTCTTTCTCTTTGAACCGGTATAGCGCGAGATAAACTTGCTCATAATCTCGTCGAGGTTAATCGCGGGAATACAAACGGATACGATTGACTTCGTGTTGTTAATCTCAACCTCAAGCGCGACAATAATAACCGTATCCTCGTGTCCGATAGTCTGAACCACGCGCGAATTTGTTTCAATGCCGATAAGCCGCGGTTCAAGGTCGATGTGCGTAAGCCACGGTTCCTTCAGCAGCGACGCAAACGACTTCATAATATCCGTCATTATCGTGATTTCGATTTCGGTGAAATCGCGGCTCGTGTCGGAATATTCGCCTTTTCCGCCGAGCAGACGGTCAATCATCGTG
The DNA here is from genome assembly GCA_002304735.1 of Ruminococcaceae bacterium UBA794. Lineage (GTDB taxonomy): Bacteria > Bacillota > Clostridia > Oscillospirales > Ruminococcaceae > CAG-115. The sequence goes on along the minus strand of DBIU01000098.1, from coordinate 20,680 downwards.
TATGTAACGGCGTTTGAAACCTGAATAATAACGTCGGTTTCGCCGATTTCATCGTTTTTGATGCCGAGGTCAACCATTCCCATCATAACATAGTCGGGAAGCGCGTTGTTGAACTCGTTATAGCGCTGTTCCTCGATATTTACGAGGCTGACGCGGCAGTAAAGTCTGAGCATACCGGTAAGGTATGACGAAAGCAATCTCGCATAATTCTCGAAAATGCTCTCAAGAACCTTAATCTGTTCCTTTGTAAACTTCTTGGGCGCGCGAAAGTCGTACTCCTTGATTTTCGCTTCCTCTTGCTTCGTTACAATAGGCTCGGAGCCTTCCGCGACGCTTCTGAGCATTTCGTCAATCTGCGCCTGCGTCAATACGTCTGCCACTATATCACCCCTCTTGCAGGTTAATTACTTATCCTTTTGATTCGCCCGAACCGGAGCTATCCGCCGAAACCACAAATTTGCTCGAGTCGATAAATCCGGGTGAAAGCGAAATTCCGCCTGAACCCGCGTTTTCCTCGTAGCGCTCCTTGATAGCGCCGATAATCCTGTCGGCTGAGCCCTCGGGAAGCGTCGACGGGTCTTTATTCTGAGCGTCGGGGTCGAACTCGCCCGTCGGGAGATTGAAGTCGTACTTCAGAATATCCGCGATAACGTCGGGGTCGCTCAAATCAAGCTCGTCTTTGAGAATAGTAATCTCAACACGGCGGTTTTTCGCCATATTTTCAATAGAATCGTTCGGCACAATCGGCTCGTTCGGACCGTAGGACCGCATACGATACTTAGTATAATCAATGGTATTTTTATTCTTAAGGTGAAGATAAACGCTGTTTGCGCGGTTTGCGCCGAGCAGAAAATCTCCCGTCTTATCCGTGCCGTCGTCCGCCGTATGACCGGAAACCGTGAGCGTTCTGATGAATTGCTGGGTAGTTTTGAGCGCGGGAATAATCCCGTTAAGCAGCTCTCTGCCCTCGGACTTCAAAAAATAGCTTCCCCCGTCGAAGAAAACACTGTCGTCAAAGCGGATTGTGAGATGCGCCGCGCCTTTTTCCACGGCAACCGAATCCGCAAGATTATTCTCGTCGATATAGTCCGCGAGATAAACGTAAAGCTGGTCGAAGCTCTGAGGCATTTCGCCCTCGCCGCCCGCCTCGTCGGGCTTGTCGTCGGTGACGCCGCCGGTATTGCTCGCGGTGGGGTCAAGGTCCGCAACAACGTCGTTTACATACTTTCCGCGCGACTGAAAAGCCTGGTATATGTACTGAAGCTTGGTTTCATCGAGGTTCGAGCAGGCAAAAAGAAGCACGAAGAACGTCAGCAGCAGCGTAACCATATCCGCGTATGTATTCAGCCAATCGCCCGTGCTGTCCTCGCTTTTTTTCGGCGGCATTTTAGCCATATCGCTCAACTCCTCTCCGAGAATACCAAATTTCAACAAAACAGGGATTTTCTGCCAAAGGGCATAGTATCCCCCTCAACTGCCTCTCCCTATTATACCATACTTTCGTCCAAAATGCAAATACTTTTTTTAATTTTATCAAAAAAACCTCAAAAAACTCGCCAAACCGCGTTCTTATGCGAAAAAATCAACCTTTATTTTGAATTGTTCGACTTAATCGAGCTTTTCGGCAGCATAAATTCAAGCTTTTCCTGAATATAGCGCGGGTTTGAACCTCCCGCGATTGCGAGAACGCCCTCCTCGATAATCTGCATACAAAGAAGCTCTTCCTCGTGAAGATTTTTCAGCGCCATAGCAAGCGGCGCGAAGATAACGTTCGCGAAAAGCGAGCCGTAGAACGTTGTGATAAGCGCGACAGCCATTCCGACGGTAAGCTCGGCGGGGTTGTCGAAGTCAACGCTCGCAAGCATATTTATAAGACCGATTAGCGTACCGAGCATACCGAACGCGGGGAAAATGCCGACGCCCTTTTCAAAGAACGCGCGTCCGTTTTCGTGACGCTCGCACATAAACATAATCGTGTCGTCAAGCATACCGCGGACCTTTTCGGGGTCGTTTGCGTCGACGATAAGCATAAGGCTGGACTTCATAAACGGGTCGGCGCACTGGTTCGCGCTTTCTTCGAGCGCAAGCAGACCGCGCGTGCGGGCAATCTGCGCGTACTCGACGATATCCGCTATGTACTTGTTGGGGTCGTACTTTTTCGGCTTAAACGCCATTCCCATACGCTTTCCCACTCCCTTGAGGTAAGACATCGGGAACGACGCGATAAGGCAGCCGAGCGTACCGCCGATTGTAATTGCGAGCGACTGAACGTCGACGAAGTTCATAAACGACTTCATATTTACGGACAACGTTTCCATATCGAAAATGATGCCGAAAACGACCATTCCGAACGCTACAATCCAGCCTATAATAAGCGATAAATTCAAAATAATCCCTCATTTCTGTAAATTTGCCAATCCGTGGCTTTATGTCAAAGGCTTTTCCGCTTTATCCGCAAGGCGGCTTCGGCGGATTAACCTCTTGTTTTCTTTGATTTTTTGCTGCAATTCCTTAATGCTTTCGCGAACGATATAGCTGTGTCCGTTTCCGAGAACGATTACGGTATCGGGCGTTTCGTTCACAATCTCAATCAAATCCTCGTTTAAGAGGAACTCTTTTCCGTCAAGTTTTGTCAGAATAATCATATTTTACCGCCTAAATCAACCCGCGGCGCGGGGTTTTGAAGCCCCGCGCGGGGTGAAAAAATTATCTCTTAAGGGACAGAAGTTCTTCAAGCATAGTATCCGAAACCGTGATAACACGGGAGTTAGCCTGGAAGCCTCTCTGCGTGGTAATCATATCGGTGAACTCCTGCGAAAGGTCGACGTTCGACATTTCAAGCGTGTTCGACAGAACGCTTCCCGCGCCGCTGTCGCCGCCCGCAATCGCGAGATTAGGCTCGCCGGAAGCGACTGTTTTCGCGAAATTCGTGCCGCCCGCCTGCGAAAGACCGTTGGGGTTATCGAAAAGCGCGATATCTATACGTCCGAGCGTAAGTCTGCCGTGAACGGGGTGAATACCGATGATTGTGCCGTCCGTCTGGATAACGACGTCGCAGGAATCAAGCGGCTGCGCGCCGCCGAGGCGGCCGTCCTCGAGAGCGAAGGTGGAAAGGCTCTTTGCAACGCCCGTGAAGAAGCTGTCCTCGCCGCCCATCGGAGAAATCGAGGGATTTCCGCCGAAGAACGCTTCTCTCATCTGGGGATTCCAAGCCGACGTTCCGGCAGGCTCTGCGGTAAATCCCGCCGCGTCCGCGTCCGCAGCGGCGGTTCCGTCGGGCTTCTTGTAGGTTTCCGTGCCGCCCGTATAGGTTCCGTCGGTATTGCGCGTAGCGCCCGTAGTAATCTTCTGCGCGCCGCTGGGGTCGGTTTCGATAACGGTATAGGTCGCTCCGCCCGCTTCAAGCGTAGCCTCAATCTTGTTGTTCATAAGACCGGAAACGTTCGCCATCGTGAGAATTTTCTTCTCGGTTCCGCGAGCGGCGGTCTTTATCTTTTCGTTAATATCGGCAACGGTCGTGTCGTTGCAAACCGTTATTGTAAGCTCGTTTTCGTTCCAAACGGCGTTTGTCTTGCCGTAACCTGCGACATAAGCATAGGTAATCTTGTAATTATTCGCGTATTCGCCGGGAACGGTAGCCGCAACGTCAAATCCGCCCGAAGCGCCGCTTGTGCCGTCGGTTGTGAGAGCGCCGCCGTTTTCCATCGTCTGGAGAACGTTCGCTCTTGTCGTCTTATCGGACGGGAGAACGTAGTTCGTGCAGGTAAGCTCGGGGAAAGTGGGATTTGCGGAAGTAACCGTCTTAATCGCCTGATTAATTTCCTCGGCGGTGGAGTTCTCGTTAACCTTGATTGTCCATGTTCCGGGGCTTGTTCCCGCAACAGCCGCAGCGTAAGAAGCGTCGGGCGCGTCAATCGTGTTGTCGTAATCGAGCTTAACGGCAATCTTATCGCCGAGAACCTTGCTTGTCGCGAAGCCGATGTAGGAGTGCTTCTGAACGGTAGTGCCGGAAGCGTCAACCTCGGGATAGGTCTGGTGGAACATACAGCTGTCGTTCGCGGTTTTGAAGTTCAAGCCGCTTATGCTGTTCTTCGCGATAACCGCCTCGGGATTATCGGGAATACTCTCGAACTCAAAGTTGAGCGAAACGTCGTCGGGAAGCGTAATTCCGCCCGCGTCAAGGGCTTTCTGGATAGCCTGCTCGAAAGCGTCCTCGGAATTGTACTGTTCGTCCTGATTGAAGAAAATGTTAAGGATACCGTTCGCATAGGTTGCGTAGGGGTATTCCGCGGGAGTGAAAGTAACGGACATATCGGTGTTATCCGAAGGCGCGCTTACGGAAAGCGTTACATTTACGCCGTTAACCTTCTTTGTCGCGGAAGAAGCGTGCGCGTCGGTGTCGGGAACGATAATTCTGATAATCTCGGAAGAAGGCTCGACGCCGTCCGAGTCGCCCGTAACGCCGAGAACGTGATAACCGGAAGCGTTTACGAGATAGCCGTCCGCGTCAACGGAGAAAGCGCCCGCTCTCGTGTAGAAGATGTTGCCCGAGCCGTCCATAACCTGGAAGAAACCCTCGCCGTCGAGCGCCATATCCCACTTGCTGTCGGTGTAGTTGAAGCCCGACTGCGTCATATTAGCGACGGTGGAGTTCAGTCTAACGCCGTAGCCGACCTGCGCGGGGTTAACGCCGCCGAGCGTCGAGGTACCCGCAGAGGGGTTGATTTTGTTCTGATAGTAAACGTCCTTGAACGTAACCACGCCCGCCTTGAAGCCCGTGGTGTTTACGTTCGCGATATTGTTACCGATAACGTCCATTTTGGACTGGTGCGTTTTAAGTCCGGAAACGCCGGAATATAACGATTTAACCATTTTTGACCCTCCAAATAGTGATGTTTAACCGTGCCGCGGAGCTTCATTCGCAAGCCCCGCCTGAATCCCCGAAGGTCCGTTCAGATAATCACGGTTGAATCAATTTTCGTGAAAATGTTCCCTTTAAGCTCCTCTTGAGCTATGGCGGTGACGACCGTATTATTCTTCACGCTAACGACAAAAGCGTTTGTATCCACAAGAACCAGCGCGTCGCTGCTGCCCTTATCCGCGGCGATTTCGACCGCCTTGTTGAGCCTTTCGAGCGTATCGCCCTCGGTTACGTCGATGCTTCTTTCGGAAAGCCGCTTAATTGCGTGTTTCGAGAAGCCGACTCCGTGTTGTTCCTCGATTTTGCTTTGTAAAGCCGCCGCGAAGCTTTCGCCCTCGGCTTGTTCGGGGAATTGCGCGTTATTTTCGGCGATGACGCCGTTTCCCGTGGTAACGCTTATTTTATTGCGAAGCGCGAGATATTCGCTTATCAGCATAAAACAAGCCTCCCTGCTTTCAGCCCTCGATACCCTGAACCGCCTTTATACCGTCCTCGTCCTCGTCGATAAGGTCCGCGATATCCTCAATATCCTTGTCGGGGATAACCGCGCCCATCTGAAGAACGGTTTCTTCCTCGCCGTTGTCGGGAGTATCGGGCTTAATATCCTCGCCGCCGTTGTTGTCGTCGGGAACGATTGTCGCGTAAGTAACCTCGGTTATATCCGTGAGCTTATACTCTCTGTCGTTGATAACCGCGGTGATAGCGCCGTCCTTAACCTTGATTGAAGCGATAAAACCGCTGTCCTTTGTGGTAATTCCGTCCTCGATTTTCTCAACCGAAGCGTACATTCCGACCATAGCCGAAGCTCTCGCGATGCTTTCGCCGAGCGCGTTTCCCGTAAGAGCGCCCGTGTTTTCGCTCTCGTCGTCCTTAACGGTATCGCGAACCGCCGTAATCTTGGACAAATCAAAGCTTTCGCCGTCGATTTTCACGGTATAAGTGTTGCCGGAGCTGTTTTTGGTAACGCTTTCGACAACGCCAGTTTTCGTAACGAGATTTTTGCCGTCCATCTTGGAAGCCGTCGCTGTTTTTCCGACAAGGCTTGCCGCGTAGTTCGCCATAGCGTATGTGCTCGAATCGCGCGCGTACTGCATCTGCGAGAAAGTCGCGAGCTGCGAGATAAACTCGGTGTTCGAGGTAGGCTCAAGCGGGTCTTGGTTCGTCATTTCGGCAACGAGAAGCTGCATAAACGTTTCCGAATTTACAAGCTCGTTTGTCGCGTCAACGTACTTATCCTTGTATTTCTCGTAATTCGACTGCGCCTGCTCCGCCGATGAGAGAACGTTTGAAATTCCGTCTGCCATACTTTTTCCTCCTTTTCTTCAAAATTAGACTTACATAGCCGCGATGATGTCCGCGAAAGACTCCTCGCCGTCGTCGTCGCCGTCCGTTTCGTCCTGCTGCGTGAAATATGGGTTTTTGCCGCTGCCGCTGTAATCCTGCGCGCGGGCTTCCTGCTGCGATTCGTGAACCGTCTGCCAGCTCTCGAGATTAATTCCGCCGTCCTTCAAATTCGACTGCATAAGCTCGCTGTGCTGTTCAAGAATACGCTGCGTCTGTGAATTTTCCGCCGCGATAGTAACCGAAACCGCGCCGTCCGCCGCTCTGGTCATCTTTACGGTAATCCTGCCGAGTTCTTCGGGGTTAAGCACGAGCGAATACTCGGTCTGCTCCCTGTTCTCGGAAATCGCCGTCTGAACCGCCTTCATAGTCTGACTGATGATTTCGGAGGGCTTCACGGAAACCTCGCCGTCCTCGCGCCTGAAAACAATCGGGCTGTCCGCGCCGAGAGGATTTTCCGCTCTCACGGGAACGTTCGCTTCCTCGGAAACAGGCTTTGCTTTCGCGTTTCTGAGCATTTCAAGCTCCTCGCTTACCGCCGATTTCGCGCTTTCAACACGCGGCTTTTGCTCGGTAAATTCGTGGTTTTCTTCGGTTTTTTCGGGAATAATCTGCGCGTTTTCCTCGGAAATTACGGTATTTTTCACCTCGACCTCGGAAATTTCGCCGTCATTGAACGCTTTCTGCAAAACGTCAAGCTTTTCGCTTCCGAGATTTTTAAGCTCGTCTGGAACGCTCTGTTCCGCGAAGCTCTGCGCGTCCGCGCCGTTTTCCCGAGGCTGATTTTCAGCGTTCTGCCGCGCCTTGACGTGACTTTCAACAACTTCCGCAAACACGCTCAAATCGTCCGTTTTAGCGTTGTTATCGGACTTTGCGCCGTCTGTAACAGCCGCTTCGCTCGTCTGCGCGATATCCTGCGCTCCGACCGCCTCGACAATCTGCTGAACGATTTCATCGGAAACGCTCTCCAAAAGCTCGGAATTATCGGTATTTTCGCCGCCCGCCGCCATAAGAAGCTGCGCTAGTTCCTCAAGAATACCGCTGTCCGCGATTTTTTCCGTGAGGACGTCCTTTGCGGACTTTTCAAGCTTCGGGAAAACCTCGCCGATATCGTCCGTTTTCTCGGAAATATTGTCGCGAAGCGCCGAAATTGCCTTCAAAAGCTCCGGCGTAAGCAGCTCGATGGGAATATTTTCCTCGTCGATTCCGTTCTCAACAAGCTTTGCCGCAAGCTTTTCGGTATTCGGAGCGGAAACTCTGCCCGTATCCCTGTCGATTGCGATAATACCCGCCTTTTCAAGCTCCTCAAGCGTGGGAACGTCGTATTTTCCGCCGTCGATATCCTCGTTTACGGAGCGAAGCTCGGTTTTCTCGCCGAGATGCGAAAGCATTTCGTCGAACTGCGAGTCCTGCTGTTTTCCCGACTGAGCCGCGTTTGCGTTTCTTGCGGGCATTGCCGCGTCCGAAACCGCATAGTCGCTGCGCAAATTCGCCATACTCGGTGTATTCAAACTAACCGCCATTTTCTCACCTCCTTATTATAATATGTATATATCAAGGGAAACCCCGTGATACCAAAATAAATTCAGCCGCCTTATTTCTGCGCCGCAATCGCGCGTCTGACTGCGCCGCCGCTCACGAATTCCTCGATAAACAGCTCGTTTTCCTTGCCCTCGGCGGCTTTATACTCCTCAAGCTGCTTTTCTTCAAGCTTTTCGAGCGTTTTCACGTCCTTTGTCGCGTCAACGACAACCGAAAGCTGCTTGTCGATTTCCTGCTGCTTGAGAACCGCGCGCCGTTCGCATTCGTGGATTTCCTGCTGAAGCGTGACGATATAGCGCTTTCGCATCGCCATTTCCGCAACGGAAACCCCCGCCGAGCCCGCAGCCACAAGGTCGTTTGAATACCGCACAACCATTGCCACAAGCTCCTCGCGCCTGTCTTGAATTTTCTTCAAATCGCCCTGAAGCGCCGCGAGCGCGTTTTTCTGACGGTCAAGCTCCTGTTCGCGGAAGTCCATCAGCTTTTGCAGGGTGAACTGAAATTTTTTCATAAAATGCCCCCTAAATCAGCCGTCACTTGTCACTTACCGCGTCGATAAGCATTTTAACGGTTTCTTCAAGCGGAAAGCTTTCCTTGCGTCCCTGCGTAAGAAAGCGGTTTATCGCGTCAATTTTATTAATCGCCTCGTCAAGCTTTGGGTTTGTGCCGTGCTTGTACGCGCCGATTGAGATGAGGTCATAGTTGTTGTTGTAAAGCGACAAAAGGTTTCTGAGCTTGCCCGCGGCTTCTTTGTGAGCGGGAGAAGCGATTTCGTCCATCAGTCGCGAAACGCTCGGAAGAACGTCGATAGCGGGATAATGGTTTTGCGCTGCGATTTTTCTCGACAGGATAATGTGACCGTCGATGATACCGCGCACCGTGTCGGCAATCGGCTCGTTTGTGTCGTCGCCCTCGACAAGCACGGTATAAATACCCGTAATCGAGCCTTCGGGGAAATTTCCCGCACGCTCGAGAAGCTTCGGCATCGCGCTGTAAATCGAAGGCGTGTAGCCTCTCGCGATAGGCGGCTCGCCCGTTGCAAGCCCGACTTCGCGCAGCGCCATTGCGTAACGCGTAAGACTGTCCATCATCAGGAGAACGTCCTTGCCCTGCTTCATAAAGTACTCCGCGATAGCGGTCGCGGTGAGCGGGCATTTCGAGCGCATCATCGCGGGCTGGTCGGACGTTGCGACGACAAGCACGGAGCGCGCCATACCCTCCTCGCCGAGGTCGCGTTCGATAAACTCGCGAACCTCGCGTCCACGTTCGCCGACAAGCGCGATAACGTTGATATCCGCCTTAACCTTTCTTGCAATCATACCCATAAGCGTGGATTTTCCGACGCCCGAGCCTGCAAAAATGCCCATTCTCTGCCCTTTGCCCATAAGCGTCATTCCGTCTATCGCCTTAACGCCAAGCTCGATTGACTCGTGAATAGGCGGTCTGGTGAACGGATTAACGGGGATACCCGTGATGGAAACCTCGTCCGCGCAGTCCGGGTCGTCAAGCCCGTCAAGCGCGCCGCCCGCCGCGTCCACAATTCGCCCGATAAGCTCCGGACCCGCCTTAACGGTGAGCTTGTCGCCCGTGTTATCGACGATACTTCCGGGGCCTATGCCCTCGATGTCGGTGTACGGCATAAGGAGAATGTTGCTTTTGTTGAAGCCGACGACCTCCGCCCTTATGAACGACGACTTATCCTTTGAGTAAATTCTGCAAACATCGCCGATATTAGCGGCAGGACCGCTCGCTTCGATAGTCATACCGACGATTTTCTCGATTTTCCCCATATAGCGGAAAAGTCCTGCATTATCAATATCAGCGCGAAATCCCGCCAAATCAAGCATTTTGCTCCTCCGCTCTCTATAATATATCGGCATAATCGCCGAAAATATTAGCAATTTTCAGTAATTTTCGTTAACTTTGGCTAATTTTTATCCGCAAA
>DBIU01000098.1:0-10901 GCA_002304735.1 Ruminococcaceae bacterium UBA794 | reverse complement strand
ATCCGCAAAGCCATTTCCCGCAAACCGCGCCGTTAAGCCAAATTACGCAGGCTTACTCCTCAGCGCCGTCGGCTTCGGAAAGCTGCTCGGGCTGTTCTTCGTCGGACTTTTTGCGCCTTGACGAACGTTTTTTCGGCGAAGCGCCCTTGAATTTGCCGTCGCCAAGCTCCTTTATCATACGAAGCTGAGTTGAAATACCCGCGTCGGTGATTTCCTCGCCGTTATCGACGATAACCGTCCCCGGCTCGGCGTCCGCGAGAAGCTCAACCTCAACGTGCGCCATACCGCCGCAAAGCTCCTTGAGATACTCGTAGTCGCCCGAAAGCTCAACGGAAGCCTCGTTTTCATCAAGGGTAATGCGGATAAGCTGCGAATTTCTAAAATCCTTCGCCGCCGCCTTGATAAGCTTTTTCGCCGCCGTGCCGTCCTTGACAGCCATACTGTTCATCGTGACCTTATTCGCGATAGCCATAACGGTATCGTAGATTTCCTTTTCATACCGCGCGAAAAGCTCCGCCTTGCCCGCGTTAATCTTATCGGAAAAGCCGCGCGCCTCGTCGAGAATATTCCTGCTCTCGGTGAGAACAAGCGCCGCGCCGTCCTTTTTCCCCTGCTCGAAGCCCTCCGTGCGCGCCTTGATGAACACATCGCCGCGTTTTTTCTCCGCGTCCGCGACAATCCCGTCTGCTTCGGAATTTGCGTTTGCGACAATGCCGTCCGCGCGACGCTTCGCCTCGATTATAACCTGTTTTCCCTGCTCAATATACTGCTCTCTGAGCGCGGCAAGCTCGCTTTTGCGCTTTTCAAGCTCGTTTTCGGCAGCCTTAACGGCGGCTTCGCGCTTAACAAGCTCCTCGAGAGCGGCAGCCGCGATATCAGCCTTTTCCTCGGCTTGCTCAGCCGGCTCGGGCGCAGGCTCGGGCGGCTGAGGCTTTTCCGCGGCGGGCGCGGGAGCGATATTCGCGGGAGTAATATTCACGGTGTTAGAGATATCAATGCCGCCGTTATAACGGATTGAATTATATTTATAAACCGACAAAAGCAATCTCCTCCGCTGCTTTTTCTATCAGCGTCAAGCGATAATTTCGTCGCCGCCGCCTCTTGTAATGGTAATTGTGCCTTCCTGCTCAAGACGTCTGATTATGCCGACAATTCTCTGCTGTGCCTCGTCGACGTCGCGCATACGAACATTATGCAGATATTCGATATCCGCCTGAAGATTTTCTCTGGCACGGCTGGAAATATTCGCGAAAATGCACTCCGCGACTTCCTGCGTCGAGCCTTTGATAGCAACGGCGAGGTCCTTGGAATCGACCTGCTTGACAAACTCCTGAATATCCTTGGAATCGAGCCGCACGATATCCTCGAAAACGAACATTTTCTGCTTGATGAGGTCTGCGAGCTTCTGGTCGCGCGCGGTCAGCTCGTCGAAGATGTACTTCTCTGTCGCTCTGTCGACGTTGTTCATAATCTCCGCAACATAGCTTATGCCGCCGACTTCCATAGAATCGGAGGAAGCGAGCGTCGCGAATTTCTTTTCAAGCGAACCCTCGATAGCCTTGACAACCTCGGGCGAGGCCCTGTCCATATTTGCAATTCTCTCGACAACCTCGACGCGCTTTTCCTTCGGAAGCTCGGAGAGTATCGCCGAAGCCTGGTCCGTTCTCGCGTAGGAGAGGATAAGCGCGATTGTCTGCGGATGCTCGTTCTGAACGATAGCGAGCAGGTTTTTGTAGTCCGCTTTTCTCACGAAGTCGAAAGACTTTGTTTCAAGCTGTTTCGTGATGCGGTTAAGCAGCATATCTGCGGCTTCCGCGCCGAACGCCTTTTCGAGAACGCTTCTTGCGTAGTCGATTCCGCCCTCGGTGACGACCTTCTGCGTCAGGCAAAGCTCGTAGAACTCGTTGAGAACCTCCTCAACCACGTCGATTGAGTGGTATTCCATTCTCGCAAGCTCAACGGAGATTTCCTCAACGTCCTCGTCCGAGAGGTGCTTATATATTGCGGAGGCGTTTTCCGCGCCCATTGACGCCAATACGAGCGCAACCTTTTTTGCGGGCGCAAGCTCGCCTTCCTGTTGTTTTGAAGCCATAAAATCACTCCCGTATTAAAATTAGCGATTGTCGTCGCGAAGCATATTTTTGATAATAGAAGCGACGATTTCGGGATTTGTATGAGCAAATTCCGCGATTTCGCGCTTGAGAATAGTTTCGCGGGAATCCTTGCCCGCTTCCTCCGTAAGGCTTGCGATATTGAAATCGACCTCCTGCGGAGATTCGGAGCCGGTCTGCGCGTTTGCTGAATAGCCGTTGTCGCCGCTCGAAGCCTGAGCCGCCGCGAGAGCAAGCTCCTGTCTGTGGCGGATTTTGCGCTTTCTGCTCTTGCTTACGAAAAGCGAAGCGATAAGCAAAAGCACGAGCAGCACGCCAAGCCCGATAACAACGAAAAGCAGCGTATTTCTGAACGTATCGACGGGGCGCGTGTAAATGCCGAGCGAGCCGTCGCCGACAGTCGTGCCGTTGTTTGTGGTGAGAGCGAAAGCCTCGTTGTGAACGGCAACGTTCGCGATATCCGTACCCGCCGCCGCCGCAACCCACTCGCGGATTTGGTCGCGCTCGCCGTCCGTGAGGTTCGTGCGGTTGATAGCAACGCCTACCGTGAGCCTGTCGATGTTGTAGCCGTCCTTTTCGATAGTGGTCTTGATGTTGGTTACATCATATTGATTTTCGTCTTTTCTGTAATAATAATCCTGACCGTCAACCAACCCCTCGATAGTGGGGTAATCGGGCGACAAATCCGCGTTCGGAGTCGTTCCGATAACGTTTCCCGAGGTATCAAGCCCCTCGTACGCGATAACGTGCTGGTCGTGGTCGAGAACGCCCGTGTTCGTCCCGTCAACGGGAACATACTCGGTCGATTCAACCCTTTTCGCGTCATAATTAAGCGTCGCGGAAACGTTAACGGTGTAATTCTTCTCGCCGTAAACGGTCGCGAGGGAATCGCGAAGCTCGCCCGTGATAGCGTTCTGAAGCTCGGAGAGGAACTGAAGGCGCTTTCTCGCAACGGGAACGCCGGAGAGGTCCTTCTGACCGTTAAGCTCCTCCTCCTCGGAAATCCACATATAAGAACGTCCGAGCGTATCGGTAACGGAAATATTGTCGATAGTGAGGTTCTCGACGCTCGTTTCAACGAGGCGGAAAATACCTCTTACCTCCGCGTTTGTAAGCTCGTCGTCGCTTCTGAGCTTGAGAAGCACGGAGCAGCGCGGAACTTCCTTTGTATCGGTGATAACGTAATCGCGCGTTTTGGGAATATCAAGCGTTACGGTAGCGGACGTGACGGGCTCGAGCATACGAAGCGTAGCGGCGATGTTGGTTTCGCGCTGCTGGCGCTGAAGCTCGCGCTTGTCGGTATCCGTTGACCACAGATTAACGCCGTCGTTCCAGATATTATAGTTCTTCGCGTTTTTCGGATAGCCCTGAACGGATAGCTGCATACGCAGGCTGTCGATGTTCTCGGCGGGAACGACGATATCGCCGTTATCCCTAAGCGTAACGTCCGTAACTCCGAGCGAATTTATCGCGGTAACGATTTCGCCCGCTTCGGCTGTCGTAAGCCCCGAAAAGAGAACTCCCCTGTCCTTATGGCTGAGAATAATGGAAAGAACGACGATAATCGCGATAATTGCCACGGGAATTGCGATTATCATAATCTTGATTGCCTTAGAAAAGCCCGTCCATTTTTCCTTTATCTTAACGGTAATGTTTTTGACTTTTTCGTTCATTTAATAAAACCTCTGGGAAACAAATTCTAAAAATATATTAAAAATCAAACCTGCATATTAATGATTGTGTTATAAGCGCTCAAAACCTCGTTCTTGACGGTAACGAGAACATCGACGGCGGTGTTCGCCTTTTCGATATTCGCCTGCATTTCGGCGATATTGTCGAGATTTCCGAGCATAAGGTCGATAGCGTCCTTGTCAACCTGCTCGTTCGTTTCGATAACGTTTGTGACAAGCCCTCTGAAGATATCGAGAAAGCTCGCTTCGTCCGTGTTAACGACGGGAACGCTCGTCGCGCCCATCGGGAGCATTTTGTCCATACGCTCGAGCGGCTGAAGATTTTCAAGCGAATTAAGCCCGAACATAGGGCTTATAGAATAAACCGACATAATATGTACCTCTCAAACTTGATTTATCTTGTGCTGTGTCGCCATCTTAGCCCTTGCCGATATTAAGAGCCGCAGAAGTCATCGACTTCATAAGCTCGAAAATTTCCTTGTTCGCGTTGTAGGAGTTAACGGCGGCGATAGCGTCCGTCTGCTCCACGACAACGTTTACGTTCGACTCGTAAATGTAGCCGTTTTCGTCGGCAAGCGGATTATCGGGGCTGTAAACGGGCGTGGGCGGCGTGGGGTCGTCGACGACCTGCGTCGCCTGAACGCCTTGAAGCTGAACGTAGTTAAACCTGCGAAATTCCGGTTCGCCGCTTTCAAGGTTAACGCGAAGCAGCTTTTTGAAGCTTCTGTCCTCGGCGAAAACCGTCATCTGGCGGCAGTAAACGTCCTCGGGATTAGTCGCGTAGTCGTCCGCGTTCGCGATATTCTGCGAAATTATGTCGAAGCGAAACCTCTGCGCGGTCATACCCGAAAGCGGGATATTAAGCGAACTTAAAAAAGCCATAATTTACTCCTTATTTGGTAACGATAGCGCTTCTGATGCGCGTGAAATTGCCGTTCATCTGATTGATGAGCGAATCGAGCCAGTAAGCGGTTTTGGCGGCTTCTGCGCTCTGCACGTCCATATCGACGTTGTTGCCGTCGGCTTGGTCGTTTGTGTAGGTATCGACAATAAGGCGCTGGGAGATGTTAAGTTCCTTCTTAATCGAGCCGTCCGCGCGGATTTTGTCCTTTAAGATACCGCCGAAATCAAGATACTTGCAGTTATAGTCGGGGGTATCCTGATTTACGATATTTTGCGAAATGATTTGCTGCCTGTTCCACATAACGGTCATTCCCTGCTCGATGATGCGGAAGGCGGTGGTGTCGAATAAAGCCATACTGTACCTCGCTTTATACATATTTATAATATAGCCGATAAAATCCGTCTTTTGGGCATAGATAGCCCATCACCCCATAGAGGTCCATAATCATTATACACTATTTCACACAGGATTTCAACTATTTTTTACACTTTTTTGCACCGTAAAATAACAAACGCGTAAAAACAAAGCTTGATTTTTTGTACATTCTGCATACTATATAAAATAAAAGATAATATTTTTGTGCAAATTTAATCTGTTTGACGAAAAAGTGTGCGGAGTTTTGTTGAAAATAGATAAAATATAGGCGCTGAAAGATGAAAAACAGCAAAAGCCCTTGACAAGAGAGAGAAAGCGTGGTAGAATTGCATTAATTGAATATGCCGATAAACCGATGAGGTGGAGATAACGCTGCTTGTGCACTCACAGAGAGCGGTTGACGCTGGGAATACCGCAGAACGCAGGGCTTCGGGAGCGACTTTAGGGGAACTTTGGTCAGCTTTCATAAATGGACCATCGAGGGCGAGGGGGAAAGCGTATGCGAGTATCCCAAGACGCAGGCGGGCGTTAACCGCAAGGGTATGATAGTACCTGTGGAGTGCGCCGGAGGAGTGATTTTTCGGCGAATTAAGGTGGCAACACGGAAATTTTAACCGTCCTTAAGGCAGAATTGTAAAATTCTGTAAAAGGGCGGTTTTTTGTATGCGTTTGAATGTTAAGGAGGCAGGAAAATGGAAGCTGAGAGGAAGATTTATCCGTCGGAAAAGGAAGCAAAGGCGCTTTCGGAGTACACGGTGATACCGGTTGCGCGGGAGCTTTTCGCGGACATCATAACGCCCGTGGCGGCGCTTAGGAAGCTGAAAAAGGCGAGTTCGCACGTTTTCATACTGGAGAGCGTGGAAAATCAGGAAAAGTGGGGACGCTACACGTTTCTGGGATACGACCCGAAGCTTGAGATAACCTGCCTTGACGGCGTGATGAGCATAAAGGAAATGAAAACGGGGAAAACCGAGCAATTCAAGGAGCAAAACCCCGCCGCGCGGATAAAGGAGCTTATGCGGGAGTACCGCGCGCCGCGGCTCGAGGGCTTTCCGAGCTTTACGGGCGGACTTGTGGGGTATTTCGGATACGATTACATTAAGTACGCCGAGCCGTCGCTGCGGCTTGACGCGAAAGACGAGGAGCATTTCCGCGACGTTGACCTTATGCTGTTCGACAAGGTAATCGCGTTCGATAATATCAGACAGAAGATAATGCTGATTGTAAACGTAAAAACGGCAAATCTCGCCGCGGAATACCAAAGAGCGCAGCGCGAGCTTGACGATATGGAGAAAATTCTGCGCTCGGAGGAAGCCGTTCCCGAGGAAAAATGCGAGCTTGTCGGCGAGTTCAAGCCGCTTTTCGACAAGGAGCGCTATTGCGAAATGGTCGAGAAAGCGAAAGCGCATATTTACGAGGGCGATATATTTCAGGTCGTGCTGTCGAACAGGCTTGACGCGGAGTTCAAGGGCAGTCTGCTCGGCGCTTACCGCGTGCTTAGAACGACAAATCCCTCGCCGTATATGTTCTATTTTTCAAGCTCGGATATGGAGGTCGCGGGGGCTTCGCCGGAAACGCTTGTGAAGCTTGAAAACGGCGTTCTGCACACGTTTCCGCTTGCGGGAACGCGAAAGCGCGGCAAAACCGCCGAGGAGGACAAGCTCCTCGAGCGCGAGCTTTTGAGCGATGAAAAGGAGCTTTCGGAGCATAATATGCTCGTTGACCTCGGAAGAAACGATATCGGAAAAATCTCGAAATTCGGGACGGTCGCGGTCGAGAAATATATGTCAATTGAGCGTTTTTCGCACGTTATGCATATCGGCTCGACGGTACGCGGCGAGATTGCGGAGGACTTCTCGGCGCTCGACGCGGTGGGCGCGGTTCTTCCTGCGGGAACGCTTTCGGGAGCGCCGAAAATACGCGCCTGCGAGATAATAAACGAGCTTGAAAACAACAAGCGCGGGATATACGGCGGAGCGGTCGGCTATATTGATTTCAGCGGCAATCTCGATACCGCGATTGCGATAAGGCTCTGCTTCAAGAAAAACGGCAGAGTGTTCGTGAGAAGCGGCGCGGGAATAGTCGCGGATTCCGTTCCCGAAAAGGAATTTGAGGAGTGCATAAACAAGGCGAAAGCGGTTGTTGAAGCGCTTAAAGCGGCGAAATGAGGTGTGAACGAGATGATTTTGCTTATTGACAATTTCGACAGCTTTTCCTACAATCTTTATCAGCTTGTAGGCGCGATAAATCCCGATATAAGGGTAATTCGCAACAACGAAACGACCGTGGAGGAGATACTTTCGCTTCCGCTCTCGCATATCATAATCAGCCCCGGTCCCGGAAAGCCCCGCGACGCGGGAATTTGCGAGGAGCTTGTCGTGAAATCCGAGGGAAAAATCCCGATTTTGGGCGTATGTCTTGGACATCAGGCAATCTGCGAAGCGTTCGGCGCGAAAATCGTCCACGCAAAGCGGCTTATGCACGGAAAAAAATCCGCGATAACCGCCGATACGCAAAGCGCGCTGTTCAAAGGTTTAAGCGAAAAATTCGAGGTTGCGCGGTATCATTCGCTCGCGGCGGCGGAAGCGGGATTTCCGTCCTGCCTGAAGGTAACGGCGAGAACGGACGACGGCGAGATTATGGCTGTGGAACACGAAAAATACCCGATATTCGGCGTTCAGTTTCACCCCGAAAGTATTCTCACGGAGAACGGCGAGGCGATGATGAGAAATTTTCTCGGAGAGGATTAAGATGAATATTCTTGAAAAAATAGCGAAAAAAACGCTTGAGCGGATAACCGAAAAAGCGAAAGAAATCCCGCTTTCCGAGGTTCGCGACAGCGCGGAAAAGCTTCCGAAAAGCGCGGATTTTCCGTTTGAAAAAGCGCTTTCGGGCGGCGAAATATCGTTTATCTGCGAGGTAAAGCGCGCTTCGCCGTCAAAGGGGATAATCGCTGAAAATTTTCCTTACCGCGAGATTGCGCGGGACTATGAAAACGCGGGCGCTGCGGCGATTTCGTGTTTAACGGAACCGTTTTGGTTCAAGGGAAGCGACGCGATTTTGCGCGACATCAGCTCGGACGTGAAAATACCCGTTCTGCGAAAGGATTTCACGGTTTCGGAATATATGATATACGAAGCGAAAATTCTGGGCGCGTCGGCGGTGCTGCTGATATCGTCGATTTTGACGGAAAAGAAGCTGCGCGAGTATCTCGAAATAGCGCGGGGACTTGGTTTATCGGCGCTTGTGGAGTGCCGCGGCGAGGACGAAATAAAGACGGCGGTTTCGGTCGGCGCAAGGATAATCGGCGTTAATAACCGCGATTTGCGGGATTTTTCGGTTGATTTCGGGAAAAGCGCAAGGCTGCGGAAGCTCGTTCCCGAGGACAGGATTTTCGTTGCGGAAAGCGGGATAAAGACCGCCGAGGACGTGCAAAGGCTGCGAGAAATCGGAGCCGACGCGGCGCTTGTCGGAGAAACGCTGATGCGCGCGGCAGACAAAGCGGCGGCGCTGCGGGAATTGCGGGGATTTTGATGAAGATAAAAATTTGCGGGCTGTTCACGGAAAGCGCGGTTGATTTCGTGAACGAAGCGAAGCCCGATTACGCGGGATTTGTGCTGAATTTCCCGAAAAGTCATCGAAATATTTCGCTTAACAGAGCCGTTTTTCGGGGAAATCGAGGTGCGCTGTGAAGATAAAAATTTGCGGGCTGTTCACGGAAAGCGCGATTGATTTTGTGAACGAAGCGAAGCCCGATTACGCGGGATTTGTGCTGAATTTCCCGAAAAGTCATCGAAATATTTCGCTTGATGAAGCGGAATTGCTTGCGAAACGGCTTTCATCGGAAATTCAAGCTGTCGGCGTTTTTGTGAACGCGGATATCGAGTACATCGAAGAAGCCGCGAGCCGCGGTATAATCGACATTGTTCAGCTTCACGGGAACGAAACCGCCGATTATATCAAAGCGCTGAAAAAGCGCGTGCCGCTGCCGATAATCCGCGCCGTTAAGCCAAATGGCAGCAAAATCGAAGCGCTCGGCGCGGACTTTCTTCTTCTCGACAGCGGAAAAGGCTCGGGAAAACCGTTCGACCACGCGCTAATCCGTCCCGAGGAAATCGAAGCGCCGTTCTTCATCGCAGGCGGGATAACCCCCGAAGCAATTCCCGCGCTCGCCGAGTTTAAGCCGTTCGGCGCGGATATTTCGGGCGGCGTTGAAACGGACGGGCAAAAGGACCGCGATAAAATTCTTGCGGCAGTCAGAATCGCGAAAATGCTCTGAAATCGCTGCAATTTGCTGCAAAAACGGCTTGTCCGAGCTGCAAAACACTGCAAAAACGCGGGTTTCGCGCGATTTTCGGTTATTGAAAACAGTTTTCACCGCAAAGTAATTCGAGAATCGCGAAAACGCTCTGAAATTGAAATTACGCATAGTCAAATATTGCACAAAGGAGATATAACAATGAACAACGGAAGATACGGAGAATTTGGCGGTCAGTACGTTCCCGAAACGCTGATGAGCGAAATTCACAAGCTTGAAAAAGCCTATGAGCATTACTCGAAGGACCCCGATTTTATCGCGGAACTCGACAAACTCAACCGCGAATACGCGAACAGACCTTCTCTGCTCTATTTCGCGGAAAAAATGACGAAAGACCTCGGCGGCGCGAAAATCTACTTCAAGCGCGAGGATTTGAACCATACCGGCTCTCACAAAATAAACAACGTTCTCGGACAATGCCTGCTTGCGAAAAAAATGGGCAAAAAGCGCATTATCGCCGAAACCGGAGCGGGTCAGCACGGCGTTGCGGCGGCAACCGCAGCGGCGCTTATGGACCTTGAATGTGAGATTTTTATGGGCAAGGAGGATACCGTTCGGCAGGCGCTTAACGTGTACCGAATGGAGCTTCTCGGCGCAAAGGTTCACCCCGTCACGACAGGCACGATGACGCTTAAGGACGCGGTTAACGAGGCTATGCGCGATTGGGCGGGACGCGTTGACGACACGCTTTACGTTCTCGGCTCGGTTATGGGCCCGCACCCGTTTCCGATGATGGTCCGCGACTTCCAGAGCGTTATTTCGCGCGAAGCCCGCGAGCAAATTCTCGAGCTTGAGGGCAAGCTCCCGACCGCCGTTATGGCTTGCGTCGGCGGCGGCTCGAACGCTATGGGTATGTTCTACAACTTCATTGACGACAAGGACGTCCGCTTAATCGGCTGCGAAGCGGCTGGGCGCGGCGTTCACACGGGCGAAACCGCCGCGACAATCGCAACCGGCAGCCTCGGCGTGTTCCACGGAATGAAGTCGCTTTTCTGTCAGAACGAATACGGTCAGATTGCGCCCGTCTACTCGATTTCCGCGGGTCTTGACTACCCCGGAATAGGTCCCGAACACGCTTATCTTCACTCGATAGGCAGAGCGGAGTACGTTCCCGTAACCGACGGCGAGGCTGTCGCGGCATTTGAATATATCGCGAGAACAGAGGGCATCATCTGCGCGATTGAAAGCGCGCACGCGGTTGCTCATCTGATGAAGATTGCTCCGAAGATGAATAAGGACGATATCATAATCTGCTGCCTTTCGGGCAGAGGCGACAAGGACGTTGCGGCAATAGCGCGATATCGCGGAATTGACCTGCACGAATAAGGAGGTAAAATGATGAACAGAATTGAAAGTGCATTTGCGGATAAAAAGGCTTTTATCGGCTTTCTGACGGCGGGCGACCCCACTTTTGACGCGTCTTTCGACAACATTATGGCGGCGGTTCGCGCGGGCGCGGATTTGATTGAGATTGGGATACCGTTCTCCGACCCGATTGCGGA
>DBIU01000039.1 GCA_002304735.1 Ruminococcaceae bacterium UBA794 | reverse complement strand
CGCCGCTCTCGCCGAGCGTGGCAATGGGCAAAGCGGCATATTGCAGAACAGAAGTGAACGAAATGCAAAAACAAACGGGAGAACCAAAAATTCTCCCGTTTCTTATTACACGAGCTCCGTTTGACCGCTCCGCTCACTGCAAATACTCTGTCGAGGTCGACGAAGCCTCCGACGAGCTTTGCGGGACTTCGGGCTTCGCCGCTTCCGTGAAGTTCACCGAGAGCTTGTAGGACGGGCATTTCAGCGAAATCAGCTTTCCCGTGCGCTCGTCCGCCGAAACGGTCGTTCTGCTGCCCTCAAACTCGGTTTCCACGGTCAAAACGCCCTCCGTGGACGACATCTTCTCCGCGGGAATTTTATCGAGCGCGTCAATCGTTTCCGCGATAATCTCGGGATAAAGCGCGTAATCCGCGCTGTCCGCAACCGAAAGCGAAAGCGACCCGAGATTTGCGCTCACGCCCTTTTCCCCGAGCTTCACAACCACCCCGCAAAGCGTTTTCGGCGCGGTAAACGCAAATTCCCAGCCGTCCTCGCCGCGCGTTACGTCCGCGGAAGCCTCAAGCTTCCCGCTCTTTATCTCGGCGCAGAAGCTTTTGTTCACGCTGAAATCGGGGTTCTTTCCCGTAAACGGAAGCGTTCCCGAACACCCCGAAAGCGCCGCCGCAAGAAGCGGAATTGCCGCAAATTTCACAAATCTGTTCATATATTCCTCCGTCAAAATGTGCAGTAGCATTGTTTGGGAGTGAACAGAGCCGTTTCCCGCGAAAAGCGCCCGCCGACTTTATTCCAGCGTATACAGCGCGTCAATCAAATCTGTCGCGAGAATCGCGTTCGGCGGCATTTTTCCGCAAAGCCGCTCAGCCGCCCTGCCGTGAATGTACGCCGCGCCCGCCGCAGCCTTCGCCGCGCTCACGCCCTGACAAATCAGCGCCGCCGTTATTCCCGCGAGAACATCGCCGCTGCCGCCTTTCGCGAGCGCCGCGCAGCCCGTTGGATTGACGTAAACCGAGCTTCCGTCCGCTATCACGGTGAACGCGCCTTTCAGCAGCACAACCGCGCCCGTTTCCCGCGAAAAATCGCTCGCCGACTTTATCCTGTCGCGCTGAATTTCGGCGACAGAAAGCCCGCAAAGCCGCGAAAACTCAAGCGGGTGCGGCGTGAGAACCGTAATTCTCCCCGCGCTCGTCCGCTCCCTGAGAACATTTATATTCCCGCAAATCGAATTTATTCCGTCCGCGTCCAAAATCACGGGACAATCTGCATTTTTCAAGACAAATTCCGTCAAAATCCGCGTGTTTTCCGAGTTTCCAAGTCCGCAGCCGACGCACACGGCGCTCATTCTCGGCAGAATTTCCGCGATTTTCTCCGAAGCGTTCTCCCCGACAAACCCGTCAGCCGTTTCGGGAAGCGGAAGATAAGTCGTTTCGTGGACTGACGCGCCGAGTATTTTCACGACGGAAACGGGCGCCGCAAGCGTGCAAAGTCCCGCGCCCGTCCTGAGCGCCGCTTTCGTGGACATCGCCGCCGCGCCGCTGTAACAAAGGCTTCCCGCGATATTCAGCAGTCTGCCGAAAGTGCCTTTGTTCGCGGAGGGAAGCCGCTTTGGGATAACCCGCGCCGCGCTTTCATCGGACAAAACCGCCGAATATTCCTCGTAACAATCGGCGGGAATACCGATATCCAAAAGCTCCGTTTCCCCGATAACGTCAACGCACGCGGGGCTTATCAAACCGCGCTTCATCGCCGCTATCACAAGCGTTCTGTCGGGGCGGAAGCAGCGCTCGTCAAACTCGCCGGTATCGGAATTAACCCCCGTCGGCACGTCAACCGCGATTTTCAGCGCACTTTCGTTCACGTTTGCGATAAGCGCGGCGATTTTTTCGGGCAATTCGCCGTGAAATCCCGTTCCGAATATGCAGTCAACGCAGATTTCCGCGCCCGCAAGCGCCGCTTTCGCGCGTTCGTCGTCGGCGAAAACAACGTTTTCACGCGGCAGAAGCGCGAAATATTCCCGCGAAATCTCGGTTTTCGGCTCGCCGTTCGCCAAAACGACAAGCACGTCAAGCCCGCTTTCAATCAGCTTTCGCGCGATTACAAAGCCGTCGCCGCCGTTGTTTCCGCTGCCGCACAGCACAACAGCGCGCTTTCTCCCGCCGCAAAGCGAAATAATCCGCTTTGCAGCCGCGTTTCCCGCGTTTTTCATCATCTGCGAGAACGAAATATACCGCTCGTCGCAGCGCTTTTCAGCCGCCTTCATCTGCGAATTTGTCACAACAAGGTTCATTTTCTTCTCCTCCGAATACTGTCATAAATTTATTTTACAACAAAAAAACGATGTTGTCAATCATCAAAAAATGAAATTTCTTGAAAGAAAAATTGCAAAAAGGGTTGAAATTGTCGGATAAATATGTTATAATAAGTTGTCAAATTGTCAGTTGAGGCAAATATTTTGGTATTAGGAGTGAAAAAATGGGCGTTTTTGGCTTAATTTCAGAGGCGGCTGAAACAGGATTTGTTGAAAAGCTCACCGAAATCAACAGCGCGATAAACGATTTCGCTTGGGTTAAACTCGGTCTTGTTCTGCTTCTCGGTGCAGGAGTTCTTCTCACAATCTGCACAAAGTTCTTTCAGGTTGTCCACATAAAGGAATGGTGGATGAGGACAATCGGCGGTATGTTCTCGCGCAAGAGCAAGGTTCGCAAGAACAAGGAAGAAGGCTCGGTTTCGCAGTTTCAGGCGCTTTGCACGGCGCTTGCCGCGACTATCGGCACGGGAAATATCGCGGGCGTCGCTTCCGCAATCTGCATAGGCGGTCCGGGCGCGGTTTTCTGGATGTGGACGGCGGCTTTCTTCGGAATGATGACGAACTATTCCGAAAATATCCTCGGTCTTTACTTCCGCCGCAAGAATAAAGAAGGCGAATGGAGCGGCGGTCCGATGTACTATCTCCGCGACGGTCTTGGCGGATACAAGGGCTGCAAGTGGGTAGGACGCGTTCTCGCGGTTCTGTTCTGCATCTGCGCTATTCTCGCTTCGTTCGGCATCGGAAATATGGGTCAGATTAACAAAATCGTTATCAATATGGACAACGCGTTCTTCCAAAACGTCGACCTCGGCTATGCGTTCGGCGACGTTAAGTGGACCTCCGTTATCATCGGCGGTGCGCTTATGATTGTCGGCGGGCTGATTATCCTCGGCGGTCTTAAGAGAATTGCGGCTTTCGCGGAAAAGGTCGTTCCGTTTATGGCGATTGCGTATGTAATCGGCTGTCTTGTCGTTTTCTGCGTACATATCGACAAAATCGGCGCGATGTTCGCGGCTATCTTCAAGTTCGCGTTCACGCCTGCGGCGGTTATCGGCGGCGGCGCGGGCGTTCTCATCAAAACGATGGTTCAGGGCTTCAAGAGAGGCGTGTTCTCAAACGAGGCGGGTCTTGGCTCGTCCGTTATGGTTCACTCCGCTTCAAACGTAAGAGAGCCTGTTAAGCAGGGTATGTGGGGCATTTTCGAGGTATTTGCGGATACGTTCGTCGTCTGCACGATGACCGCGATTGTCGTTCTTTCATCGGGAAAAATCGACCTTGAAACGGGCGCCGTAAACGTTGCCGAGGGCGGCGACGCAACGCTTGTCGCGGACGCGTTCTCAAACGTTTTCGGTCCTGCGGGAGGAATTTTCGTTTCGATTGCAATTCTGCTCTTTGCGTTCACGACGGTTGTCGGCTGGTCGCACTATGGCTCAAAGGCTTTCGAGTATCTTTTCGGCGTAAAGGCGGCGAAGTTCTACAAGGTATTCTTCGTGCTGATGATTATTTCCGGCGCGCTGATGACATCTTCGCTCGCTTGGGATATCTCGGATACGTTCAACGGCTTGATGATGATTCCGAACCTTATCGGCGTAATCGCGTGTCTGCCCGTGGTTATCAAGCTCACGAAAAACTACGTTGACAGGCGGATTAAGCACAAGGATATTGAGCCTATGCTCTCATACGACCCCGTAATCCAAGCGGAACACGCAAAGGACGTCGAGGAAGAAATGAAAGAAGAAATGGAAGAAATTTCCGCTTCGGTTAACAGCAAATAATCACAAGCGCTCCGAGATTTCGGGGCGCTTTTCTTGTCGCAAGCAGGTCTTTTGCGCGGATTTATCGCCGCCGCGGCGCAGCTTTGGGTATAGAAAAAGCGCCTACATTT
>DBIU01000029.1 GCA_002304735.1 Ruminococcaceae bacterium UBA794 | reverse complement strand
TCGAATCCTGTCACCCCGACCAACTTAATGTGACCAAATAGATATTATGCCCGCAAACGGCTTTACAGAGCCACTTGCGGGCATAAATCATTTGAAAAACAGGATTCGCGGTTCACAGATATTTTTGACACGTAAGTGGACGTAAACCCCTGCCGCACAAATTTTCTTGATTTAATTTATGCAGCTTGTACATAATTAAATAAAGCACAAATGGGCATCTGTGCGCTTATCCCTTCATCGGATCGCCTCGTCAAAACTGCTTGTGAACCTGTTACAGATATAACCTGCAATGAAGCTCAACAAACAGCATAGCCTGCTTCGCATGTCGGCTTCGCTGCGTGATAGGGTCAACAAAACTGGCAAATGCATTCTCAAAAACGAGACCTCCGCTGTCGTAAAGCGGCGCTATTGCATTGCAGAGCTCCATCGGCATATTGCCGACATTACTGCCTTTCTCGTTCACCATCGTAAAGTTATTTGAGTTGTAGGGATTTTCTCTGTCACGCAGTACAGTTATCATATCTCCGGATTTCATTTTCTCAATGACCTCGGTTCTGCCGTCATAACGTGTACCCTTGGCTTCAAACCGTATCATTATCTCACCGGTCTGTGAGTCATACGTTCCATCACTTTTATCGAGGTATTCCATCATACCGGGCTCGAAATACTCCGGTGTGACGGTTTGCGATAATTCGAACCTGTGATGTAGCTTGTTGAGCTCGTTTATCAGCAGGTTCAGCCCATCGTCTTCCATAATCAGACACCCCCATTTTCATCTATCTCACGATAGTATTCTTCCTGATCTGAATAGAATTTCTGGAGCTCGTTGTCGTAGAACACGCCGGAATCCCTTGTCTTTAATATGATATCATATTTATCCAAACTGGTACAGCCATACTGTTCACGCAGCAATGTATCAAGCTCGTAAATATCTATCTTGTGGCAACGCCTGATGATGTCGGAAACGAAATCCTTCAGCATAAGATCGGTCTGCCCCTTATACAATATCATTGTACCAAGCATTTTCTGCCAAGAAAATCTCTCATCAGACAGCAGGAGATTCGCAAAGAAATAATCGTCCAGCCCGATTTCATCAAACAGTTCTGATTCAAAACCGAATCTCCTAATAGACTGAATACTGAAAAATGAACCTTCCTCCACAAAATCATACACCTGATCACAGAAATCCCTGAGCATATTCTTGCTTATACCCGCACGTTTCAGCTTACGGAAGTTTATGTAATGATCCGGCTGATATTCAATTATATCCAGACTTCTTCTTAAATCAATATACACCTGATAAAATAACACGATACTGGAGTACCGTTCTCTCAGCGGCGCATAATCGAATATGTCCTCACGCCCGAAGAGATCGGCAAAATATGCTTCTGCTGAATTGAAATGCTGAACCACATAATTTGAATTTACAAGGAAGCCCATCTGCTTCAGGTTGAACGAATTTACCTCCTCTATGTCGGCGTACGGGAAAAGCTTTCTGTACACGTCTTTAACTTCATCAAAAAAATAAAAATCATCGGTGAGCGCCGTGCTGAGCGCATTCATATTTTCCTCGCTCATCTTCTTGTGATCTTTTCGGAAAATACCGGAACTGCAATAATCCATGATAGGAATAAGATAATTAGGGATTATCTTCATATCATAGCCGTATTCCTTATGAATCACGGCACAAAGGTCATTCAGACTTATGGGAGAATTCTCCGCCATTATCTCATACATTGCTCTGTCACGATCAGGCGTACCAAAACGAATGTTAGGCATTTTTGAAAAAACGATTCCATGATACGCTGATTTTTCGTCCTTGCCTATGACTTTCTTCAAAAGATTATGAAGCTCGTATCCGTCACGGATATCGTATTTTGTCATTTGGTCGGGATAGCTTTCAACGAATTTGACTGCAGATATCTCCACATCATTGAAGGATTCTAGATTAAGCACCTCAAGAAGTTCGGTATAATCCTGTCCGTCAATGTCATAATAGCGGAATTTCTCACCTTGTTTCCACAGGAGAAAACGACTGTCAGGAAGCCTGTTTTTTCGGGTTCCAAGCACTTCATTTGTATAATACAGCTTCTTATCAAAAGGAATTCCCTCTCTTTCGAGAAAACCGTTGAAAATGTTAACGAACTCCAAAAAGCTTACATCTTCTGTGCAGTATTTCTTTATGATTATCGGTTCCAGTTCGGAGCGCTGTTTCTCGACCCATCTGCCGTCAATGTATATGCGGTTTCTGTTGATGTAGTTCTTTATTCGCAGACGCATTCCTGCGTCAAGGGTCTGGATGTCCCGGACCGCTTCTTCCAGAGGCTTTTTCCCCTGTTTGATGTCGAAAAGTTCAAAGTAATTCCAGACATACGGCGGAACTCCGAACCACTGGGAGCAGTCCTTGCAGTCGAAGTTGTAGGTTTCAAAAAGGTACCTGTAATAATCCTCGTCAAACAGGGCAAGACCAGTTTGGGATAAATAGCGATCCCTTATCTTCCTTGCTCCCTTTGATACTAACTGCCGCACCCGTTCCCTTGTGACATCATACTTATTACCTATCTCTTCAAGAGTTTTTCCCTCAAGCCTCATGGCTACAGCATCTTTTTCGCGTTCTTCTGCCGCACTGCAGGCAGGGATATGGTCGATGAACCTGGGATAGACCCTATAACAGCGATAATCGACATATTCAAGAGTGCCGTCTGCGACCAACTTGCCAAGTATTCTTTTGACCATATCCTGAGGGATATCAACAGGCATGGCGAGCCGGGCAATAAGCTCGTTCACACTTAGTCCTTCAAAGCCAATATTATCAAATATACCGGCAATGGTGTCCTTTATTGCTTCTTCGTTAAGTGCAGCGCCTGTATCACCGTTAACATACAGCTTGATTCTGTCACCGTGCGTGGAAATATACCGTGAAATCACATCGGCGATTTCCTTTATGGAACCGGAGCCGAGTTTAGGGATATTCATTAAATCACTCTGCGAAAAAAATATGATATCGCTCATTGAATTGTAACCGTTCGCCGTGAGCTGATTGACTGAGCGGTTTGAAAGCCCCATTGCAGTCACTGCAACATCATTAGCTCTGACATATGTCAGAATAGTACTGCGGTACATTTCATCGGCGATAAGTTCCCGGGGCGACATGTTTTTTCTCCGCTCGATATCCTTCTGCTGCGCGGCGTATTTCGAAATGGCTTCCTGATTTGCACGGAGATACCTCTTACAGGATCTTATGATAATATCTGCGGAGTCCTCGTCCATTCCGTGGATCTGCATAAGTTCGTCTTTGGACAGAAATATCACCTTTTCAAGCAGGTCGTATCCGTTGAGCAGCAGATGATTGTACGCTCTCGCAGGAAGCAACTCCAGTGCGTCAATGCTTATCCTGTTCGCCGCCAATAATCCACAGACCGCTTTTCTGAATCCCTCCTTTTCATTTTCGGCATTCAAGCTTATCTGCTGATTATAATACTCTATCTTTTCAAGTATTTCAGTAATAGATTTTGCGCCAAGATTATTGATCTGCGAAAGAGAATCGCTGGTGTATCCGAGCATATCTGCGACAGTGTGCACGCCCGCACGGTGGAGTGCGTTTTTTGAACGGACAGACAATCCGGAACCTTCAATGGAAAGACTTTTTAAATTCATGATATTCACTATCCTAACAGCATTTTTCTGAAGCTGTCCGCTATTCTGGACAATTCCTCAAGTTCGGCAATAAGGGACTGTTTTTCTTCTTCCTCCAACTTATTGAACAGCCTCGGGTCAATATCGGTAAGCAGAGTCTTACATTTTAACACATTCTCGCTCGGTCTGTTGACAAGCTGCTGCGTTCTGGTGCGGATAAGCGCACGTTCCATATTGCACAGGATATCATCCGCAAGCTCGCTGCAATCCTCTGCAAACTTATCCAGATCAGCCTTTCCGGAAGGGATAACACCGCTGAATTTTTCCGTCACTTGCTTATTAATATTATCCTGTTCGCTAAAAAAATCATCGGACAAATCATTCTTAGCCAGCTTCTTTATATCACGGACAAAAATACGCTGGTCGGGGACTGCCTTTAACAGAACATTGTTGAACGCTATCTTTTTAAGTAGTTCTTTTTCCGTGCCACTCATTTTTGAAAGAAGCGGAAGCATTTCAAAGAACAGGCTGTAAACCTGATAATCCCTTGCGACATGATACTGCCCGGGCAGCTTAACATATTCCAGAAACTCGCTGATAAGCCCGGCGGTTTCGATCCTTTTTCTTACATCAGCAACGGATTCATTTGTGCTTGCCGCATATTCCTCTGCGGTCAGCAGCTTGGTGACTACAACATCGCGGTATGTGCCGATTGCATAATCTATCATGTCGTAATCGACCTTTTTCTCCTCGCCGTGCTGTATCGCAAGCTCAAGCAGCTTTATCTGCTTTCTGTCCCTGTTCATGTCAGCATTCATGATGACTGTTTCAAAAAACTGCTTTTCGCCGCTTTCGCGCTGGATTCGTCGTAGACAGGTATAGCGTCTGTTTCCGTCAACTATCCTGCCGTCTGCGAGAATAACGCCGGGCTGCTGCTGACCGACAAGCGCAATATTTTTCTGCGTCCTTTTTATTGAATCAGGATTGCTCTCATAGATGAAGTTCTCGATTACATCGTTGTACTCCCGGCTCTTCAGCGTGCTTAAAGCGCCTGCGCCGTTTTCAGCGCGATATCTGGATATCCATGTTGCGATACGGTCATTTTGGTCGTTGTAGTACATTGCGTCCAGTCTTACACGATATACAGGATAAAGCTCAGTCTTTCCGGCGAAGGTGACCTTCCTGGTCTGCTTGGTCTTGTATATCTTATTGGTACGTATAAGCGTCATGAGGTCCTCTACTGCACCCTCACGCATATCTGTATCGTCAACCAGGGTTTCTTCAATAGGCATAGGTCCACTCAGAGAAGAATCAGCATCTGCCTTTTCAGCGTGTCTGATTTCGTTATACAGCTCCCTTATCTGCTGTGCTCCCTCACGGTTGATTTTCTCGCACAGCCGCGCCATGGTATCAAGATAACGCTCGGTATCAAGCTGAGAAAGATCCTGCTGACCGATATGCGCTATCGTATTTCTTATACCCATAAGCTCATTCAGCAAGGTTTGTGCGTCTTTGTCCAGTTCGTATTTGAAAATATCCTTCCATTCACGCAGAATCACTCTTATACAGTTGGCTATGTCAAGCGAATCGACAAGTTTTGCATAGTCTCCGTATGAAGGCAATTCCTCAGCATGATCATTAAGTATGTAAAGTACCTCGTCCCACCATTTTGCTTTGTATACGTTGTTCATTTCCATGCCAACAAACCCTGCAAGCAGCGGATGAAGTATTCTGAGACCTTTCTGAGCATATTCATAGTTTTCCTGCATGATAGTTCTCCTTTTATGAGAATAGCATATAGCAAATGCATCAATGTTATTATATCACAAAATGGCACTTACTGTCAACATAAATTCTCTCCCATATTGATTGTAGACAAATGATATTCTTTGCAACATAATTTACTATGCCGCACTGCGATTATTTGCAGTATGCTTCGTAACAATCACAAGCACTTCATTTCAGTTGGTTTCCGCCCCTAGTTTCCGCTAGGGGTGATTTTTATGCCCGCGAGTTTTTCGCCCGTCCGCTGCATTAACAAAAATAACCGCACACGCAAAAAATCTGCGCGTGCGGTTTTCTCAATCTATGCTAAAGCTGCCAAAAACGTCAAGCGATGTATTTCTCGACTTCCGAGCGTCTTTCAGCGCTGAGATGGTAAATTAAATTTTCAGCCTCGTCGGGGTGATTTTTTATGTAGTCAATCAAAACGTCGTCATAATTCTCGCCGTGTTCAAGGCAGGAAACGCGCTGCTGTAGGATAAGCATATTCTCGTCAATAAGCGGCTTTGACTGCTCTGTACGAATATAATCAATTACGAAAACCATAAGAACGGTATTCACAACGACCAAAACCGCAAGCACCGCAATGCCTACGCGCTTCAAAACTGTTTTTGCTTTTTCACTCATAATAAATTCCTCCTTATAATCAATCATCATATCCGCCCGTCCTTTTTGTTAATACCGAACGAAAATCCGTGAAAAAGCTTGGCGGAAAAGCATATTTCATCAAATTTTTCATTCTTTTTCGCAAGTGCGCAGCCCCCTTATTTTATTTTCTGTTTTCCTCCTTTCACTCAAAATTTTCCCCTCTATATAATACATTCAAAAAAAACGCAAAACCGGACACTTTTTTTTAACTTTTTTTCAAAAAACCGGCAATTTCGTATACTTAAACAAAAAGCGCAATAAATATAGTTCTAATTTAGCTATTTTCACAACAGTTTTGCAAAGAAAATCCGCCCTCGAAAGGACGGACTGTCTGTTGAAAAAGTTAATTACCCAGACTGGCGAGAAAGGACGGATTTTAACGTATTAATCAAGTATACCGTGAATAATCTCCTGAAATACATAGGACGAAATCGGCTTTGTAACGAAATCGGTAACTCCCGCCTCGGAAAGCTCCGAAAACGAAAGCGACTCTTTATCCGATACCAAAAGCACAACGGGGATATCATACTTCTCGCGGATACTCTCCACAAACGCTTTTACATCATCGAGAAGCGTTTCTTCCACCACAATCAAATCCGCGTTTGTTTCCTCAATCAGCGTAAACAGCTCTTCCCTGCGCTGAGTGCCGATAATATTGTAATCCGAGTTTTCTCCGAAAATATCGTTAATCATTCTCAGCGTGAAAATCTGCTCGTCTGCCGCAAGAATTGTCTTAACCCTGTTGTCCGCCTGACGCATTGTGTATTCCCTGTCGTCGTCAATCATATCAAGCATCACGTCGGCGATAATCGGGTCGAACTGTCCCGAGCGTCCCATCTCAATTTCGCTTCGCACGGTAGCCTGCGGAAGCGCTTTTCGGTAGCTTCGGTCGCTTGCCATTGCGTCGTACGCGTCCGCAACCCCGACTATTCTCGCAACCTCGGGTATATTTTCCCCCGAAAGTCCCATAGGATAGCCCCGTCCGTCATAACGCTCGTGGTGAAATCTTGCCGCGTTGAGAATAGGACCTTCCTTGTAGATTTCCTTAAGTATGTAATAACCCGTAACCGTGTGAATTTTAACCTGCTTAAATTCATCTTCGCTCAGTCTGCCGGGCTTGTTGATAACTTCCTTCGGAACGCGGATTTTTCCTACGTCGTGAAGCAGTCCCGCATAATAAATCTGCATTTGTTCTTCCGCGTTTTTGCCCAGTCTGCGCGCAATCTCGCGCGAATAATTAGCAACTCTCTGCGAGTGACCGTTCGTATATCTGTCCTTTGCGTCGATAATTCTGACGATTGTTTTTACAAAGTCGGAGTTTTGCTGTTTAAGCTGTTCGCGATAACGCTGCTCGTTTTTCGTGGTTTCGCGAAGCCGCTTCATCATAAACACGCTAAATACGAGAATTGCGCCGAAAATAACCAAGCAAAGGATTAAATTTCTTATCAAAATTGCGCGGACAGCGGAAAAAAGCTTTGCGTTTTCGATTACAAGAACAACGCGCAGGTCATTCATAACCGTGTTCGTGAACACCTTGCACTTATTCCCGCCGATAACGTAATCAAAAACCGAATGTTCGCCCGAAACAGCGTTCAGAAGTCCCGCCATTTCGCTGTTTTCATAATAGTTTTTTCCAAGCTCCTCGATATTCCGATGAGCGACGACCATTCCGCTTCTGTCCACGATAAAGCCATATCCGGAATTATAAATTCCGAGGTGACTTGTATGTTCTTGAATTTCATTGAGAGCAATATCAAGCGAGATAACCGAGTCGCCGTCCGAGAGCATTCTGCTCACGGAAATCATAACGGTATGCGTCTGCGCGTCAACGTAAGGCGAAACAATAACCGCTTCTCCTTTGCCCTTTTTCGCGGAAACATACCATTCGCGCTCTTTCGCGACATAATCCGCGTCGGGAACCCAGCCTATTCCGTCGACGTATTCGCCTTTCACCCAGCCGTAAATTCCCGTGAAATTCTCGTCAATATCTTCCATATACCGCTGCGATTCTGCGACAAGAAACCTCTCGATATCCTTAGCCGATTTGCCCTCGTCAATCATATATTCAACCGAAATGGAAGTCACCTTGAGAACGTCCATTCCCTTATTCAGATAGCTCGTAAGCTGCTCGGTTTCATAAGCGAGAGCGTTTTCGCCGACAGCCTCGACATTCCCGACAGCATTATTGTAAAACGAAACGAAATTATAAACCGTAAATCCCGCAAGAAGCGCGAGCGTTACGACTATTGTTGTAAAGAACAACCGTTTTTCGTTCGTTTTCATCAATAGCTTTCCTTTCAAAAATATGTCACTTGAATTTCTGGATAAAGTTTATAAACAAGCCGACAAGGATTGACAAAACAACGCTCAGCACAATCGGAAACCACACGTTTGCCATCGGCAGACCGCCCGCGTTTTGGTTAAGGTTCATTCCGTAAAAGCTGAAAACAATCGTCGGAACCGCGATTATAATTGTAATCGTGGTCATTCGCTTCATCACGATATTGAGATTGTTCGAGATAATTGAAGCGAACGTATCCATAGTTCCGCTCAAAATGTTCGAGTAAATTCCCGTCATCTCGATAGCCTGCTTAACCTCGATAATTACATCGTCAAGCAAGTCTTGGTCGTCCTCGTAGAGCTTGAGGTAGCGCCCGCGCATAAGCTTTTCGAGAACGCCCTCGTTCGCCTTAAGCGACGTTGAGAAGTAAACGAGCGACTTTTCAAGCCCGAGAAGCTGAATAAGTCCCTTATTCTTCATCGAGAGATACATTTTTCCCTCGACATAGTTCGATATTTTGTCAATCTGCTTCAGATATTGAAGATATCTCGCGGCAATTCTCAGCAAAATCGAGAAAACAAAGCGGGTTTTGAGGTTCGTGTGAATACCCTTAACAACGCCCTTTGCGATTTCATCGATAACCACGTTTTCCTTTGCGCTTACTGTGATAACGTTCCTGTCCGTAATAATTATAGCCATAGGCGTTGTCGAATAGAGAAGCGTTTTGTCGGGGTCGTTATCCTGTTCGGATACGGGATAGTCAACGACAATCAGCGTAACTCCGTCGTCGCTCTCGATACGCGACGTTTCCTCCTCGTCGAGCGCGGCTCTGATGTAATCGCGGTCGATATTCAAATCCTCTTCGATATCGGAAATTTCGGTTTCGGTCGGGTTGATAACCGAAATCCAGCAGCCTTCCTCGCGATATTCAAGCTCGCAGACTTTTCCCTCAATACTTCTGTAATATTTTACCATAACAGCACTCCTTTTGCGGGCGAAATCCCGTTTTTATTCGTGCAGGCGAGCTTCCGCGATTACAAGCGCGAAAAGCACCCTGCTGATACTTCGGCAAACACTCGGGTCTGCGCTCATAATCTCACTCCTTTTCCGATAAAATATCATTTTCTCTTTATTATAACATAATTTTGCCAAAAAAACAAGCGTTTTTTGAGAAAACGCCTGTTTTAACATTACTTTTTGGTAATCCACTGGCTCATACCCGCGCCCCAAACCTCGTTTGGACGTTCGCGAAAGCCGAATTGCTTGTAAAACGGCTCTCTGCCCGAAGCGGACATAAGGTAAAGTACGATTGTTTCGCCTTTTTCAAGCGTGCCGTACATATAATCAATCGTCCTTCGCATCATTTCCCTGCCGATACCGCGGCGCTGATATTCGGGGATAACCATAACGTCGGTGATGAAATTCGCGTAGCTCCCGTCGCTAAGCACTCTAATCATACCGATTGCCCTGCCGTTATCGCGGACGGTGGTGATGTGAAAAGCGTTGTTGAGCGCATTGCTCGCAATTCTGTCCGACAGCGTCATAAAATTAACTGCTCTGCGCATTTCCTTGTATTCTTCAAGAGTCGGCGCTTCGTCTATGTACTCAATCATTTTCTTCTCCGAAAAATTCCGCCCCGCCTTTTCGCGGAGCGGATTAATGTTATTCCTTGTTTTCGCCGTTATCGGTGTTTTCTTCAGCGGTTTTCTCGGTTTTTTCAAGGTCAACGGTCGGCTCGGTTCCTGCCGAAATGTCGATTTTATCGCCGTCAACGTTAATTTCGCCCGCCATAAGCTTGTAGAAATCAGCGCCTTCGATTTTCTCGTGCTTAAGCAGATACTGCGCGCATTTTTCGAGCATATCGCCGTGATTTGTAAGGATATCCTTCGCCTTTTCATAGCCTGTTTCGATAAGCTCGCGAATTTCCGCGTCTATCTCGCTCGCGACATTCTCGGAGTAATTTCTTCCTTGAGAATAATCTCTGCCGAGGAAAACCT
This sequence comes from Ruminococcaceae bacterium UBA794, assembly GCA_002304735.1. Lineage (GTDB taxonomy): Bacteria > Bacillota > Clostridia > Oscillospirales > Ruminococcaceae > CAG-115. The sequence goes on along the minus strand of DBIU01000029.1, from coordinate 282 downwards.
CGTGGCTTTCGTTGCCGTAAAGGATAGGACCGAGCTTCTCAGAGAAGCCATAGCGCATTACCATATCTCTCGCAACGCCCGTTGCACGCTCGATATCGTTTGAAGCGCCGGTTGAAATATCGTCGAGAATAAGCTTTTCAGCCGCGCGTCCGCCGAGCAGAACGACGATTTCTTCTTCCATATAGGTCTTGGAAACGAAGCTTCTGTCCTTTTCGGGAAGGTGCATTGTAAAGCCGCCCGCAGAGCCGCGCGGAACGATTGAAACCTGATGAACCTTATCCT
>DBIU01000059.1:5271-7524 GCA_002304735.1 Ruminococcaceae bacterium UBA794 | reverse complement strand
AAAAAGTCTTTTTAGATTCTTAAGACCTTTTTCTTCAGAAAAAGGTCTTAAGCCGCCGGAGGCACTAAAATCACACTATCGTGCCGCCGCCGACCACAACGTCCCCGTCATACAGCACGACAGCCTGTCCCGAAGCGATGGCGCGCTGCGGCTCGTCAAACCTTACGACAACCGTCCCGTCCTCCTCCGTCCAAACGCTCGCCGCCGCTTCTTTCGCGTGATAACGCGTTCTTGCGGATACTCTGACTGGCGCTTTCGGCGGCTCTGCAAGCGAAATCCAGTTGAAATCCCGCGCGCGAAGCTCCGTTTTATACAGCTCGCTTTCAGGCGCAAGCGTCACGGTATTCTCGGCGGGATTTTTCGCCGAAACGTACATAGGCTGCGGAAACGACAGCCCGAAGCCCTTTCGCTGCCCGATAGTATAGCAAATAATTCCCTTATGCCTGCCGAGAATTTCGCCGTTTATTCCGATAAAATCGCCCTCGGGGTACTCCTTGCCCGTGTACTTTCTGATAAAACCGACGTAATCGCCGTCCGGAACAAAGCAAATATCCTGCGAGTCCTTTTTATCCGCGTTCACGAGGTCGAGTTCCTGCGCGAGCGCGCGAACCTGCTCTTTGTCCGTAAACTCGCCGAGCGGGAATTTAACGTGCGCAAGCTGCTCCTGCGTAAGCGAATACAGCACATAGCTCTGGTCCTTTTGCGCGTTCAGGCTCTTTTTCAGCAGCCACCGTCCGCTCTTTTCGTCAAATTCAACGCGCGCGTAATGCCCTGTCACGATATATTTACAGCCAAGCTCCTCGCCGCGCCGAAAAAGCCTGTCAAACTTCATATAACGGTTGCAGTCAATGCACGGATTTGGCGTGCAGCCCGTTTCATACGCGCTCACAAAGCGATTTATAACCTCTTTTTCAAAATCGCCCGTGAAATTGAACACATAATACTTCATTCCGAGCTTAAAGCACACTCCGCGCGCGTCCTCGGCGTCCTTTTCGGTGCAGCAGGAACGCTCGGAGCAAACCTCCGCGCTCTCGCCGTGCAGCTTCATCGTCACGCCTATGCAGTCGTAACCCGCCTTTTTCATAAGCGCCGCGGCAACCGAGCTGTCAACGCCGCCGCTCATTGCAATCAGCGCCTTATCCATTGCCGAGCCTCAGCATTTCGTCAATACACTTTTTCGCCTTAACGCGCGTTTCTTCGGGCATCACGATTTCTTCTCCGTAACCGCCCTCAAGGCAGTGAAACAGACTCGCAAGCTTTGTAAGCTGCATATTTTTGCAGATGAAGAACTTCGACAGCGGATAGAATTTCTTTTCGGGGCAGTCAATTCCGAGGTGCTGAACTATGCTGTTTTCCGTGCCGATAATAAATTCCTTTGCGGGAGAATTTTTCGCGTAACTCATAATCTCCGTTGTGCTTCCGACAAAATCCGCGCGCTCGACAACCTCTTTTCTGCACTCGGGGTGAACGAGCAAAAGCGCGTTCGGGTGAGCCGCCTTCGCCTTTTCAACGTCCTCTTTCGTCATCTCCGCGTGAACGGGACAGCAGCCCTCAACCGTCACGATTTCCTTGTCGGGACATTGCGCCGCGATGTATGAACCGAGATTTTTGTCGGGAATAAACAGGATTTTGTCCTGCGGCATTTTCCCGATAATTTTCGCCGCGGACGACGACGTAACGCAGACGTCGCAGAGCGTTTTCAGCTCGGCGGTAGTGTTGATGTACGCGACAACGGCGTGTTCGGGATATTTTTCGCGAAGCTCGCGGAGCTTTTCGGGAGTAATCATCTCCGCCATCGGGCAGCCCGCGTCCGCTTCCGGCAAAAGCACGCGCTTCTCCGGACAGAGAATTTTCACAGTTTCCGCCATAAAGCGCACTCCGCACATAACAACGGTTTGCGCGTCCGTTTCGCAGGCTCTCTGCGCCAAGCCGAAGCTGTCGCCGACGTAATCCGCGCACTCCAAAATGTCGTGCGACTGATAGCAATGCGCGAGAATAACCGCGTTTTTATCTTTTTTCAAGCGCAAAATCTCTCGCTGAAGGTCCTTAATCATTGTCGTTTTATCTCCTTTTGCATTACGGAATAATCACGATATCATTATATCATTTTTCGCGGTTCATTGCAAGCAAAATTTTTCTCAAAAATTTATTAAAACACTTTACTTTTTTTGATAAGTATGTTATAATATATTTGTATTACTATTCTAAAATTTATCGAAAGGAAAAACGGAATGGCCAATTCAATACTTATAA
>DBIU01000059.1:5013-5198 GCA_002304735.1 Ruminococcaceae bacterium UBA794 | reverse complement strand
GCGGAAAGTCGCGTTTCGCCGTATCCCATTTCCACAGCTGCGATTATGTTCTCTACCTAAAGGCGGGCTCGGACCTCGACAACGACATCAAGCAGAGAATAGACTTTGAAACGGAAAGGCAGGGCGTACAGTGGGATATTATGCGCTTTGACGCGAAAAATCCCGCCGAGCTTGTCGGCGACCAC
>DBIU01000059.1:0-4969 GCA_002304735.1 Ruminococcaceae bacterium UBA794 | reverse complement strand
CTTGTCGGCGACCACAAGTTTGTTATTTTCGACAGCCTAAGCTCCTTTACCGCAATCGTTATGAACGAAATTTGCGGCGCAGAGGAAATCACGGACGCTATGAAAAAAGACGTTGAAAAGGCTGTTATCGAAAGGATACAGGCGCTTCGCAGCAAGGTTGACGACAATTTCGGAAGCCTTATTATCATCACTCTTGAAACGGGATTTTCGGTTGCTCCCGTCGACAAGCACCTCGCGGCGTTCAGAGAAATTCTCGGACGCGTTAATCAGCGCATCGCAAACACAAGCGACGAAGTTTATTTCTCGGCAAGCGGTATTCAGTTCAAAATCAAGTAATTATGATAAGGAGTATTTGTTATGACGTTTGAAGAATTTATTATGCAGGCGCGCGAAATGAACGCGTCGGATATTCACCTCACTGTCGGCGCTCCCACTGTTATCCGCGTTAACGGAGAGCTTCGCAAGTATCAGGAGCTTTCGGACCAGGTCGTTCACAGAACTATCGTTTCAATTCTCTCCGCAGAGCAGGAAAAACAGCTCACGGAGGGAAAGGATATCGACTTTTCGTTCGAGCTTAAAAACGGCGCGCGTCAGCGTGTAAACGTGTTTCATCAAGCAGGCAGGCTCGCTTGCTCAATTCGTCTGCTTAACGCGAAAATCCCCTCGCTCGACGAGCTTGGTATGCCGCCGGTGCTGCTTGACCTCGCGAAAAAGAGAAAGGGTCTTATCCTTGTAACGGGACCTACGGGCGCAGGAAAGTCCACGACGCTTGCGGCGATGATTCAGCATATTAACGAAACGCGCCCCTGCCACATTATCACGATTGAGGACCCGATTGAGTATCGCTATGAGCTTGCAAAGGCGACAATTCACCAGCGCGAAGTCGGACGCGACGTTCCCGACTTTGAATATGCGCTTCGCAGCGCACTTCGCGAGGACCCGGACGTTATCCTCATCGGCGAGATGAGAGATTACGCGACGATTTCGCTCGCAATGACCGCCGCAGAAACGGGACATCTCGTTTTCGGAACGCTCCACACGTCCTCCGCGGCTCAGACAATCGACCGTATCATCGACGTATGCCCGGCGCACGCAAGAGAGCAGGTTCGCGTTCAGCTTTCAAATATGATTGAAGGAATTATAGCTCAGTCGCTCGTTCCCACCTCCGACAACAAGGGACGCTGTGCCGCCGTTGAGATTATGCTCGGAACGGACGCTATCAGAAACCTTATCCGTTCCAACAAGGTTGCACAGATGGAAACCACTATGCAGGGCGCAACTCAGGCGGGTATGCAGACGCTTATCGATGGACTTGCAAAGCTCTACAAGTCCGGAAAGATTACATATCAGACGGCTCTCGAATATTCAAACAATGCCGTTGAAATGGAAAAGAAGCTGCTTAACGGCTGATTTTCACGAAAAATTCATCATAATATCAGAAAACGCGGTTCTTCGGAGCCGCATTTTTTGTTGACAAAAACGACAATATGTGTTATAATCGTTATTGTTGAATTACATTGTATAAGGAGTTATTATGAAGAAATGCGTCGCCGCGCTTGTTTTCGCGGCAATTCTGCTCTGCGGCTGCAAGACGAACACGGAGCTTTCGCAGAACGCGTCGGTTATCAGCGTCGAAAGCAGCGAGGAAAGCTCGTCAAGCGAAGAAAGTTCTTCGTCAAGCGAACCCGCTTCCACGACCGAAAGCACGTCCTCAGAACAGTCAAGCACGGAAAGCACGTCCTCCGAGAGTATCCCGACGACTTATGAAGAAAAGTATCCGTATGGGCTTACTTCGCTCGGAATAGTCTGGGAATATCCGTTTGATAAAGAGCTTTCCTATGATTTCGCTTCAAGCGAGGTTATAAAGGGACTTGAGCGGAATTACGGAAGAACGGGAGAGGATTTCGGATATGAGGGAGAATGGTGCGCGATTATCCTTTCGCAGCTTATTTCCGAGGCGGGATATGATATATACTATCAATACAATCCCTGCGACCTCACGATTGAGCTTTTGAACGACGGTTACGCGCACTTCTACTGCTTGCGGCAGGAGAATTACGACAGCCTTGTCGAATGGGGACTTCAGAACACCGACCGCGTTATAAACACAACGCGCGAGGAATTTGTCCCGAAACGCGGCGATTTCATCTGCTATCTCTGGACGGAGGAAGCGGAGGAATACAACTGGAGCCACATAGGAATGGTTGCCGAGGACTATGACGGAACGTACATAAGGACAATCGAAGGCAACATAGGCGCAGGCAGGGACCCGCTTTATCACGCTATTGAAGCGCGCGAGAGATTTTACGACGATACGGTTATCGGGTTTATCAGGCTTGACGAGCGTTAACGGAGGTTTTATGAGAAAAAGCAAATTATTTGCCGCCGTTCTTGCAGCGGCTTTGCTCGCGGGCTGCTCGGTATCAGAGAAAAACAGCTCCGTTTCCGTTTACGGCGCAGAGCAAACCGGCTCCTCGGAATTAACGTCGTCTTCATCATCAAGCGCGTCAGCTTCGTCAAGCGCAAAAAGCTCGTCAAGCACGGAAATTTCTTCGTCAAGCGCCGATATTTCTTCATCGGACGGCGAAAGCTCGTCGTCAAGCTCGGAAAGCGCTCCGAACGATGAAATAACTCTGCCGGTCATTTCGTCGTTTCCGGATATCGACGACGGCGAAATTCCCTATGAGCTTCGTTCGTCGACGGGCGTTGTGTGGGATTATCCGATTAATTCAAATTTAACGTATAATTTTGCTTCGGGGAAAATAATAAAGGCGCTTGAACAAAATTACGGAAAAACAGGAAGGGACCTCGGCTATACGGGAGAATGGTGCGCGGAGGTGCTTTCTGATTTGCTGATTAAAAACGGATATCGAATTACTCCGAAATATAATCCCTGCGACCTCGCAATACAGCTTCTGAACAGGAATTACGCGCATTTTTACTGCATACGCGAGGAGAATTTCGACAGCCTTGTTCAATACGGCTTGAGCAGAAAAGGACAGGACAGAGTTGTTATGACGACAAGCGAGGAATTTACGCCGAAACGCGGCGACCTCGTGTGCTTCCTCTGGAACGAGGAAAACGACGTCTACAACTGGAGCCATATCGGAATTGTCGCGGAGGATTACGACGGAACCGTTCTCCGAACAATCGAAGGAAACGTCGGAGTATCCGAGTTTCCCGACGACCCGCGCATACGCTCCGTCGGCGGCAGAGAAAGAGAATACAACGAAACCGTTGTCGGATTTATAAGGCTCGATAAATAAATTTACATAACATCGCCCGATTTTTTGTACTATGGTACTTGAAAAATCGGGCGAAATATTGTATAATATAGGTGTATGGCAGAAACGCTGCTAAATATTGTAAAAAAGGAGAAAAATCAATGACTTATTCTAACGAAGTCGAAGCAATGTGCCCCGTAGCTCAGGGCGTTGCTCACGGCGCTGCGCCTATCCCCGAAGAAGCAAAATGGGTAAAGGCTAAGGAGATTACGGACATCAACGGTTTCACGCACGGAATCGGCTGGTGCGCTCCCCAGCAGGGTACCTGCAAGCTGTCCCTCAACGTAAAGGGCGGCGTTATTCAGGAGGCTCTCGTTGAAACAATCGGCTGCTCCGGAATGACCCACTCTGCGGCTATGGCGGCAGAAATTCTCCCCGGAAGAACCATTCTTGAAGCACTCAACACCGACCTCGTTTGCGACGCAATCAACACCGCAATGAGAGAGCTGTTCCTCCAGATTGTATACGGACGCTCGCAGTCCGCGTTCTCCGAGGACGGACTTACAATCGGCGCAGGTCTTGAGGACCTCGGCAAGGGACTTCGTTCTCAGATTGGCACAATGTACGGTACGCTTAAGAAAGGCCCGCGTTACCTCGAAATGACCGACGGATACGTTACCGGACTTGCCCTCAACGAGGACAATGAAATCATCGGCTACAAGTTTATCAACTTCGGCAAGATGATGGACTTCATCAAGGGCGGTATGGACGTCAAGGACGCATACGAAAAGGCTCAGGGTCAGTACGGCAGAGTTGCCGACGCCGTTAAGGTAATCGACCCGAGAAAGCAGTAAGGAGGTAACTAAGAATGGCTTTATTTGAATCTTATGAAAGACGCGAAAAGCAAATTCTCGATGTTTTGAAGCAGTATGGCATCAACTCTATCGAAGAATGTGCCGATATATGCAAGGCAAAGGGTCTTGACCCCTACAAAATCACCGAGGGTATTCAGCCTATCTGCTTTGAAAACGCAAAGTGGGCTTATACGGTAGGCTGCGCAATCGCAATCAAGAAGAACTGTACGAGAGCTGCGGACGCTGCCGCTGCAATCGGCGAGGGACTTCAGGCGTTCTGTATTCCCGGTTCCGTTGCCGACCAGCGTAAGGTTGGTTTGGGTCACGGCAACCTCGGAAAGATGCTCCTTGAAGAAGATACAAAGTGCTTCTGCTTCCTCGCAGGTCACGAGAGCTTCGCTGCCGCTGAGGGCGCAATCGGTATCGCGGAAAAGGCGAACAAGGTTCGCAAGGAGCCGCTGCGTGTAATCCTGAACGGTCTTGGAAAGGACGCAGCTCAGATTATCGCTCGTATCAACGGCTTTACATACGTTGAAACCGAGATGGATTACTACACCGGCGAGGTTAAGGAGATTTTCCGCAAGTCCTATTCCGACGGTCTGCGCGCAAAGGTTAACTGCTACGGCGCAAACGACGTAACAGAGGGCGTTGCGATTATGTGGAAAGAGGGCGTTGACGTTTCCATCACGGGTAACTCCACCAACCCCACTCGTTTCCAGCACCCCGTTGCAGGTACCTACAAGAAGGAATGTAACGATAAGGGCAAGAAGTACTTCTCCGTTGCTTCGGGCGGCGGAACGGGACGTACCCTGCACCCCGATAATATGGCTGCGGGACCCGCTTCCTACGGTATGACCGATACAATGGGACGTATGCACTCCGACGCGCAGT
>DBIU01000001.1:22999-28731 GCA_002304735.1 Ruminococcaceae bacterium UBA794 | reverse complement strand
TAACCGCCGCAACGGAAACCGCGCCCGCGCCCTCCGCAATCATCTTCTGCTGCTCGATAAGAGCGAGAATTGCGCCGGAAATTTCGTCCTCTGATACCGTGACAATCTCGTCGACATACTTGCGGCAAAGCTCGAAGGTGTTCTTTCCCGGCTCTTTTACCGCGATACCGTCGGCAAGCGTCGCAACGCTGTCAAGACGCTCGATTTTGTTGTCGTGAATTGAGTTGAACATCGACGGAGCGCCCGCCGCCTGAACGCCGTAAACCTTGATTTTCGGATTAAGCTGCTTTATCGCGAACGCAACTCCCGAAATAAGTCCGCCGCCGCCGATAGGCACGACAACCGCGTCAACCTCGGGCAAATCGTCGAGAATTTCAAGTCCGATTGTGCCTTGTCCCGCGATTACATTTTCATCGTCAAACGGGTGAATGAAGGTATAGCCCTTTTCGTCGCGGAGCTGAAGCGCCTTGTTGTAAGCGTCGTCGTAAACGCCCGGAACGAGGCAGACGTCCGCGCCATAGCCCTTCGTAGCCTCAACCTTTGAGATAGGCGCGCCATCGGGCAGGCAAATTAGCGACTTTATCCCCGCTTTTGTTGCGGCGAGAGCGACTCCCTGCGCGTGATTTCCCGCAGAGCAGGCGATAACGCCCTTTTCGCGCTCGGCTTCCGTGAGCTGGGAAATTCTGTAATATGCGCCGCGAACCTTAAACGAGCCCGTAACCTGAAGATTTTCGGGCTTTAGGTAAACCTCCGCGTCGGGGTTGATTTTCGGCGCTTTAATGAGGTCGGTGCGTCTGATAATCTCCTTGAGGACGTGCGAAGCTTTATAAACGCTGTCAAGAGTAAGCAATTTTCATACCTTCTTTGATAAAAATTTCACTTTAGCGTGGTGATACCTTATAATTATACAACCATTTGCATTATTTGTCAAGTCTTATTGACAAAACGCGAAAAATGTGGTAGAATAGAATATATAGTTTCAATTATAGATAGCGGGAAAAACAATTATGAAAGAATATATTAATATACCAAACATAATAACATTCATAAGAATACTCGGCACGATTGCGCTTGCGTTTATCGCGCCGTTCAGCGCGGCTTTTTATATAATTTGGACGATTTGCGGAGTGAGCGACGTGCTTGACGGCACGGCTGCGCGGCTCCTCAAGAAAGAAAGCGCGCTCGGCGCGAAGCTTGACAGCACTGCCGACATTATGTTTTATCTGCTTATGCTGTTTCGCGTGCTGCCAACGCTTATTGTTGTGCTTCCGCGGTGGATTTGGATTTTTGTGGGAGCGATTGCGGCGGCAAGAATAGGCGCATATCTCGCCGCGTTCATTAAATACAAGCGTTTCGCCTCGCTTCACAGCTATTTGAACAAGCTTTCGGGCTTTTTGCTGTTTCTTGTGCCGTATTTCATATTCCTCAAATGGTTTTGGATTTACTGCATCGTCCTTTGCGGAATAGGCTTCGCTTCATCGCTTGAGGAGCTTCTTATTCATCTTCTCTCGAAGCGATATGAAGAAGGCAGAAAGACGATTATCGGACTTGGTTCGGACAAAAAAAGCGCTTCCCCGAAGGAAAAAGGCGCTCGGCAGTCGGAATAAAATATAAATATATAAGGAGATAAAAGCTATGTACATTACTTGTTTGGATTTGGAAGGCGTTCTTGTGCCGGAAATCTGGATTGCGTTCGCGGAGGAAACGGGTATTCCCGAGCTTCGCAGAACAACGCGCGACGAGCCGGATTACGACAAGCTGATGAAATACCGCATAGGTATTCTGAAGGAGCACGGTCTGGGGCTTAAGGAAATTCAGGCGACAATCGCGAAAATTGACCCGATGCCCGGCGCGAAGGAGTTCCTCGACGAGCTTAGGGACAACTCGCAGACGATTATTTTGAGCGATACGTTCACGCAGTTTGCGGCGCCGCTTATGAAGAAGCTTGGTATGCCGACGATTTTCTGCAACTCGCTTGAGGTTGCTCCCGACGGCGAAATCACGGGCTATAAGATGCGCGTTGAGAAGTCGAAGCTGACGACCGTTAAGGCGCTTCAGTCAATCGGCTACGAAACGATTGCGGGCGGCGACTCGTTTAACGACCTCGGAATGATAACCGCGTCGAAGTTCGGTTTTCTGTTCCGCTCGACAGAGCAGATTAAGAAGGATTATCCGAATATTCCCGCGTTCGAGGAGTACGGCGACCTGCTGAAATACCTCAAGGAGTGCCTTGCAAAGTAAAGGAAATCCCCCGATTTTTCGGGGGATATTTTTATTTTCCGCTTTTTCTGAGCTTATGCTTCGGCGCTTCTTGTTCGCCCTTCAAATCCGCTTTCGGAGCGGCTTCCGCGATTTCCTCCGCGCTTTCCGAAATCGGCTTTTCCGTTATCGAAAAGTCCTCGACAAGACCGTCGGGCGGGTCGTCGATATATTTTTCGGCAAATTCTCCCGCGCTTGCGATGTATTTCTCCGTTTCGGCGGGGAGATTTTTCTTTTTCAGCTTTCCCGATACAAATTCCGCGAAAAGCAGGTAGATTACCGCGAAAACGGGCGCTCCGAGCAACATTCCCGGAATACCGAACAAACCGCCGCCCACTATTATCGACACGAGAACCCAAATCGCCGGAAGTCCCATCGTTTCGCCGAAAAGGAACGGCTTTATCACGTTGCCGTCGCACTGCTGCAATATCAAAACGAACAGCGCAAACCAGATTACCTTCGACGGGTCGACGAGAAGAATGAGTATTCCGCTCGGAATTGCGCCGATGAACGGACCGAAGAACGGAATTAGGTTCGTAACCGCGCAGATTGCCGAAATCAGCATCTGATACGGCATTCCCATCGCGAACATTCCGATTACCATACATACGAAAATTATCATCGCGTCAAGCAGATTTGAGATGATATATTTCTTGAAAATGTTATTGCTCTTGTTAAGTCCCGAAAAAAGCCTTTCGCAGCGCTCGTTCTTCATAAACGCGAAGAATATCTTCTTGCACTGCGCGAGCAGCCTTTCCTTGCTGAACAGCAGATATATCGCGATAATAAGCCCCAAAAGCACGTTTTTCAGTCCCGTGAGAAGCGCCATCGCGAAATTCCAAAGCCCGCTTCCGACGTTGTTTATCAAGTTCGGGTCAAGGTCAGCCGCAAATTTCTTCACGGCGTCCGAAATGTTCGTAAATTCCTTGAACAGAAAATCCGCAATCTGCGGGTTGTCCTTGAAAAAGTCGTTGAGGAACGTTTCCGCTTGATTGAGGTAATTGGGAAGCTGCTCTGTGAGGTCGATTACGCTTTTCGCAACGCTCGGAACAACCGCAACCGATATTCCCACAAGCACCGCGAACAGTATAATATAAGTCAAAAACAGCGAAAGCACCCTTGCGAGCGTTCTTTTGCGCTTCGCGGTTACCGCGCGCTTTTCGATTTTCTTTATTATGCTTTCATCGCCGCTCTTTTCGGGCGCTTTTTCTTCGATTTCATCTGAATTTTTCAGCTTTCCGAAGAGCTTGTTCTCCAAAAGCATCATCAGAGGGTTCAGAATATACGCGATAACGACGCCGCAGATTACGGGGGCGGCAACCGCGCCTATCCAAGAAAATCCCGTCGAAATAGAGTCAAACTTAAATACAAACACCACGAAAAGCACCGCCGCAGCGAGTACGATTAGGCTGTAAATTGCAATCGTGGTGTATTTTTTATTCCAGTTTATCTTCATTGCTTCACCGCCTTTTTGAATTATTGACATATCAACATATATTTTACCACATTTTGAGCATATTGTCAACAGAAAAATCATCTTGACGTATATTTTGCCGCCGCCGTGGGAGAATATTAGCGAAAAATGATAAACGAGGAGCAGAAATGGAAGAACGAAAAATTCCCGCAGAAAACACCCCGATTAGCCGTTCGCTTGATGAAAACCTTAAGAATTTGCTTGATTTTACCGACAATTCTTCCGATGTTATCGTCAAAAAGGGCTTTGTCTGCGGCAACAAAATCGCCGTTGTCACCTGCGAGGGAATGGCTTCGACGGACACGCTCGCGCAGCTTGTTTACCCGAAGCTCAACAGCGAGGAAAACAGCCGTATTCTCTCGCCGGACGCGCTTATGTCGAGCTTTTTCGACGTCTTTCTTATTGCAGCGGAGCAGCTCGATATCAAAAATCTCGGCGACCTTACGCTTAAATTGCAGTCGGGATTTGCCATAATTTTGGTTGACGGCTGCGCGAGAGCAATCGGTATAGGCGTTCAGGGCTACAAGTCGCGCGGCATTGACGAGCCGTCCTCCGAGCTTAACGTCCGCGGTTCGCGCGAGGGCTTTGTCGAGGTTATCAGAACGAATATGGCGCTTATCCGCAGAAGAATTAAGTCCCCCACGCTTGTTTTCGAGCTTTCGCCGCTCGGCGACCGCAGCAACACAGATATCTGTCTTTGCTATATTTCGGACAAGGTTTCGCCGAAGCTCCTCAAAAACGTGAAGAAGCGCCTCAAATCCGTCAAGCTCAACACTATTCTCGAAAGCGGCTACATTCAGCCGTATCTCGAGGGGGACGGCGGCTGGTTTTTCTCGGAGTGCGCGACCTGCGAACGTCCGGACGTGTTCGCGGCGAAGCTTTACGAGGGCAGAATAGGTATTCTCGTTGACGGAACGCCCTTTGCGCTGGTTGTCCCGCACTTGTTTATCGAGAGCTTTCAGACCCTTGACGACTACACGCAGAAGCCGTTTTACGCGTTTTTCATCAGAACGGTGCGGCTCTGCGCCTATCTCATCACGCTTTTTCTTCCGGGAGCTTATGTCGCGATTGCTTCGTATAATCCCGAAATGCTCCCGTCGTCGCTTATCCTGAACCTTGCCGCCGCCGAGCAGACAGCGCCGTTTTCGCTTATGGTCGAGTGCCTTTTCATTCACTTTATGTACGAAATCCTTCGCGAGGCGGGAATACGCCTGCCGCGCCCTATCGGTCACGCAATCGGCGTTGTCGGAGGGCTTGTAATCGGCGATATCACGGTTTCCGCGGGGCTTGTCGGAGCGCCGATGGTGCTGATTGTGGCGCTTTCGGGACTTTGCAGCTTTGTTGTTCCAACAATGTACGAAAAAATCGTTATTCTCCGCTTCGTATATATTATCGCGGGAGGATTTTTCGGGCTGTTCGGTCTGCTTCTCGCGGCGGGCGCGGTTTTGATTAAAATGTGCTCGCTTTCGACCTATGGAATACCTTATATGGCGCCGATTTCTCCGTTTACTCCAAAGGCTCTGCGCGATATGATTGTGCGCTCGGGGTGGAAGAAAATGGCTGACAGCGACGTCACGGTTCAGTCGCTCAACGGCGCCGATGTGAAAAAATAACCCACGGACGAGGTGTTGATATGACAAGAAATTTCCCGAAAATAAGCGCACAGCAGCTCTTTTGCATTATGCTCTTGTCGCGGATTACTATGGACGCGATTGCGCCGCCTCCCGCTCCGAACGGCGCCGCTGAAGCGCTTGCGGTGATTGCGGCGACGGAAATTGCGCGGCTTGCGCTCGCTTCGCCGCTGATTTATTTCTCCTTTGGAAAGGACAACTTTCACCGCTGTTTATATTCAAAAAACAGAGCGTGGGGCTGGATTTCGGCGATTTTTGCGGCGATTTTGCTTGTCGGCGCGGCGGCAAAATCCCTCGTTTTCGGCTCGAATTTTGCGTTCAAAAACCTTGTCGGCGGCGGAGCGGCTTGGATTGTGTTCGCGGCGGGG
>DBIU01000001.1:22544-22926 GCA_002304735.1 Ruminococcaceae bacterium UBA794 | reverse complement strand
CGGCTTTTATGGGCGTTGAAGCGCTTGCGCGGTCGGGAGTGCTGTTTCTGATTGCGGCGGGGATTATCACGGCGGCGGTTTTTCTCGCCGATATTCCGTATGCGAAGATTACGCCGATGTGGAGCGAGGGCGGCTTCGGAACGTTCTTCAAGGACGTTGTGCGCTGCTTCTCAAACGGCGGCGAATATCTCGTTTTCGCGGCGCTTTTGCCTTACGTCAACCGCGACGACAAGCCGAACTGCGCGGGAAACGCAGTTCTGTGGTTTGCGCTGATTTCGGCGCTGGCTTCGGCGGCAATCTGCGCTCTGAATTACCTCGTGCTTCGCGAAATGTACCCGCTCGCGGAATACCCGTTCATCGCGGCGGCTTCGCTTTCCGACAT
>DBIU01000001.1:0-22498 GCA_002304735.1 Ruminococcaceae bacterium UBA794 | reverse complement strand
GCGATTATGGGGGCTTGCGCGGGTGAATTTAACGATGAAAGGCTTCAAATATGAGAAAAATTTTGCTTTCCGCGTGGAGCGTAATTATGACGGTTAACCGCGCCCGTATTCAGCGAAAAGAAAGCCGCGCCGCAGGCTGAAAGGACTTATAAATGAGGAAAATTTTGCTTTGCGCGGCAGTGTTCGCCGCCGTGATTTTCTCGGGCTGCGCCGACCCCACGGACCTCGGAAACCGCGCGATTATGGGGGCTTGCGCGGTTGATTTCGATGGAGAATACCGCGTTTCCGCGCTGCTTTTTTCAAGCGGCGGCGCGGGCGGGGATACAATCGACGCTTCGCAGGAAAACGTAATTAAAGTCGTCGGCACGGGAAAAACGCTTGCCGGCGCTATCGACAACATTTCTCTTATCGACGGCAAAAAGATTTATATGAGCGAAACAAAGCTGCTTGTTCTCGGCGGCGGCTTCTCCGAAAAAAGCGCCTCGGACGCGCTTAACACGCTGTATTACGACTTGAAATGCAGCCTCAATATGCCCGTATGCTGCGCCGAAAACGCCGAATTTCTCACGGATTTGCAGTTTACGGAGGGCATTACTTCGGCGGAAAAGCCGCTTTCGATGATTGAAAACGCGTTTGAACTCGGCGTTTCCCCGAAAACGACGCTGCTCGATATTTTCGCTAATTCCGCCGCGGAGCGTCCCTCGCTTATCCCGATGTTCTCCGAAATCGAAAACGGCAGGGGAATGACCTCAGCCGACGACGGAAAAACTGCGGCGCTTTCGGGCGCACGTTATCTCGATAACGGGAAATTGACGCGGAGCTTTGATGAAAAACAGACCGTAAGCCTGCTCCTCAAAAGCGGGCAAACCAACCGCGTTTTCCTTAATTACACGTTCGATAACGAGGACAAAACCTGCGAGGCTTATTCGATTAAAATTACTCGGGACAGCCAAATTTACGCGCGTTCGCTGAACATTTCCGCGAGATTTCGCAGCAGAACAGGCGGAAAGCTCTCCGAGGAGGAACGCGCCGCAGCCTATCAAGCGCTTGTCAGAGTCGTTCGGGGAATTTAGCAAAGCGGCGCTCCGAAAGAAAGAGCGCCGCGCTTAAGGCTACACCGCATAATTATTCGCCGCGCTTAATTGTTTCGGAACGTTTGTAACGTTTTTCTTCTCCCTGCGTAAAAACAGACAGAAAACATTTTCACAAACTTGATTATTTGGAGGGAGAATAATGGCGAAGAAAAAGGTTAAAACCTGCGACGAATTTATAAGAGAGGCTCTTGGCTTTATTCACGGCGACGATGAAGAAGCGAAGCTTTCAAAGGACGATTGGAACGACCAGGTAAGCGAACGCTATTCGCAGAACAGAAATCTGTATTCATATAGAATTAACGACTTTACAAGCAGCGAGCTTGTCGGAAGAAACGGCAACTATTTCCAGCTTGTTAACTCAATGAACCGTTTCGACGGGATTATCGAGAATATGTCCGACCCTGTTCAGAAATCAATGGGTATCGCCGTTAGACATTTCATTTTTCCGGAGTTTGAAAAATGCATAAAGGACGGTCAAATTCAGGAAATCAAGGCTTGTATGAGCGAGCTTCGGGAAAATTTCGAAATCCCGCCGGAGGTTAACAGAGAGTTTAGGGCTTTGGTTAAAGCGTCCGACAGAAATATCGGCGGCGATATGAAAAAGGTTATGACGGATAAGTGCGTTAATCTGCACTATGGCGATATTCCTCAGGAGGATAGGCTGAATACGTTAAACGTGCTGATGAGTACGTTTTCCGATAAGAATATTTTTACAGGCTTCGACGGCAAAAAAAGAGTAAATCAAACTCAGCCGATGACGGACATTCTTGAAATTGTAAACAAGAACGCCGAGGAGATACTTAAGATTGCTAAGGGCGAAAAAAGCGACGTTTTTAAGAAGGCAACTCCCGACGAAGAACGCGACCTCGCTTCCGTTAAGGACATATACAAGAAAATGAGTCCCGCGGAAAAGGAAGCCTTTGAAAATTCGGTAAAGGGCTTTACGAAAATCGAAAACTATGCGAATATGGATATTACTCCAAACGTTACGGCCGCAAGCCTTGTTTTCGACAAGAACCCTATTGTGGACCTTACCGCGGAGAGCTTTGTTGAAAAGCAGAAGAAAAACGAGCTTTCTCCGACCGAAACAGAATGGGGCGAAACAAACATCGACCGTATGGTCAAGGCTATCTACACCGACGACGAGCTGAAAACCCTTGAAAAGGCGGGAATAGACCCGGCTATGGGTATTTTGGTTGACGGGAAGGCGGTTAACTGGGCTCCGGATAATTCCGAGCCGACGACCGACTTTAATTTCAACAAAATCAAGAAGAACGCCGATATAAAGTGCGGAATTGCGGCAAGGGCAATGGAGGGCGCAAAGCTCGACGTATGCAAGTTCGTTCCCGACGGTCACGGCGGCTTTACAAACGGACCTATTACTCCCGTAAAGACCGATATTTCGATGAATACCGAAACCCGTTCTTTGTGGACGATTTTGAAGCAGCTTTTCGGCTTTGTCGTTACTCTCAAGGATAAGGTCAAGGTTGCAAACGAGGCGCAGAGAGATTATCAAATCGACCCCGCCAACGCAAATACCGTTTCCGCCGCAAGGAGAGCCGCCGAGGTTACGCAAATCAGAAACGCTTTGGCGCGGTACAACGCCGATATGTCCGAATTGGATTTGAATTTCTTCTCAGGAGCATATAATACAAGCTCCTATGACAAGAACAGACTCGAAAAAATCAACGAGGGAATACAAAACGACCTTCAATATACAGACTTTGAGGGCAACCCCAGACGCATTTTGAAGTCTTTGAACCATAACGTTTCACGCGCAAATCTTGCGATTATGTACGGTATGTCAAAGGGCTATTCCTATGAAGAAATGACCGATAAGTCTACCGACGGAATAAATCTTCGCAGCAGGATAGGCAAGGAATTTGTTTCCGAAATCAAGGTGATGACCTATGATGAATTTGCAAATTCATCTAACGTTGAAAAGAACGACGTTACAAGAGAAGCATACAACAGATACCTTCTCGACAGAGTTCAGAATATAGAAAAGGTATGCGCGAGCAGCTATGACGTATTATCAAAGCTGCCTATCCCGCGTCTTGACCCAAGCAATCACCGTGATTTTGGCGACAGCTTTATTAAGCAACACGCTTTAGGCAAGATGGCTATGGATTTCAGCCTGTCGTATGAGCCGCTTAAAGAAAACAAAATCGCTCCCACAAACGCCGAAGCGCAGAGAGCTACCGAGCGCGCGGGAGATGTTTACAGCTACACGGCGGGCAGAATTAAGCCGTTTACAAGCTTGCAATACTGCCTTGAATACTATCTGATGTATATGAGCAGCGATATGTATCTCGGCGAAAAAACAGACGGCTTAACAGCCGATAATCTCGATGGAATGTTCGCTTATTCCGCGGGAAAAGCAAAGGGAATGTTGAGCTATTATTACGACAATTCCGAGGATATAAGGACAATCGGAGATTATCTGGATAACAAGAAGCTTGGCTATGAAGTGAGCGCTCTTTCGCTTACAAATGAACAGGCGCCCGCAAATCTCAGCGATAATACCGTCAAAGGCTTCGCGGAGTATTATCTGCCGTCGGCGAACCGTGATTTCTCGCTTGTGATGATTAACGACGATACCCATACGATGTTAAACAACGGCGTTGCTGAGAGATACTATTCAATTTATAACGGCGTCAAGAACGAGATGCGCGAGCTTGAAACGGCATTGGATAAATACGAGGACGCGCTTTCCGATAAGGAAAAAGAGCTTCCGTTCTTGGAAAAATACAACGCAATCGCGCGCAAGACCTCAATAAACGCGATTGAAAGGGAAGAAACCGCCAAAGAGAAAATCAGCTTTAACGACCTGTTTGAGAACAATACTTCCTCGGCTCTCGCCAAGAAGCCCGAAGCGGCGGAAAAGCCGATGACAATGAGCGGAATGAAGATGTGATTTTTATAAAGCGATAGTGCAAAACGCCCCCAAAAGCGTCTTACTTTTGGGGGCGTATCTTTTTTAGAGGCGAACTTATGCTTTCTTAATCTTAATGAAAACTTTCTTTCCCTTGCGGAGGATAATCTCGTTTGTGATGTCGATAACCTCGTTTGCGTCCTCGATTATCCTGTCGTCAACCGCGATTCCTTTTCCTGCGACAAGATTTCTCGCTTCGCGCTTTGACGGCGCGAGCTTCGCCGAAACAAGCAGGTCGAGTATCCCGATTTTGCCGTCCGCGGCTTCAACGCTCGCCGTGGGCATATTGTCCGTGTTTCCCGCGCCGCCGAACAGCGATTTCGCGCCCTCGAGCGCCTTTTTCGCTTCTTCCTCGCCGTGTACAAGCTTTGTAAGCTCGAACGCGAGAATTTCTTTTGCCTTGTTGAGCTGAGAGCCTTCCCAGCCCTCCATTTCGCGGATTTCCTCAATCGGCAGGAACGTCAGCATCTTAAGGCATTTCAGAACGTCCGCGTCCGCAACGTTTCTCCAGTACTGGAAGAACTCATAGGGCGACGTTTTCTCCGCGTCAAGCCAAACCGCGCCCTTTTCGGTCTTGCCCATTTTCTTGCCCTCGGAGTTTAAGAGCAGGGTAATCGTCATTGCGTGAGCGTCCTTGCCGAGCTTTTTGCGGATAAGCTCCGTGCCGCCGAGCATATTCGCCCACTGGTCGTCGCCGCCGAACTGCATATTGCAGCCGTATTTCTGATAAAGCATATAGAAATCGTAGCTCTGCATTATCATATAGTTGAACTCAAGGAATGTCAGTCCGCGCTCCATTCTCTGCTTGTAGCACTCGAACGTGAGCATTTTGTTTACGCTGAAGCAAGCGCCGACTTCACGCAGAACGTCAATGTAATTGAGGTTCAGAAGCCAATCCGCGTTGTTTACCATAATCGCCTTGTCGTCCGAAAAGTCGATAAAACGGCTCATCTGCTTCTTGAAGCAGGCGATATTATGCTCGATATCCTCTTTCGTGAGCATTTTGCGCATATCGGATTTTCCCGACGGGTCGCCTATCATTCCCGTGCCGCCGCCGAGAAGCGCAATCGGCTTGTTTCCAGCCATTTGCAGGCGCTTCATAAGGCAAAGCGCCATAAAGTGACCGACGTGAAGCGAGTCCGCCGTGGGGTCGAAGCCGATATAGAAAGTCGCCTTGCCCGCGTTAATCATTTTCTTGATTTCTTCTTCGTCCGTAACCTGCGCGATAAGTCCGCGCGCTACAAGTTCGTCATAAAGTTCCATTGTTTTTCTCCTTATTTTGATTTATTTTATCTATAATGCAGATAATTAACTGAATAACCGCGTTTACTGCCGCGGAAGGCAGCGTTGAAAATGCCAGACTTATCGCAAATAATCCTTTGTCATGCTCGAGGGCATAGATAAATATTACAGCCATAAACGCGAGCGTTCCCGCGACATAGCTCATCGTGAGGACATTCGCAGACATTTTCATCTTTTTCACGGCTAATTTGCGCGCGGCAAAGCCAAGACAAACTCCCAAAACTGCCGTAAACATAGATATGGCAACAAGTCCTCCTCCGCCGCCCAAAAGTCCCAAGCACACATATAAAATGAAAAGTGCAAGCTGAATTATCGCGCCCGCGAGGAAAAAGCAGATGAATTTTAAGGGTTTCACAGCGTACTCCTTTCCATAAAAAACATAACCGCCATATCCTTGACAAAAATTCCAAAGCCGTCTAATTTCACCTGCTTTTCTCCTTTTTCATTTTTATTTTATCCCTTATGCCTATAATAACCTGAATTATCGCGTTTATAGCCGCCGAGGGAATTGTCAGAAGCCATATAAAGAGCGCGATGTTCCTGCCGAGATTTGGGAGATTGCCAAGACCGGTGTTGTCGGGGCGATGCGGGTTGTTTATTTCGGTTAAAATCCTGATTGCGGCAATCACCGCGACTGTTCCCGCGACATATGTCATCACAAGCGGAAAAGGCGGCATTTTCATCTTTTTCACGGCTAAATTGCGCGCGGAAAAGCCAAGCCCCAATCCCAAAAATACCGAAAACAAAACCGCTGTTACAACTCCTCCCCAACCGCCGAAAAACCCCAAATATCCCAAAAAATAAAACGCCGTCTGAATTATCGCGCCCGCAAGGAAAAAGCAGATGAATTTTAAGGGTTTCACAGCGTGCTCCTTTCACAAAAACAACCTAAAACCAAAAACGCCCTCCTGCCTAAAGCAAGAGGGCGAAAAACCGCGGTACCACCTCAATTTGCGGGAAAACCCGCCTTTGAACAGCTTTAACGGGCTTACCCGTGCGGAACTACTTGCAAACGCGTTCGCACCGCCGCTCCGAGAGGTAATTCATCTTCGGATTCCTGCCGTTTCGCACCAAACAACGGCTCTCTGAAAGGATTTTCCCGAAAACTACTCCGTTCCCGTCAACGCTTTTTTATATTGAATTAATGGCATTATAACATATTAATCCGCTTTTGTCAAGCGCTTTTTACAGCGAATTTGCAATTTCGAGAATAAGCTTTTCGCTCTTTTCCCAGCCGAGGCACGGGTCGGTAATCGACTTTCCGTAAACGCCTTCCTCGATTTTCTGCGCGCCGTCCTCGATATAGCTCTCAATCATCAAGCCCTTTACCATTTTTCCCACGTCGTCGGGCGAATGGCGCATCGAGTGCAGAACCTCTTTCGCAATTCTAATCTGCTCAAGATATTGCTTTCCGGAATTTGAGTGGTTTGTATCAACGATAATCGCGGGGTTTTGAAGTCCCTTTTCCGCATACAGGTCGGCGCAGAGCTTCAAATCCTCGAAATGATAGTTCGGGATAGTCTGACCGTGCTTGTTCTGAGCGCCGCGGAGAATAGCGTGCGCGAGCGGATTGCCGTCCGAAACGACTTCCCAGCCGCGGTAAATAAACGTGTGCTTCGCCTGAGCCGCCTGAATTGAGTTGAACATAACCGAAAGCGTGCCGCTCGTCGGGTTTTTCATTCCCACGGGACACTCCATTCCCGAAGCGACAAGGCGATGCTGCTGGTCCTCGACGGAACGCGCTCCTATCGCCACATAAGACAGCAAATCCGAAAGATAACGATAATTCTCCGTGTAGAGCATTTCGTCCGCGCAGGTGAGATGCGTTTCCTTGATTGCGCGCGCGTGAAGCTCGCGGATTTTGATGATGCCTTCGAGCATATCCTCGGGCTTCGCGGGGTCGGGCTGATGCAACATTCCCTTATAGCCCATTCCGTTTGTGCGCGGCTTTCCCGTGTAAATTCTCGGTATAATCACAAGCTTGTCCTTAACCTGTTCGTTAACCTTTGCAAGCCTGTTGATATAATCCATAACCGAGTCCTCGTTATCCGCGGAGCAAGGTCCGATTATCAGAATAAACTTCTTCGATTTTCCCGTCAAAACGTCCGCGATTTCGCGGTCGCGCTCGGCTTTAACCGCCTTTATCTCGTCCGAAAGCGGATACATTTCTTTTATCTCCTTAGGAATGGGAAGCTTCCTGTTGAACGTCATTGACATAGTTTTTTCTCCTTTTTTTGCAGTAATTGCAGTATTTTGCAGTGTATTTTTCGTGTACATTTCACCGCTTTAGGCTATTGTAACACAAAAGCACTAAATTGTCAAGAGCTATTTGCGCAATTTTTGCGAAAAGCGAGAAAACTTTCGAGAATTATTGCGGCAGCCGCCCCGTCAAGCGCTTCTTTGCGCTTTTTTCCGCGGCGGTTGTTCTCGTTCATTATGCTGATTGCGGAAACGGTCGTCGAGCGCTCGTCCCACATCTGCACTTCAAGCCCCGAAAGCTCCCGCAGCTTCTCCGCGAAAAGACGGCACTTTTCCGAACGTTCGCCGCGCGTTCCGTTCATATTTATCGGGTCGCCCACGACAAGCATCTCCGCCTTGTTTTCGGCAGCCTTTTTCGCAACCACCTCGGCGCATCTGTCAAAATTCTTCTCAAAAACCGTCGCAAGCGGCGAAGCGAGAATTTCTCCTTTATCGCAGACCGCAAGCCCCGTCCTGCTGTCGCCGAAATCAACCGCCATTATCCTCATTATTCTTCACCTTTCCGTCTATACTATTATATCGTATGTATTATAGCATATCCCGCGCTTTTTGTCAATGAAATTATTTGCAAAACCACTTGCAAAAGGCGCGGGAGTATGGTATAATATTTATTGTATATCAATTTGGATTTTTGTGTTTGGAGGCAGCTTTGAAAGGTCCTTTATTTTATTTTATCGACTATGCAAGAGGAGTAGCGCCGCTTGAGGTTTTTATCTACTCCGTTTTCGCCGTTTTGGCGTTCATTTTTATATGTATTCCCGTTCACGAATGCGCTCACGCGTTTGCGGCGAAAAAGCTCGGCGACGACACAGCCGAGCGTCAGGGCAGGCTTACCCTCAATCCGTTCGCGCATATCGATATGCTCGGAACGATTTTGATGTTCGTGTGCAGCATCGGCTGGGCGAAACCCACGCCCGTTGACCTTCGCCGCTGCACAAAAGTCAAGATGAGAACCGCGAACGCTATCGTTTCGGCGGCGGGTCCGCTCTCGAACCTTATTATGTCGTTTTTGTTTATGATAATATTCAAGGTTCTTATGCTTGTGGGCATTAAGAACGCGAATTTTACCGTATGTCAGATTGCCGAGGTTGTGTTCTATGTTTCCTCGCTCAACGCGTTTCTTGCGGTGTTCAACCTCATTCCTATCCCGCCGTTTGACGGTTATCACATTCTTTCGAGCTTTTTGCCGGCGAAAGCGCTTTATTTCGTTGAACGAAACGCGCAGATTATCAATCTTATCCTGTTAATCCTGCTTGTATCGGGCTATGCGAGTATTCCGATTTCGTGGCTTTCTAATAAAATTATCGAATTTTTCAGCTTTGCCACAAGCTTTATTTGTTAAATATGACCGAACTTAATTTTAAGCTGGAAAATCTTGAATTTGAGGGTCCGCTCGACCTTATGCTCCTGCTTATTCAAAAGCATAAGCTCAATATTCAGGATATCGAAATCACCGTGCTTCTCGACCAGTTTTTGCTGTATCTCGAGCGAATGACCGAGGCGGATATCGAGGTTACGGCGGAATTTCTCGACGCGGCGGCAAGGCTTGTTTTGATAAAATCGGCGGCGCTTCTTCCGCGCGACGAAGCCGAGAAAATGAAAAAAGAGCTTCAAGGCGCGCTTATCGAGTACGCGCTCTGCAAGACGATGGCGGAGAAGCTCAAAAAGCGCTGGATTGGCGACGCGGTTTACGTCAGAACGCCCGTCGAGCTTGACGTTGACGCGGCTTATCGCGGCTCTCATCAGCCGGAGGAAATTCCGTTCGCTTACGGCGCCGTTTCAAAGCGAGCGAAAATTAAGAACGAATCGCCGCGCTCGCTTGCTCCGATTGTCGCGAAAAGCTATGTTACCGTGTACACGGGAGTTATTATCGTGCTGAAAAGCCTTGTTTCGGGCGGGAAAGTCACGCTCGGCGAGCTGTACAGGGGACGCCCGCGCTCTTATCGCGTGTCGATTTTTCTCGCGGTGCTGGAGCTGTCGAAAGCGGGAAGAATTGTTATTTCGGAGGACGGAGAAAGCGTTTCGCTGAACGGAAGCAGCGCTCCCAAAACCGACAAAAGGCAGGTGCTTTTATGAAATTCAGCGAGAGAATGGCGGCGGTTGAAGCCGTGCTTTTCGCTTCGGGAGAACCGATTGAGCTTGAAAAGCTCGCGGCTGCCTGCGAAATGGATAAGGACGAAACGCAGCGCATTATCGAGCGCTTGAACGACCGATATAAAGAGCAGGAAAGCGCGTTTGAGATAGGGAAGCTCGGAACTTCCTATCAAATGATGACAAGAGCGCGGTTTGCGCGATATATAAAGGCTGCGGCGGAAACGCGCAGACAGGCGCCTCTAACGCAGGCGGCGCTTGAGGTTCTCGCGATTGTCGCGTATAATCAGCCCGTCACGCGCGGTTTTATCGACCAAGTGCGCGGAGTTGACAGCGGCGGCGTTGTCAAGAGCCTTACGGAGAGAAATCTGCTTGAGGAACACGGCAGACTGAACGACGTTCCCGGCAGACCTATCGCTTATCGTACTACCGAGAATTTTCTTCGGTGCTTCGGGCTGAGCGGGCTGGACGGATTGCCGCCTATTCCCGGAAACGCCGACCAGATTGATTTTGACGAATATGAGGAAATGCTTTCGGAGGGCGGGGAACAGCCCGAAGAATAATCGGGGGTGAGGTTTTGGGTTGGATAATTGTCGGAGCGATTTTTGTCGTAATTTTGCTGCTTACGCTCGGAAAAGTGACGATAATTTTCGATTACAAGGACGACCTCATCTTAAAGGCGAAATATCTGTTTATCCCGATTGTGAAAATACCCGCGGATAAGCCGAAAAAAGAAAAAAAGCCGAAAAAGCCGAAGAAATCCAAAAAGAAGCCCGAAGCCGAAAATCCCGAGGAAGCAAAGGAAAAGCCGAAGAAAAAGCCCGCGCCCGAGGATATTCTCGAGGTTGCGAAGCTTGCCGTGAACAGCGTCGGGAAGCCGCTTAAGAAGATTATCAAAAGGACGATTATCGACCATCTTTCGATTGACATAAGCGTCGGCGGCGAGGACGCGGCAAAGACCGCGATTTCGTTCGGCACGACAAATTTCGCCGTGGGAAGCGCGCTCGGCTGGCTCGATACGTTTTTCACGCTTAAGAAGCCCGACTGTATCAATATTACCGCGGATTTTGCGAGCGAAGAAACGAAAATCGACTGCTATTGCGAAATAAAGCTTGTTCTCGCCGCGGGAATTGCGTTCTTCTTCACGTTTTTGGGCAGGGCAATCAAGTATTTTTTCACGCACGACCGCGCGAGGGCTTCAATCAGACATCTTGTTTAATTCGGGTTTAACCCGTTGTTTTACTGTTAGTTATTGCTTTTTTATTTGAAAGGAGTTGTTTTATATGGCACACCCTGTTGAAGGAGTTATGGGAGTATCTATGGAGAAAATCCGCGAAATGGTGGACGTTGAAACGATTATCGGCGACCCGATTGTCGCGGAGGGAGTTACGATTATCCCCGTTTCAAAGGTATCGTTCGGCTTCGCTTCGGGCGGAAGCGACCTTCCCGTTCAGGCGGCTGAAAAGTTCGCGGGCGGCTCGGGCGCGGGCGTTACCGTAAAGCCCGTCGCTTTTATCGTAATCAAGGCGGACGGCTCGGTTAACCTTATGGAGCTTGGCGCAAAAGGCTCTCCGCTCGACGGCGTTTTCGAGGCGCTTCCCGGCATCGTTGACAAGATAAAGGGATTTATGGCGGACAAGAAGGCGGCTAAGGCTGAGAAAAAGGCTGCCGAGAACGCCGAAGAAGCTCCCGCCGAAGAAAATATCGCCGAGGAAAAGCCGGAATAATAATGGCGTAACCGCGCGATTATCGGCTTGCGCGTGCGCGGCAATAATTATGCGGTAAAGCGTAAGGTATATTTTTCCGATTTTCGGCAATCATATCCGTTGAAAATATTTAACGGAGCGTGATTGACTATGAAAAAGATTGTTTCGGTTTTGCTTTGTGCGGTAATGCTGCTTCCCGTGCTTCAAACGAGCGCGGGAGCGGTTTCCACGTCCGCCGTCAGCTCTTGCCTTATCGAGGCGGAAACGGGCGAGGTTCTGTTCGCGGAAAACGCGGAGGAACGGCGCGCAATGGCTTCCACAACCAAAATTATGACCGCAATCCTCACGATTGAGGCGGGAGAGCTTGACAGGGAATTTACCGTGGACGAGTTCGCGATTATGGTCGAGGGGACGTCGATGGGGCTGCGAAAGGGCGACAGGGTTTCGCGGCGCGATTTGCTGTACGGGATACTCCTGCCTTCGGGCAACGACGCGGCGAACGCCGCCGCTGTTTCGGTTTCGGGGAGTATTCCGGCTTTTGTTGCGCTTATGAATGAAAAAGCGGCGGCGCTCGGACTGAAAAACACGCGTTTCGTCACGCCGTCGGGGCTTGACGCGAACGGTCACTATACCACGGCGCACGACCTCGCTCTGCTTACGGCTTACGCGATGAAAAACGAGCTGTTCAGGGAGATTGTTTCCTGCCGCTCGAAACAGCTTGAATACGGAAATCCTCCCTATTCGAGAACGCTCTACAATTCAAACAAAATGCTGACGAAATACGAGGGCGCAATCGGCGTTAAGACGGGTTTTACGGATAACGCGAGAAGGTGCTTGGTTTCGGCTGCCGAAAGGGACGGAGTGACGCTTATCGCGGTTACGCTCGCCGATGGAAACGACTGGAACGACCACATAAATATGCTCGACTACGGCTTCTCGAAAGTGAGCGCGTATCCGCTTGAAACGGGCTGTTCTTCGAGAGTTTCGGTTGCGGGTACGGGGAAAACGGTCGGCGCGTATGCGGATAGGTCAACAATCGCGCTTACTCCCGAAAACAGGTCGAAGCTAAGGCGCGTCGTGCTGCTTCCGAGAATGGTTTACGGGAGCGTTGAAAAGGGCGATACGCTCGGTTCAATCGACTATTATCTCGGCGAAAAAAAGGTGAAATCCGTGCCGCTTTACGCTGACGAAAGCGTTGCGGCAAGCGAAAAAGGGCTGAATTTCTTTCGGAAAATTCTTGGATTTTTCGGGATTTACGCGTAGAAGAAAAGGTATTGCTATGGAAAAAATCAGAATACAGAAAATTATCGCCGACAGCGGCTTGTGCTCGCGGAGAAAGGCTGAGGAGCTTATCGCGGAGGGGCGCGTTCTCGTTAACGGAAGAAAATGCACCGTTGGCGACAAAGCCGACCCGCGCGGCGACCTCATCACCGTTGACGGAAAGGAAATCTCCGAGGCGCCCGCGCAGAGGCGCTACATAATGCTAAACAAGCCGCGCGGCTATGTCACCACGGCTTCCGATGAAAAGGGCAGAAAAACCGCCGTTGAGCTGCTTTGCGGTGTCGAGGAGCGCGTTTTCTCCGTTGGACGGCTCGACAGAAACTCCGAGGGCTTGCTTCTTTTCACGAACGACGGTCAGTTCGCGAACGATATTACTCACCCGTCAAAGCACGTCGGGAAAACCTATCGCGTTACAATCGACAGCGCCGTTTCCGAGGACCAGCTCGCGCAGCTTTCTTCGGGAGTCGAGCTTGACGGCGGCGAAAAAACGCTGCCCTGCTCGGTCGAGGTGCTTTCGGAAGCGCCGGACCGCACGGTTATCAGAATTACCATTAAACAGGGGCTGAACAGGCAAATCAGAAGAATGTGCGACGCGCTCGGGCTGACTGTCGGCAGACTTCGCAGAACCGCTATCGGCGGCGTTAGGCTCGGAATGTTGAAGCCGGGCGAATGGCGCGACCTCACAAAGGACGAGCTGCGTATTCTCCGCGCGGAAATCGGTCAGAAGCCGCAGAACCGCAGAAAGCGCGGGTGACGGATATGGTTGAGATTTTACAGAATAAGCGGAATACCGACAAAATCGAATTTAACGCGCGCGACGGGGAAGAAGTCCTCGGGAAAATCGCGGGCGAGCTTATCGGCGACGTTTTCGTTATTGACGAGCTGGAGTGCGAGGATTTTTTCACGGACGGTCTTGTCCGCGCGATACTTAATCTGATGTCGCTTCACGGCGTCGACAAGGCGCGTTTTGAGCTGCCCGAAAGCTATGAGCGGCTCAGAAAACTCGGTTTCTTCGACGACGAACCGATAATGAGCAGCATTAACGAATTTTTTAACAAGGGCTGCAAGGGCTGTCACGGCTGATTTGTGAGAAATCGCCAAAAAATAAGATTGAATTTTGGCGAAAATGTGAAAAAATATTTTATAATCAAAAAGTCACTTGTTATTTACAGAACATTGTAGTATAATTAATGTGGAATAATTTGAGGCAAGAAATTCTTCTGTTTTTCGATGATGAAAATGCGGAAAACGGCGGTTTTTTGCCTACTTAATGTTTATATGGAGGAGAAAAAATGGCATTTTCAAAGACACTCGCCGAGATGGAACAGAATATTCCCGAAAGCGACGCGAGAAAACGTTTGGCTGCGTTTTTTGACGACGGCAGGTTCAGCGAGCTTGACAAGTTTTTGTCGGCTGACGGAGAGGTAAGCTCCGTTGTTACGGGCTTCGGAAGCGTTTATGGCACTTCCGTTTACGTTTTCGCGCAGGACGGCTCCGTTAAGGGCGGCGCGGTTAACAAGAGCGCGGCTCTCAAAATTGCAAAGATTTACGGCCTTGCCGCAAAGTCGGGCGCGCCCATTGTCGGCTTCTTCGACTCGAAGGGCGGAGAAATCAGCGAGGGTATGGCTGTTCTCGCGGCTTACGGCGACATTATGAAGGCTTCCGCCGCTGTTTCGGGCGTCGTTCCGCAGATTGCCGTTGTTACCGGCGTTTGCGCGGGCTGCGCGGCTATGCTTGCGGAAATGGCTGATATTACGGTTATGACCGAGGACGCAGAGCTGTTCCTCACCTCTCCGTTCAACACCCCCGACGGTAAGCTCGAGGGCGCGGGAAAGGCTTGCGCTGCGGCTAAATCGGGCGTTGCGGACATTGTTGTTAAGGACGCCGGCGCGGCTGTCGAGGCTGCGAAGAAGCTTGTTGCTGTTCTTCCCGAAAATAATATGGGATTTGGCTATGCGGACGGATACTCCGAGAACGACGCGGCTATTTCCGCTTCAATGAAGGGCGCGGACGTTATCGCGGCGCTTGCGGACAAAGATTCCGTCATTGAGCTTGGCGCAAAGTTCGGTTCTGCGGCTTATACCGCTCTCGCGAACCTTAAATGCGGCACGGCTGCTTTGGTTGCCATGGATAAGGCTGAAAAGCTCACGGCAGACGACGCGGCGAAAATCGCTCGTTTCGTTCAGTTCGCCGATTTGTTCTCAATTCCCGTTGTCACGGTTATCGGCACGGACGGCTTCGAGGGAAGCTCCGCGGCTGAATTTGCGGGCAGCGTAAGAGAATGTGCGAAGCTCGCTCAGGTTTACGCTTCGGCGACTACCGTTAAGGTTAATCTCATCATCGGAAACGCATTCGGCGCGGCTTATGCGGCGTTTGATTCCGCCGATATCTCCTATGCTTGGGAGAACGCTAAGATTGCTCCGATGAGCCCCGAGGCAGGAAAGGTATTTATGGGCGAAGAGCTTGTCGTAAACCCGTTTGCGGCGGCTTCCGAGGGTATGATTGACGGCGTTATAGCTCCCGAGGACACTCGCGAGGCAATCGAGTCGGCTCTTGAAATATGCTCGAACAAGAGAGTCGCTTCTCCCGCGAGAAAGCGCCCGAATATCGCGTTCTGATTTTCGTGTATTATTAATGAATAACATACAGTGAGGTATTTACAATGAAAAATTACACCATTACCGTAAACGGCATCGCTTATGACGTTACCGTAGAAGAAAACGGCTCGGCGGCTTCCGCGCCCGCTGCCGCTCCCGCAGCTCCCGCTCCCAAGGCTGCCGCTCCCGCGGCTCCCAAGGCTCCCGCAGCTCCCGCAGCTCCCAAGGCTGCCGCAGGCGGAACTCCCATAAGCGCTCCGATGAGAGGCACTATCATTGATATTAAGGTTAAGGTTGGCGATAAGGTTACAAACGGCACTCCTGTCGCTGTTCTCGAGGCTATGAAGATGGAGAACGACATCGTTTCCGACAGGGACGGCGTTGTCGCTTCCATTGTTGTAAACAAGGGCGACGCTGTTGAAACCGGCGCTACCGTTGTTACCCTTTCTTAATGTAAGGAGATTAATATGGCTAAATTGAAAATTACGGAAACCGTTCTCCGCGACGCGCACCAGAGCTTGCTCGCAACGAGAATGTCAATTGACGATATGCGTCCCATTCTTTCCGAAATGGACAAGGTTGGCTTCTACTCGGCTGAGTGCTGGGGCGGCGCAACGTTCGATTCTTGTATTCGCTTCCTCGACGAGGACCCGTGGGAGCGCCTGAGAATTATCAGAAAGGAAATGCCCAACACCAAGCTTCAGATGCTGTTCAGAGGACAGAATATGCTCGGTTATCGTCACTATGCGGACGACCTCGTTGAGTATTTCGTTCAGAAGTCGATTGCAAACGGTATTGACATTATAAGAATTTTCGACGCGCTCAATGATATCAGAAACCTCGAAACCGCTATCAATGCGGCTAAAAAGGAGCAGGGCCACGCGCAGGTTGCGATTTCCTACACCACGGGCGAGGTTTTCACGCACGATTATTATGTGAATTACGCGAAGCAGATTGAGAGCGCGGGCGCAGATTCGCTCTGCATCAAGGATATGGCGGCGCTCCTCACTCCTTATGAGGCGGAGAGCCTTGTAAAGGACCTCAAGAGCGCGGTTAAAATACCCGTTCAGCTTCACACGCACTATACCTCCGGACTTGCTTCGATGTGCATTATCAAGGCTGTTGAGGCGGGCGTTGACGCGGTTGATACAGCTATGTCGCCGCTCGCGCTCGGAACTTCTCACGCTCCCACGGAGTCGATTGTCGCGACATTCAAGGGAACGGAGTACGATACCGGTCTTGACCTCATCAAGCTTAACGAAATCCGCGAGTACTTTATGGGACTGCGCAAGAAGTACATCGACAGCGGTCTGCTCGACCCGTCTATGCTTGCAACGAACACCAAGGCGCTTATTTATCAGGTTCCCGGCGGTATGCTTTCAAACCTGCTTTCTCAGCTTAAGCAGGCGGGCAAGGCTGACCAGCTTGAAGAAGTTCTCAAGGAAGTTCCGCGCGTTCGTAAAGACGCAGGCTTCCCGCCGCTCGTTACGCCCACGTCCCAGATTGTCGGCACGCAGGCTGTGTTCAACGTGATTATGGGCGAGCGCTATAAGACAGTTACGAAGGAATTTAAGGGGCTTGTTAAGGGCGAATACGGAAAAACGCCCGTTGAAATCGACCCCGATTTCCGCAAGAAGATTATCGGCGGCGAAGAGCCGATTACCTGCCGTCCCGCAGACCTGCTCAAGCCCGAATTTGACGCGATGAAGGAAGAAGCGAAGGAGTGGGTTGACGGTTCGTCTGTCGAGGACGTTCTGACCTATGCGATGTTCCCGAAGGTTGCTCCCAAGTTCTTTGAAAATCGCCGCGACAGACAGCTCGGTATCGACGCTGTTCACGCGGACAAGCAGAATAAGGTTCACCCTGTATAACAAACATTCCCCGCTTCGGCGGGGATTTTTGCTTTATATTATAATATGGTAACTAAAGATGGTTAAAAAAGGAAAATGTTATCGTTTTCATAAATTTGCAGCAAAAATTCGTTATTTTGCACAATTCAAAGGTTACAAAATGGTAACATTGTTGTTACTATATTATTGTTTTTTTAATTTAGAAATATAAAGTTTGAGAAAATGGCTTTGTTGAGCCAAATATAAGAAAAAGAGAAATAATAGCATTTGTTAAGTAATAAAGTAAAAAATGTGGCAAATTGAACAAGTTTATACGCAAAAACGCAATTATACTCGCAATTTTGAAAAAAAATTGAAAAAACCACTTGCAAAAATGAAAAAAATATGTTAAACTTACAAATGTAATCGAGCGGCAATGAGTTATGTGGATTGTTGCTGACTCGATGAATAACTATCCGAACCGCTAAAGCTTTGAAAGTCGATTTCGGGCGGCGGTCGGAACCATCTAATTTTAGGAGGAAAAACCAATGAAGAAAAGAATACTGGCAGCGCTCGTAGCGTCTGCTACCGTTCTCTCGCTCGCTGGCTGCAACAACGGCACTACTTCCGGCAACTCCAGCAGCGACAACAAGTCCACCGACACTAAGTCCACCGACTCCAAGACCGAGTCCACCGACAGCACGCCTGCTGAGCTTCCCGAAGATACCGGTAAGAAGCTGAGAATCGCTTGCTGGAACTATGAGTTCGCTGAGTATTTTGACGCTTACTACAAGGCAAAGCTTCCCGCTGACGTTACCGTTGAGTGGGTACAGTTCCCGAACGAGGGCAAGAACTACCAGGATAACCTCGACAGACTTCTCAAGGCTAACGAGTCTGCATCTGCTGATGAAAAGATCGATATGTTCCTTGCTGAAGCTGACTACATCAAGAAGTACGTTAACTCCGATGTCAGCCTTGACGTTAAGACTCTCGGCGTAACCAACACTTCTAACGCTTATCAGTACGTTCTCGACGCAGCTACCACTGATTCCGGCGACGTTCTTAAGGGCGTTTCTTTCCAGGCTTGCCCCGGTACTGTTATCGTAAGAAAGTCCATCGCTAAGGAAGTTCTCGGCACCGACAATCCCGATGAAATTCAGTCCAAGATTGATACTTGGGAGAAGTTCAACGCTGTTGCTAAGGACGCTAAGAGCAAGGGCTACCTCATGACTCCTTCCGCTATCGAGACTTACAGAGCGTTCGCTAACAACGCTACCGAGTCTTACCTCAACGACAACAAGTTCGCTCCTACTCAGGCATTCAAGGATTGGTATGCACAGGCTAAGGACTTCGTTGACAATGGTTACACCCTGACCTGCAAGATTTGGGACCAGGAAAAGACCAACGAGATGATGAAGGACGGTAAGGCAATGTGCTTCTTCGGTCCTATGTGGTACTATGCATTCTGCATGGGCACTGCTGTTGATGAGTGCGGCGGCGACTGGGTAGTTGTTGAAGGACCTGCTGCTTACTTCTGGGGCGGCACATGGATGCTCGGCGCAAAGGGCACCGACAACGCTAAGCTTGTTGGCCAGGTTATGGACGCATTCATGAACGATACCGAGGTTATGGAGAAGCTTGTAAAGAGCGAAGGCCTTAAGGAATTCTCCAACGACGGTGTTGCAACCGATACCGATAAGAACAACCCCTGCTTCGTAAACAACAAGGCAATCGTTAAGAAGTTCGCTGAGGATACCTCTTTTGGTAACTCTACTCTTCTCGATGGTCAGAACGACTTCGCTGTAATGGCTAAGATTGCTGAGAACATCGTTTGGAAGAAGGAACTCCACACCGTATACGACCAGACCTTCAACGAGGCACTTCCTGAGGCTCTCCTTGAGTCCCTTAAGAAGGACAGCGGCGTAACTGAGGAGCAGGCTTGGAACAACTTCTACACCACTCTTGCTGGTGTTGATCCTTCCATCACCCACTAATCACCCGGCAATATTCTGTTAACCTGAATACTTACAGAGGTAGTGCTTAACAGCCTACCTCTACGGTTAACAGGGCAAAAATAAAATTGGAAGAGGGGTTAGGGCAATGAATAAAAAACATAAGTCGGTTAGCTATGCTAAATGGGGTTATATTTTTATCGCGCCTTTCTTTATTGTTTACATTATTTTTTCTCTTATACCGCTGTTTTCGACTTTCTATTACAGCTTCTTCGAGTATTACGAAAGAGGTCTTGATGTAATTGGGCCGAATTTTGTCGGTTTTAAGAACTATGCAGATTTGTTTGACGCCGGTTCGTATATCAATAACGGCAAGCTTCTTCTTATGAACTATGCCGGAAATACGATGATTATGTGGATAATGGGCGCTATTCCTCAGCTCCTGTTCTCTCTCATTCTTGCGGTTATCTTTACAAGCGCAAGACTGAAAATCAAGGGTCAAAGATTCTTCAAAACGGTAATCTATATGCCGAACTTGATAATGGCTGCGGCGTTCGCGATGTTGTTCTTCGCTTTGTTCAACACCGTTGGTCCCGTTAACCAGATTATCAATGCAATGGGCGGCGAAACAATTCGTTTCTTTGAAATGACAATAGGCGCGAGGTCACTGGTTGCCTTAATCAACTTCACAATGTGGTTTGGTAATACTACCATTCTGCTTATGGCGGGTATTATGGGTATCGACCAGAGCTTGTTTGAAGCGGCTTCCATCGATGGAGCTACATCATGGCAGGTGTTCTACAAGATTACAATCCCGCTGCTTATGCCGATTATGGTTTATGTTGCCATCACGTCCCTTATCGGTGGTCTGCAAATGTTCGATGTTCCGCAGGTCCTCACAAACCGCGGAGAGCCGGGTAATACCTGCAAGACGCTTATTATGTTCCTTAACGACTTCGTAAGCGGCAGTAAGAACTACGGCGTATCGGGTGCAATTGCGGTACTTGTATTCATCATCACGGCTTTGCTCAGCATAATCGTGTTCAAGTCGATGAATGTAAACACCGGAAAAAAGCCTAAGAAAGCTAAGAAGGGGGTATAAGAATGGGAACAACACATATTGGCACCGGCGAAACTAAAAGTGCTAAGACTAAAACCACAGCAGCTCGTGTGCTGTCCTATATTTTCCTTGGTATAGTTACGCTTATTTCGCTTTTTCCTCTTTACTTGCTTTTGATTAACTCTACAAGGTCTCATAACGAGATTTTGAAGGGCTTCTCAATGCTTCCTTCAACAAGCATTGGCGAGAATTTTCAGAAGGCTGCTGCCGGCGGCGCGCTTTGGAAGGGCCTTATAAACAGCTTTATCGTTGCTGCGTCTTCGTCTGTTCTTTCTTGCTATTTCTCGGCAATGACTGCTTACGGCATTCACGTTTACGATTTCAAGCTGAAGAAGTTCGCGTTTACGTTTATCATGGTTGTACTTATGATTCCGACGCAGATTTCTTCCGTTGGTTTTGTTGAAATTGTATACAGATTTGGTTTGAATAACAACTTCATTCCGCTCATCGTTCCTTCGATTGCCGCTCCCGCTGTATTCTTCTATATGAAGCAATATGTTGAGAGCGCATTGCCTCTCGAGGTTATCGAAGCAGCTCGTGTTGACGGTTCGAACGAGTTCAAGACCTTTAATGTGATTGCTTTGCCGATGATGAAGCCTGCAATCGCGGTTCAGTTGATATTCCAGTTCACGACTTCGTGGAACAACTTCATGATTCCTGCGTTGATTCTTGATAAGCCGGAATACAAGACTGTCCCGATTCTGATTTCTACACTCCGTACGGCTGTTCAGTCTGGCGGTGCGTCTGCAAACTGGGGTCTTGTTTATATGACCATCTTTATTGCAATTATTCCTGTCGTTATTGTTTACTTCTTCGTATCTAAGCACATAGTTCAGGGCGTTGCACTGGGTGCTGTTAAGGGCTGATTATTTAGCTTTTATGCAAATTCCCTCCGATTTTCGGGGGGAATTTTTTTATGTTGTTGACAAATTGAAACAATTATGTTATAATAAACTTACAATAAAAATTTGGAGGATACTTCTATGTTTTGTAAGTCTTGCGGAAAAGAAATCAACGACCAGGCGGTTGTTTGCCCTTACTGCGGAGTTCAGACAGGCGCTGTTCAGAATATCCCGCAGCAGCCTAATTATGGCTATCAGCAGCCGATGAATCAGCCGTATAATCAGAACGACGTCGATGAAACCAATGTTGGACTCGTAATCCTGAGCGTACTTATTCCGATTGTCGGAATTATTCTCGGCGCGGTTAATATGAGCAACGGCAAGAAAAAGTCCGGAAAGGCATATCTGCTTGCGGGCGTAATCACTATTGCCGTGGAAATCGTAATCGGTATTATTGTCGGTATCGCAATTGCGAGCAATCCCTTGGCTCAGATTGCTTGGGCGCTCAGATAATTTTTTTCAGCGGAGGCAGTTATGTTTTGCAGAACTTGCGGTAAACAGATAATCGACGAGGCTGTGATTTGTCCTTACTGCGGCTGCCTTACAGGCGTTCCGCAGCAGCCTCCGACGGGATTTAACAACGGTTATGCCGATAAGAGCGGCGTCACATATAACGCGAATTACGTTGACCAATACGGAAATCCGATTAACCCCAATACCGTGAATATAAACGCGAATAACGGCGTTAACAACAGCACGCCCGACGAGGTTAACGCGGGATATGTTGTTTTGTGTATACTTTTTCCGATTGTCGGGATTATTCTCGGCGCAATTAATCTCAGCAACGGCAACAGAAAATCCGGAAAGGCTTATCTAATCGCGGGAATTGCAACGTGGGCGTTTCTGGTTGTGCTTGGAATTTGCCTTATGGGAATAGGTTTTGCTATGTCCGTTTCCTCTTATTGATTAATTATAAAAAAGCCGTCGGGCGCGAACCCGACGGCTTCTTTTTACTGTTTTTCAAAGCTTGATTTATCAAGACCGCAGACGGGGCAGACCCAATCCTCGGGAATATCCTCGAACTTGGTCCCGGGGGCAATTCCGCTGTCGGGGTCGCCGATTTCGGGGTCGTAAACGTATCCGCAGGGGCAAACGTACTTGTCCATCGTTACCTCCCGATTACTTGAAATATCTGTTCAGCAAGCCCTCGAAAGCCTTTCCGTGTCTTGCTTCGTCCTTTGCCATCTCGTGAACGGTGTCATGGATGGCGTCAAGGTTCAGTTCTTTGGCACGTTTGGCGATACGGAGTTTGTCCTCGCAAGCACCGGCCTCCGCCATCATACGCTTCTCCACATTGGTCTTCGTGTCCCAAACAACCTCTCCGAGCAACTCGGCGAACTTGGAACAGTGTTCCGCTTCCTCGAATGCATAGCGTTTGAACGCCTCTGCTATCTCCGGATAGCCTTCACGGTCTGCCTGACGCGACATAG
>DBIU01000024.1 GCA_002304735.1 Ruminococcaceae bacterium UBA794 | reverse complement strand
AGTCGCTCCCGCGGGGCTTAGAACCTTTTTCTGAAGAAAAAGGTTCCAAGACCTCCAAAAAGACTTTAAGCGCTTCGCGGTTCACTTCCCGAGTTTGCGCGATGTGCAGTGCATTAACCAAGTTTGGTGCTTTGCCGCGAAGCGTCATAAAAAGTCTTTTTAGATTTTTAAGACCTTTTTCTTCAGAAAAAGGTCTTAAACCCCGCGGGAGCGACTGGAGCGAAGCGACTGACTGAAGCGAAGCGTCCCCCGCCGGAGGCACCGGAGCGCGTTTTACTGCTTTCCCGTTCTATCCGCCGAGATAACGCCGGGT
The DNA here is from genome assembly GCA_002304735.1 of Ruminococcaceae bacterium UBA794. Lineage (GTDB taxonomy): Bacteria > Bacillota > Clostridia > Oscillospirales > Ruminococcaceae > CAG-115. Next base: position 5,832 of record DBIU01000024.1, on the reverse strand, counting down.
ATTTTTCTAAGTCGCATCATAACGTTGCCGAGCTGCTCAACTCCTGCGATTTCGATGGTGATAACGAGATTTGTGTTCCCGTTTTTCAGCCGATGCATATTCATTTCGTGCAGCGGAATGTGGTTTGCTGCGATAGCGGCTGTAATATCGGCGATAACTGAGGAAGTTTGCTCGGCTATAATGTCGATTGTAGCGCGGTATGAAGCGTTATCCTCGCCTGCCCACGAAGCCTTAATCCAGCGTGCGCGGTTTTCCTCGCTGTCCATATTATTGAGAACGTTAACGCAGTCCTGTTTGTGTATCGAAACGCCGAAACCGCGCGTTACGAAGCCGATTATCGGGTCGCCGGGAAGCGGATTGCAGCACTGCGCGAACTTTATCAGGCAGTTGTCCACGCCCTCGACGATAACGCCCTTTTTGCGGCTTCTCGTGTTGGTTTGTTCAATATTCTCATCGCTCGTGAGCATTGCGGGGGCTGCCGCCTGCGCACGGGCTTGGCTGTCCTTAATTCGCTGAATTATCTTTGACGTCGAAACGCCGCCGTAGCCCACCGCCGCGTACAAATCGTCAACCGTGTCAACGTGCGCGCGCGCCGCGGCTTCTTTCAGAATACCCTCCTCAAGCGGGATTGTATTGCGCTTAAATTCGCGCTCGATTTCCTCTTTACCGCGCTCAATATTTTCATCGCGGCGCTCTCTTTTGAACCACGAGCGTATTTTCGCCTTTGCTTCGGTCGTTTTGGCAATATTCATCCAGTTTCGGTTCGGACCGTAATTCGGCGAGCCGCTTGTGAAAATCTCGACGATATCGCCCGTTTTCACCTGATAATCAAACGGCACCATTCGTCCGCCGACCTTCGCGCCCGTCATTTTATTCCCGACCTCGGAATGAACGGCATACGCGAAATCTATAACGTTCGCGCCGAGCGGAAGCGTGAAAATATCGCCCTTTGGCGAGAACACGAAAACCTCGTCCTGCGACAAGTCGTTTTTGATAGCTTCGGTTATCTGTTCAACGTCGTCGGACTCCTGCTGACGCTCCAGAAGCTGTCTTATCCAATCAAAGCGCTTTTCTCCCGCGACATTGCCCTTGAGTCCCGCCTTATATTTCCAGTGCGCCGCGATACCGTACTGCGCGGTATTGTGCATCTCGACTGTTCTTATCTGAACTTCAAACGGAATACCCTCTTTTCCGATAACCGTTGTGTGAAGCGACTGATAGCGGTTTGGCTTCGGGGTTGCGATATAGTCCTTGAAGCGATAGGGCAGGGGGTTGAACAGGTCGTGGATTACGCCGAGAACGTTATAGCACTCGATTACCGTCTGCACGATAATTCTCACTGCGTAAATATCGTAAATCTCGTCAAACGGCTTGTTTTTGAGATACATTTTCTTGTAGATGCTGTAAACCGACTTTACGCGGCCCTCGATAACAGGCGGCGGCTCGATATCGGTAATTCTCTCGCGTATTCTCGCGATAATTTTGCCGATAAACGTGTCGCGCTGCTCCTTGTGCAGGTCGAGCAGGCGCTCGACTTCCTGCGCTCCGAACGGGTCGAGGTAGTGAATGGCAATGGTTTCCATTTCGTCCTTAACGTCGCTCATACCAAGACGGTGCGCTATCGGCGCGTAGAAATTCATCGTTTCAAGCGAGGTTTTAAGCTGCTTTTCCGGAGGCCGCGCGTAGAGCGTGCGCATATTGTGGAGGCGGTCGGCGAGCTTTATGATGATAACGCGGATATCCTTGCTCATCGCCATAAGGATTTTGCGGATATTTTCGGCTTGCTGTTCTTCTTTCGTGTTAAGAGGAACCTTTCCGATTTTCGTTACGCCGTCAACCAAAAGCGCAACGTCGTCGCCGAATTTTTTCTTGATTTCCTCAAGCTCTATTCCGGTATCCTCGACAACGTCGTGCAAAAGCGCCGCGCAGATTGTGTCGGTGTCCATATAGTAGTCCATCAAAATCATCGCGACGGAGAGCGGGTGAGTTATATATTTTTCGCCGGACGAGCGCATCTGACCCTCGTGAGCCTTTTCCGCAAGCTCATAGGCGCGGCGGATTTTTTCCGCGTCATACTGCTTGTCGGCGGCAATAACCCGCTTCATAAGGTCGTCGATTGTTACGTTATCCATAAAATTCACTTCCATTAATAATTTTGCTTTTGGTCAATCCGCCTTGGAAAGCCTTGCTAAAAGCCCGCTTGCGAACAAATCGCGTTTTTCTTTCGCGGGAACAAGCCGCACGCGTTCGCCGTCGAAACGCGCCATTTCCGCCTCGCAGAACGCGTCTGCGGCGACCTTCAGCATACAGTAATTCACCGTTCCGTCGAACACGGCGAGCTGTTCGAGCGTGAGCCTGCCGTTGTTGCGCCGAAGCAGGTCGTAAATCCTCATCAAATCCTCGCGGCTCTGCGGGATAACCCTCGGCGCAAGCCGCCTGTCAAAGCCCTCGCCGCGCGCGATTGCCTCGCTTACGCGTTTTGCCGCGAAAAACCTGTCCTCGCGGAAGCCCGCCGGACGATAGTCCACAAGCCGAAGCTGAACGCTTTTCGCGCCGTTGTACTCGTTGATTTCCGCGCCCGCGACAATATCGAGCCTGTCGCCGATTTCAGCGGCAAATTCGCCGTAGCTTATCCTGAACGAAACCGCGCGGAGCGTTTTCCCGCCCGTTTTCACGTCGAACGAAATGTACTTCCCGTCCTTTAGCGGTCTTTTCGACAGCAGCTCGCAGTTTTCAAGCAGAAAAACGGGCCTTTCGCAGCCCTCGCCGAACGGTTCGAGCTTTTCAAGCGCGCCGATATTCCCGACCGTGAGGGCGTTTCCGTCCGCGCGCATATCCGCGAAAAGCTCGGCTGTCGGCATTATCGGGTAATTCGCGAGCGTATACTCGTCGATTTTCCGCTTAAATTCGCCGATATCCTCAACCTTTACCGAAAATCCTCCCGCCATCGGGTGTCCGCCGAATTTTGTCAGATAGCCCGAACAATAGTTCAGCAGACCGTAAATCGAGAAATTCCCCACGCTTCTGCACGAGCCGCGTGCAACTCCGTTTTCAATTGCCGCGACAATCGTCGGTTTGCCGTATTTCTCGGCAATCCTCGCGCACACAATCCCGATAACTCCCGCGCTCCAGCCCTCGCCCGCGAGAAAAATCACGCGTTTTGCGAGGATTTTCGGGTCGTTTTCGAGCATTTTCGCGATATCGTCGGTGATTTTGCGCTCGATTTCGCGCCGTTTTGCGTTAAGCTCGGCAACGTTCTCGCAGAGCCTTGCAGCGTCGTTCTGCGTTTCCGCGAGAAGCAGCCGCGCGGCTTTTTCGGCGGACTCAACGCGTCCAGCCGAGTTTATCGCGGGGCAGATTTTATACGCGATATCGGTTGAAGTCACGCTTTTCGGCGACAGTCCGACCGTGTAAATCAGCTTTTTCAAGCCCTCGTTTCCCGCGTTTTTGAGAAGCTCGAGCCCCTTTTTCACGATAAACCTGTTTTCACCGCGAAGCGGCATTACATCGCCGATTGTGCCGACCATCGCAAGGTCCGCGTACTGCGACAGAACGTATTCCTTGTCCTCCTCGAGCGCACAGAGCAGCTTCAGCACGACTCCCGCGCCGCAAAGGTCCTTAAACTGCGAATAATCGTCGCGGCGGTTCGGGTCAACGCACGCCTCGCACACGGGCAGCGTTTCGCCGGGCTGATGATGGTCCGTGACAACGAGCCTTGCGCCGCGTTCCTTGATGTATTCGGCTTCCTCAAGCGCGTTTATTCCGTTATCCACGGTAACGATAAGTCCCGTTCCGCCGTCGATAATCCTCTTAAGCGCGGGAATATTCATTCCGAAGCCCTCGGAGCGCTCGGGAATGTAAAACTCAACCTCCGCGCCGAGCGTGTCGAGATAGTGATACAGCATAACCGTGCTTGTCACGCCGTCGCAGTCGTAGTCGCCGTAAACCGTGATTTTCTCGCCGCTTTCAAGCGCCTCGGAAATCGCTTCAACCGCTTTTTCAAGGTCCGCGGGCGGCTCGCCCTCGAAGAAATCTCCCTCTCCGAGAAACCTTTCGGCAGCCTTTTTCGTGCGTATCCCGCGCGACGCGAGTATCCTGCCGAGAAATTCGCCGTATTCCGCGCACATTTCACCGTCCGCCGCGCCCGCCTCGGGAACAATCCATTTTCTCAAAATTTCTTACCCCTGTTCAATGCCGTTAAACGGAAAGCTCCGCCTTTTCGCCGAGAAGCGCCTTGTTTTCCTCAAGAATAGGCTTGATGAACTCCGCGAGAAACTCCTCAACCTGCTCCGGCGCGCGTCCGACGTAAAGCTCGGGGCGCAGAACGGCTTCGATTTCTTCCTTTGTTATGTTGAACATCGGGTCTGCGGCAATCCTGTCCACGAGGTCGTTTTCGCCGCCGTTTCTCATCTTCTGCGCCGCAGCCTGAGAGTGCGTTCTAAGCTCCTCGTGAAGCTGCTGGCGATTTCCGCCGTTCTCGACTACCTTCATCATAATATTCTCGGTAGCCATAAACGGAAGCTTCGTCATAAGGCGGCGCTTCACCATTTCGGGATAAACCTCGATTCCGTCCGTTACGTTCATCATTATGTTCAAAATCGCGTCGACGCCGAGGAAGCTCTCCGCCACGGAAATTCGCTTGTTAGCGCTGTCGTCGAGCGTTCTCTCGAACCACTGCGTTCCCGCCGTAAACGCGGGATTGAGCGCGTCTATCATAACGTAGCGTGCAAGCGAGGTTATTCTCTCGGAGCGCATAGGATTGCGCTTGTAGGGCATTGCCGACGAGCCTATCTGGTTCTTCTCGAACGGCTCACCCATTTCCTCGAAGCTCTGAAGTATACGCAAATCGTTCGAGAATTTCGAGCAGGTCTGCGCGATACCCGAAAGCGTCGCGAGAATTTGCGCGTCAACCTTGCGGGAATACGTCTGACCGCTTACGGGAACGCACTCCTCAAAGCCCATTTCCTCGGCAATCATCTTCTCGAGCCGCTTTATTTTCGCGGAGTCGCCGCCGAACAGCTCAACGAACGAAGCCTGAGTGCCGGTAGTGCCTTTCTGACCGAGAAGCTTGAGGTTCTTTATGCGGTAGTCAACCTCGTCATAGTCCATCAGAAGCTCGTTAATCCAAAGCGTGGCGCGCTTTCCGACTGTCGTCGGCTGAGCGGGCTGGAGGTGCGTATACGCCATACAGGGCATATTTTTGTACTGCTCGGCGAATTTCGCGAGATTTGCGATGACGTTCAAGAGCTTTTTCTTCACCAGAAGCAGCGCGTCGCGCATTATAATTACATCGGTGTTGTCGCCGACATAGCACGAAGTCGCGCCGAGATGAATTATTCCCGCGGCTTTCGGGCATTGCTGTCCGTAAGCGTAAACGTGCGACATAACGTCGTGGCGGACGATTTTTTCGCGCGCCTCCGCAACGTCATAGTTCACGTCCTCAACGTGCGCTTCAAGCTCCTTGACCTGCTCCTCGGTTACGTTCAGACCGAGCTTCATCTCGCCGCGCGCAAGCGCAACCCAAAGCTTGCGCCAGGTAGTGAATTTCTTGTCCGCGGAGAAAATGTACTGCATCTCCTTGCTCGCATAACGCGTGCAGAACGGGCTTTCGTAGCTGTTGTAATTCTTTGCCATATTTATATCTCCTTATGAATTATTTACGGTTTGGGTAGTGCCTCCGGCGGCTTAAGACCTTTTTCTGAAGAAAAGCAGCGTGACAGGGAGAACCTGCGGTTCTCTCGTGCACACCTTTCGCTTCGCGGCAAAGCACCAAACTCGGCAAGAGAACCGCACATCGCACAAAGTTGTAGCGTTGCACCGCGAAGCGCTTAA
>DBIU01000064.1 GCA_002304735.1 Ruminococcaceae bacterium UBA794 | reverse complement strand
GGGAAGAATAACGCTGACGAAAGAGGGAAAAGAAATCGCCGAGCGCGTCTACGAGCGGCATCTTTTGTTCACCGAGTGGCTGATATCAATGGGAATATCCGAGGAAACCGCGGCTGAGGACGCTTGCAGAATGGAGCATTGCTTAAGCGAGGAGAGCTTCGCGGCGATTAAGAATTACATCAAAACGCACGGTCTTTAATGGAGGTCATTCGGTTGAAGATAATTTGTCTGATTGAGGATACAGCCGTAAACGACAAGCTGTTTACCGAGGAGGGGCTGTCGCTTTTCGTGGAATATAACGGCAGATATTATCTGATTGACGCGGGACTTTCGGGAAAAGCGGCTGAAAACGCGAAGCGAATGAGGCTTCCGATTGACGAGCTTTCGGGCGTTTTCATCACGCACAATCATCTCGGACACATCGGCGGAATTGACAGTATAATGCGGCTAAATCCGAGCGTTCCTATATATCTGCGCGCGGGTGCGCAGTCCGAAGTTTTCCGTAAAAACGGGCTTTTCAAGGCGCCGACGGGCGAGGGGAAATCGTTTTTTAAGAAATACGCGGAAAATCTTGTTTTATACAGGAATTTTTCGGAAATCTGCGAGGGATTTTATCTCGCGAGCTGCGAGGATTTTGATGAAAAAAGTCAAAATCCCGACAGAAATTATTTTGTCATATCCGAGGAAAAAAAGCCGCGCACGTTTGATTTCAGCGATGAAAGCTTTGCGGTAATTTTCCCGAAAAAGCGCAAGTCCGAGGGACTTATACTAATCGGCGGCTGTTTTCACTGCGGCGCGGAAAATATGCTGAAAACCGTTCGGCGGCGCTGGGCGGGGATACCCGTGCTTGCGGTTATCGGCGGATTTCATTTTTCGGGAAACAACCCGAAATCGCTTAGCTGCCCCGCCGATTTTGTAACGGCAAGCGCGAGGGCGCTGAAATTATCCGGCGCGGAGAAGATTTACGCGTGCCATTGCACGGGCTTCAAGGGATTTGATATTATGGACGAAATTCTCGGCGATAAGATTATGTATCTTGGCGGCGGAGAGGCGCTCGAATTTTGAGCGTTTTGCAGTAAAATGCAGTAATTTTTCGGGCGGTTTGCAGTATTTTGCAGGCATTTTGCCCCTATATAACAAAAAAGTGAGGAAAAGAAATGAAACTAGGTATGGTAGGCTTGCCGAACGTCGGCAAAAGTACATTGTTTAACGCGCTTACAAACGCGGGCGCTCAGTCCGCAAACTATCCGTTCTGCACGATTGAACCGAACGTTGGAATTGTAAGCGTCCCTGACGAGCGGCTTGACAAGCTCGCGGAGATGTATCACCCGGAGAAATTTACTCCCGCGACGCTTGAATTTGTGGATATTGCGGGACTTGTAAAGGGCGCGTCAAAGGGCGAGGGCCTTGGAAACAAGTTTTTGTCGAATATACGCGAGGTTGACGCGATTGTTCACGTCGTGCGCTGCTTCGAGGACGACAATATCATACACGTCGACGGCTCAATCGGCTCTGCGAGAGATATTGAAACGATAAATCTCGAGCTGATTTTCTCCGACCTTGAAATACTCGACAGGAGAATTGACCGCGCTAAAAAGGCGATGAAGGGCGACAAATCGCTCCAGAAGGAGGTTGATTTCTTCGAGAGCCTGAAAGCGCATCTTGAAGAAGGAAAATCCGCGAGAAGCTATGATTACACGGACGAGGAGCGCGAGATGCTTCACGATACGCCGCTTTTGTCGAACAAGCCGGTAATCTACGCGGCAAATCTCTCCGAGGCTGATTTTAAGAACGGCGTTGAAAATAACGCGCAGTATAAAGCTGTGCAGGAAATCGCAAAAGAGGAACACGCCGAGGTTCTTCCTATCTGCGCGCAGATTGAAGCGGAGATTGCGGATATGCCCGACGAGGACAAGGAGCTTTTCCTTGCGGATATGAACCTTGAAAGCTCCGGTCTTGCGAGAATAATCAAGACGGGCTATCGCCTGCTTGGGCTTATTTCGTTCCTCACGGCGGGAACTCCCGAAGTTCGAGCTTGGACGATTACAAAGGGAACGAAAGCGCCGCAGGCTGCGGGAAAAATTCACACGGACTTTGAAAAGGGCTTTATCAGAGCGGAAATCGTCGGTTTCGACGACCTTATAAGCTGCGGTTCAATGGCTGCGGCAAAGGAAAAGGGACTCGTTCGTCTTGAGGGCAAGGAATATGTGATGCAGGACGGCGACGTTACGCTGTTCAGATTTAACGTTTAACTGAGGTGTATTAGTGAACAAATTTATTCGCTGTAAGAACGTAAACAACCGAAAAATAGCCGCGCTTTTGATTATGCAGGTGTTTTTCGGAGTTGCGCCTATTCTGCTGCTTATAGCGTTCGTGTGGTTCAAGATGTACGACACGAAGCCGCTTGCTTTCGTGATTATCGGGTTGATTTTCCTTTGCAACACGGCATATGTTCTGCTTGCGCGTCGATATAATATCTTAAACAGCGGGCGAAACGGAGAAAAAAGCCTCTATAAAGCCGTGAAAAAGCTCGAGGGCAACAACATAATTTTCCTAAATCTTCCCATTCGCTATAAACGCGGACGTTCTGAGGTTGATATGCTGATACTCAGCACAAAGGGGATTGTTATAGTCGAGGTTAAGAACCATTCCGGAACGATTTCGGGAAGCTGGAAGTCCGAGAAGTGGGAGCAGCACAAATTTTACCGCAACGGAAAAAGTACTATTGCCGAGATGGACAATCCGATAAAGCAGATGCGCCGACAGCGCGACATCGTAAAGAGTATTCTCAACGCCGCGGGCGAGGACGTTTGGATTGACACGGTTTTATACTTTTCAAACCCGAATGTTCGGCTTAAGCTTAATCTTCGCGAAAACGACTATGTTTGTATGGGTACGAAAGAGCTTATGCGTTTTCTTAAGAATTACGACCGCGGAGAGGTATTTTCAAAGTGGCAAAGGCAGAAATACGCTGAAATTTTGAATGAAGCAAGGGATAATATATGACTTTTTTTCCCTTTACAATTTGTAAATTAAGCGTATTATTATTCAACATTTTCAACGGGAAAACCTGTTGAAACAGTGCAAAAATTCATTAATATTCAAACTTTTCAGCAAAGTTTTCAACAAAAAAACCGGAAAAGTCAAGCTAACGGCATTAAAATGGGGGTTTTTTGGTTGAAAAATAAGTTGAGAATGTGAAAAAACGGTTCATACGAATGAATAAAAAATCCCGCCAAATCGGCGGGAAATTTTTTATGTTGCGGCAATACTTGTCGTCTGACTTCTGAGAATTTCTTCAAATTTCTCGCAGGACATCGGCTTGTAGTAGAAGAAGCCCTGAATCATATCGCAGCCAAGCTCTTTCAGGAAATCAACCTGCGTTTGCGTTTCAACGCCCTCGGAAACCGTTTCGAGATTAAGGCTCTTTGCGAGAGTGACAACCGAGGTGATTACCTTGCGGTTCTTTTCCGTGAGGTCGTTTTTGAGGAAGAACCCGCCGTCAATTTTTAGCGTATCGAACGGAAGCATCGTGATGAGGTTTAGGCTGGAATATCCCGAACCGAAATCGTCAACCGAAATGCGATAGCCGCGCTCCTTGAACCAAGTTACGGTTTCAATCAGCTTTTCAATGTTGTCCGTGAGCAGGCTTTCCGTAATTTCAAGCTCAATGTACTTGTGCGGAACGCCGATATTGTCGATAAGATTATTCAGCTTGTCGCAGAAATTATCGTCGCCGAGATGGTGACGGCTTACGTTAAGCGAAATCAGCGGAACGTCAAGTCCTATTCTCAGCCAGCGTCTTATATCCGCGATTGAGCGGCGGTAAACCGCAAAATCCATATCCGTGATGAAGCCGTTTTCCTCGAAAATAGGGACGAACTTTCCCGGCGAGATAATTTCGCCGTTCGGTCTTATCCAACGCGCAAGCGCCTCCGCACCGACGACTTTTCCCGTTTCTATGCTGATTTTCGGCTGATAATACACCTGAAATTCGTTATTTTCAAGCGCCGTGAGCATATTCGCTTCGATATAGCGGCGTTCTTTGATTTTCTCGCGAAGCGCCTTGTCGAAGAATGCAACCAAATTCTCGTGATAATATGCGCGGTCGCGAACGGTTTTCTGCGCTCTTATCGCGCGGTCAACGCCGCCCATAATCCCAACGCTGTCGCTTTCGATATCATAAGCGCCTGCGATAAGGAAAATCGTAACTCTGAGCTTTCTGAGAACCTGCTTTTGAATTTCCTGCATCAAGGAGTTAAGCCGCTCCGTGAAAATCTCTGTGTTTTCGTTCTTTAGCAGGAGAATAAACCTTGAATCCTCCGAGCGGCACAGAAGCTCGCCCGAAGAAACGCTGTTTTTTAGAACCTCCGCAACGGCGATAAGAATTGAATTTCCCGTTTCATAGCCTTTTTCCTCGTTAATTCGGCGAAAATCGGCGATATTTATAACCGCGGCAAAGCGGTGAACGTTTTTGTTTTCGGAGGTAATTCTGAGCGCCTCGGCTGAAAACGCGTTAAACGTCATCAGACCCGTGAGCGTATCGGACATATTTACTTTTCCGAGACAGTCCGTGATATCGGTTGAGCTGACGTAATAGCGAGGCTCTCCGAGGCTGTTTGTGTCGATTGAAGCCGAAACGTCAAGCCAGCGCCGCTCGTCCGGAACGTAGATTGCGGAAGCCGCGAAAAGCTCGCCCTTGTCAAGGTGCTTTACGGGGCAGTTTTCGCAGGGAGTATCGCGCCCGCGCATCTTTTTATAGCAAATATCGCCTTCTTCGAGGTTATAATGCTCGCGCGCCGAATCTTGAATAAGCTCGACTTTATAAGTCCCCGGGACGATTGAAAATCCCTCTATGCGGTGGTCGTTAATTATAGTCTGCGTAAGACGCTTTTCGGAAAGCTCGTTTGCGTTTCTTTTATACTCGCAGAACATCTTGGTAAGCGCGTTTTCAAGCGCGTCGATTATCTGGATATCCTGAGTATTCAGCTCGAAGCTGCTGTTAAAGATAACGACGAAGTACTCGCGAACCGTTCCCTCGAACTTGATTGTGCGGACTTCCGCGCAAATCGCGCCGTTTATCAGCTCAAGCCCGTCGATTTTCTCGCCGCCGCTGTGCAGACGGAGTTTTCCTCTGTTTAGCAGAAGCGCCTTGATTTCGCTGTCGGAAAGCGTTCTTTTAACGCGCGGGCAAGAGTCGTCAGGCTCGCCTGTCGCGTTATAGGTTACGTTGCGGACAAAATGACCGCGGTCGTCGCTGTATACGAAAATATTTGAAGCGCCGAGCAGCTCGCCTGCCGTCTTGAACGCTTCTTTCATACAAATAAGCCTATCCTTATCGTTCTTGCTGCAAAACGCCTGTAAAATGAGCGCGTAAACCTTTGCGGGACCGCTCGCCGTGGTCGAGATAATTTCGCTGTCCTCGCTGTTTTCCGCAAGGAAATTGTACGATTTCATCGACATTGCGGGCGAATAGCTCATATAGCAGCTTCCGCCGCTTCTGCGGGCTTCGCCGAACGCCGCTATTGCTTCGGCGTAAACGTCCTCGAGGCTGCGCGAGCTTTTGAAGGTGGACAAACCTACGCTTACCGTGCAGGTATTGCCGTCGAAAATGTAGTTTTTAACGCTTTTTATTATGTTTTTCGCGAGATTATCAAGCGAAGAAACCTCGTCAAACATTGAAAACATCAAAAATTCACCGTCGCGTACTCTTGCGACAAGGCTGTCGCGCTCGCAGGCTGCAATTCCCGAGAGTATTTTCGCTATGGTTTTCTGGAGGTAATCGGTGTATTCCACGCCCGATTTTGCGATTATATCGCGGAAATTGTCAATTCCGACGGCAAGCAGCCCCGCGCCCCTATAACGGTTCGCGCCTTTGAGCTTTTCTTCGGCAAGCTTACGGAAAGCCGCGGGGTTATATACTCCCGTAAGCGGGTCGAGCTTATCCGACATATCCTCCGCGCTGTTAATTTCGCAGTTTGCGTCTAAAACTCTGCCGATATATTTAATCGGAAGGTCGTTTTCATCGCGTATAAGCCTGCCCTCGAATTTAACGAGAGCCGCCTCGCTGTTTTCGCCGATTACGCGAATTTCGCAGGAAACCTCGTCCTTTCCGTGCTCCATATCATAGCAGAATTTTTCAAACTCGGGCAAATCATCCGCGAAAATAACTCCGCGTTTTATAACGGTTTCTTTGAAATTTGAAATCGGACCGTTATTTTCGGCTGAACCGCCGAAAACCGACTTATATTGATAAAACAGGTCGTCGGAAATATGATATTCCCAAAGACCGAAGCGCGAATATTCCGACAAAATCGAGGCTTTGACTTTTTCCTCGGTCAAGGCGCGTCTAAGGCGCTCTATTTCGATATCTTTTTCTTCGGACACAGTCATCACCGCCTATTTCTTATATTTTTTAGTCAAATCAATTCTCTTTTTCCCACAATTCGTCGAAATCCCTAAGCTTCATCGGCTTAGCGAAATAAAAACCCTGAACCATATTGCACTCTATTTCCTTTAGAAAGTCGATTTGCTCTTGAGTTTCGACGCCCTCGGAAATTACGTTCATCTCAAGATTTTTCGCCAAATCGACAACCGACGAGATAACGGCGCGCCCTTTTTTCGTGTTAACCGTTCCGTTAAAGAACTCGCGGTCGATTTTAAGAACGTCCGCGGGAATATCCTTAAGCAGATTAAGCGAGGAATATCCCGAGCCGAAGTCGTCGATTGACAGCTTAAATCCTATATCGTGAAGCTTTTTCATAATCTCAATCATACGGTCCGCGTCCTCCGTGAAAACGCTTTCCGTAAGCTCAAGCTCGATATATTCATAGGGAATTTCGTATTTATCGACAATTTCTCTGAGCCGCCAGATATAGTCGTCGTCGTTTATGTGCAGACGCGACTGATTGACGGAGATTACAATGGGCGTTTTGCCGGCGTCGAGCCAGCGCCGAAGCAGCTTGCACACCTCCTCGAGAATGAAGAAGTCAAGCTCCACGACAAATCCGTTTTTCTCCGCAAGCGGAATGAAATCGCCCGGGCAGACAAAGCCAAAATCCTTGCTGTTCCAGCGGATAAGCGCCTCCGCGCCGACGATTTTGTGAGAATGTGTGCCGTATTTCGGCTGAAGATAACATTCAAACTCGTTGTTTTCAAGCGCCGCGGGCATTGCGTTTTCAAAGTCCTTTTCGCGCAGCGAAATCTCGCGGATTTTTCCGTCGTAGAAAGCGATATCGCTGTTGTGCTTGTTTTTAATGGACTTTTTCGCAAGCTTGCAGCGGTCAACCGCCATCGTGAAATCAACCGCGTCGTATTTTCCTTTGCACTGTCCCAGACGGCATACGCCCGCGCTGAAATTCACGGGGCACTTTATAAAGAATGAATTTCTTCTCTCAAACTCGGTGAAAATCTCGCGAAGCCGGTTTGCGATTTCGTTATCGGGCGCATTTTTTATAAGCAGCGCGAAATTATCCTCGGAAAACCTCGCAAAAGGCTCGTCTTTTCCGAGGCAGTCGGAAAGCGTCTTGTGGACGCGCTCGAGCATCCTGTCGCCCTCGTCGTATCCCAAGCGGTCGTTTATGTACTTAAACTTGTCGATGTCGATAACCGCCATCGCGAGCTTTTCGAGCGGCGTTTTCTTCACGATTTTAGCGCAGTCGCGGAAAAATCTCGTTTTGTTCTTTCCGCCGGTCACAGGGTCGATATCCTCTCGGCAGCGCATTTTGATGAAGAATATCAAAACGATAACGGCAAGCAAAACCGCAAAAACTCCTGCGGCGATAATCCATATTAAAGCGTTTTCGGCGGAAAATATCTCTGTTATTCCGTTTTCCGACGCCAAATAGTTAGGCATATAAATTTTCCTCCCGGAAGAATTATGCAAATTGCAGAAATACACAATTGTATTATACCATTTTATGTAATGGATTTCAAGCCATATTTCAAATATTCTTCAATTATATTAGTTTTTTCACGTTAAATTTGTGCATATTCAACAATAGTTAATACACTAAAGCGGTTACATTGTTACACGGCTTATCCCGCCTTGACAAAAAACCGCAATTATGGTAAAATAAACAGGAATTTTATATTCCAAATCAACAAAACGAGGTAAAAACGAATGAAATGGTATGAAAGCGCGGTATTTTATCATATTTATCCTATCGGATATTTCGGCTGTCCCCGAGTAAACGATGAAGCGAGCGAGCCTACGCACAAAATTCTGAGCGTTATCGGCGATATTCCTCATATAAAGGAGCTTGGCTGCGACGCGATTTATTTCGGACCGGTATTCGAGTCGGTCGCGCACGGCTACGACACGATTGATTACAGGACAATCGACCGCCGCCTCGGCACAAACGAGGACTTCAAGAAGGTCTGCGCGGCGCTTCACGAGAACGGAATTAAGGTTATTCTGGACGGCGTTTTCAATCACGTCGGGAGAGATTTTTGGGCGTTCCGCGACGTAAGAGAGCATAAATTCTCGAGCGCGAAAAAGGACTGGTTCCATATCCGCGAGGGCAACAGCGGCTATAACGACGGCTTTTTCTACGAGGGCTGGGAGGGTCACTATGAGCTTGTAAAGCTCAATCTTTACAATCCCGAAGTAAAGCAGTATCTTAAGGACACGATAACCTTCTGGAAAGAGGAGTTCGGCATCGACGGACTTCGCCTTGACGTTGCGTATTGTCTTGACGAGAATTTCCTGCGCGAGCTTCACGGTCACTGCAAGTGGCTCTCCGAGGACTTTTTCCTGCTCGGGGAAACGCTTCACGGCGATTACAACAGATGGGCGAACGACCAAATGCTCGACAGCGTAACGAATTACGAGTGCTACAAGGGACTTTTTTCGAGCTTCAACGATATGAATATGTTCGAGATTGCGCACTCGATAAACCGTCAGTTCGGCTCGGAAAACTGGTGTATTTACAGAGGAAAGCACCTCTATACGTTCGTTGACAATCACGATGTGACAAGAGTAGCTTCCATTCTTAAGGTAAAAGAGCATTTGCCGCTTATTTACACGCTTATGTTTATGATGCCGGGTATTCCGTCCGTTTACTACGGAAGCGAGTTCGGCGTTGAAGGCGACAAGAGAGGCGGCGGAGACGACGTTCTTCGTCCGGAGTTCAATCTCGAAAAGATGAAAAGCGAGGGCCTGCGCGATATGACGGCGCATATTCACGCTCTCGCGGAAATCGAGAAAAATCACCCCGCGGCAGCTATGGGCGATTACAGACAGGTTCAGCTTACGAACAGACAGTACGCATTCGCGCGTTCCGCCGATGGAGAAACGCTCGTTACCGTAATCAACGCGGACGGCGCTCCGTTCACGTTCAACCTGAATATGGGCGGCGAAGCGGAAAATCTTCTCACGGGAGAAAAGGTTCAGCTCGGCGGGCTTACGCTTCAGGGCTATTCTTCAATGGTGCTGAAAGTATAAGGAGTGCCGCGCAATTATCGGCGATACCGCATAATATTACCGCGCATATTTCACGGCAATGATTATGATGTGAAGTACAAGTAAACTCGTTTTTCAGTCGCGGAGGTGAGGACGTGTCCGACAACGCAGATATCTGGCTCTGGCTTGTTATGGTGATGAAGCCGAACAATCCGAGATTGTACAAAATACTCGCGGACTGCGGCTATAACGCGGCGAAAGCGGGCGTTGTGATACGCGACGGGCGCGAACCCTCGCTTACTTCGGGGGAAATTTCGCGCGCAAAGGCGGTTCGGCTCGGAACGGTTCGGGAATTTTCTTCGTTCTGCGACAAGGCGGGCGTGAAAATCGTGTCCTATGAGAGTGAAAATTATCCCGCCTTGCTGAAAAAAATCAAAGACCCGCCCGCGGTGCTTTTTGTACTGGGAAACGAGCGCGGGCTTAACGGCTCGCCGATACTGACGGTCGTGGGAACGCGAAACGCGTCCGATTACGGAAAAAAAGCCGTGGATTACCTCGTAAAACCGCTTGCGAAAGCGGGAACGGTTATTGTGAGCGGAATGGCTTCGGGAACGGATAGAGCGGCTCATATCGCTTGCATTGAAGCGGGCGGAAGAACGCTTGCATTTCCGGGCTGCGGAGCGCTTGAAACTCACCCCGCCGAAAGCGACGACCTGAAAAAGCTTATAATCGAGAGCGGCGGCGCGGTTATAAGCGAGCTTTTGCCCGACGCAAAGGCTACGACGTGGTATTTTAAGCGGCGCGACGCGATTATGTCGGGAATTGCGCACGGAACCTTGGTTATCGAAGCAGGGGAAAAGAGCGGGAGCCTTGTCACTGCGGATTTCGCGAAAAAGCAGGGGAGAGAGCTTTTCGCCGTTCCTCCTCACGATATAACGTCCGAAAGCTTTTCGGGAAACGCTTTTCTGATACGCGCGGGAGCGGTTTCCGCCTGCGGCGCTTCGGATATCGCGGAAATACTCAAAAAGAAAAATATCGGCGCGGGATTTGTCGAAATGCTCGAAAAGCCCGATTTACCGGCGAAATTCGAGGAAAAAACCGCCGAAATTCCCGCAGAAAAGGAAGTTCCCGCGGCGAAAACGCCCGTGAATATTCCCGATAATCTGAGCGAAACGGAAAAAGCAATCGTAAAAGCGCTCGGAGAAAGCCCCGAAACAACCGAAAGCCTTATGGAAAAATGCGGGCTGGATTACGGCGCGGCGATTGAAGCTGTGATAACGCTTGAAATGAGCGGATTTATCGTTCGGAGAAACGACGGAGTTTATTCTCTCGGGTGAACAGACGGTCAAATGTTGTCCAAAATAAACAAAATTCACGGCGAAAATTCTATATATTGCCACTTGATTTTTTTTGCAAATATGTTAAAATAGTAAATGTGATAGAGTATGGTCACAGAATAAGTTAGGAGGTAATTCACTATGGCATATCAGATTTCCGATGATTGCATCGCTTGCGGCGCTTGCGCAGACGGCTGCCCCGTAAACGCAATTTCCGAAGGCGACGGCAAGTATGTTATCGACGCGGACGCTTGCGTTGACTGCGGCGCTTGCGAAGGCACCTGCCCTGTTGGCGCTCCCAAGCAGGTTTAATCCATCGAAACTACATAAGGGCGAAAAGCCTGAAACAATCCCCGTTTGGAGAACCAAGCGGGGATTTAATTTTTCCTGTTGCAATTTCGCGGGAAATAGTGTATAATATATGATGAGGGGGAGTATGCTCCCGCAACTTGATTGAAAAAAGGTGATTATATGAAGCTGATTTTCGCGATTATCAACAACGACGACAGCCATTCGGTTCAGCAGTCGCTTACAAAGCACGGCTTTCAAGCGACAAAGCTCGCTTCAACGGGCGGATTTCTGATGGCGGGAAACACAACGTTTATGGTGTGCGCCGACGACGATAAGGTTGACGAGGCGATTGACGTTATAAAGGAACATTCTCACAAGAGAAAGCAGTTTGTGCCGAACGCGTCGTCTTATTCGGGAAGCGGCTTTACGGGGATTCCCGTCGAGGTTATGGTAGGCGGCGCGACCGTTTTTGTGACGAATATCGAAAAGTTTGAGAAGGTATGACGAAGCTTTACGGTAAGGACGAGCTTAAGGAAACGCTCGATGAAACGGCACGCGCGGGGCGGCTTTCGCACGCGATAATGTTTTCGGGACGAAAAGGCTCGGGAAAAAAGACCTTGGCGCGATATACGGCGAGGCTTTTTCTCTGCGGGAAAGGCGCCTGCGGGGAATGTCCGACCTGCCGAAATATTGATATGGGCGCGCACCCGGACGTTGTTTTCGTGAAAGAAGCAATCGGCGGGAAATATTCGATGGAGCCGCTCAAGGAGATTTTGCGCGGAACCGTTGTTAAACCGAATAACGGCGACCTTAAAATATACGTTTTCGAGGACTGCGACACGATGCTTCCGCAGCATCAAAACGCGCTTTTGAAGCTGATTGAGGAGCCGCCCGCTCATTTGCGGTTTATTTTCACCTGCGAGAACACAAATCTCGTGCCGATAACGGTGATGTCGAGAGTGACGCTCTATGAGGTGCCGGACTGCGATATCGAGAGCTGCGTGAGATGTCTTGCCGGCGAGGGCGTCGATGAAAAGCGCGCAAGGGAGCTTGCGGACGTTTTTTCGGGGAATATAGGCGAATGTAAGGCGGTTTTGTCGGAGGACGGCGGAGAAACGCGGCTTATAGAAACGGCGAAAAAAGCGGCTTCGGCGGCTGCCGTGAAGAACGGCTATGGCACTGCCGCGGCGCTTTCCGAGGCGAAAGACCGAGCCGAGCTTTCGGCGGTTTTCTCATATTTCACGAGGATATTCCGCGACGCGCTTGCGGTAAAAACGGGCGCGGAAGCGGAGTTTTTCGATAAAGCGACCGCGAAAAGGGCTGCGGAAAATTACACGGCGGAGGAGCTTCTGGCGGTGCTTGACGCGGCTTTCGAGATATCCGCAAACGAGATTTACAACCTTAATCCCGCGCTGACCGCGGCGTATTTCACGACCGTTTTTTCATAACGGACGTTTGGATAAAGAAACATAGTCGGACTGCCGAAAATCGGCGGTTCGGAAAGGAATATAATGGATAACGAACTTGATTATTACACGGAGAAAATCTCTCCGAAAAAGGGAAATAACGGCGCAAAAAGCAAGCCCGAAGCCGCCGAGAAGAAAGAGCCGCGCGAGCAAAATCCCGCCGAAAGCGGCGCGGTAGCCGAAATTATCGGCGTTCGCTTTAAGGACGTGGGAAAGGTGTATTATTTCTCTCCGCGTGGAATTGATTTTAAGCGCGGCGATAAGGTTATCGTGGAAACGGCGCGCGGGGTGGAGTGCGGAGATATCGTGCTTCCGAACAGGACGGTTTCGGAGAAAACGCTTGTTTCGCCGCTGAAAAAGGTGCTGAGAAAGGCTGATGAAAAGGATATTCTTCAGGCTGAAAAAAACCGCGAGAAAGAAAAAGAGATTATGAAAACATTCTCGGAGAAAATTCGACGTCATAATCTCGATATGAAGCCCATCGACGTCGACTGCACGTTTGACGGAACGAAAATTCTGTTCTATTTCACGTCCGAGGGGAGAGTGGATTTCCGCGACCTCGTAAAGGACCTCGCTTCGATTTACCGCACGAGAATTGAACTTCGCCAGATAGGCGTGAGAGATGAAGCGAAAATGCTCGGCGGGCTCGGAATTTGCGGCAGGCCGTTCTGCTGTTCGAGCTTTCTCGGCGAGTTTCAGCCCGTTTCAATCAAAATGGCGAAGGAACAGTCGCTTTCGCTCAATCCCACAAAGATTTCGGGAACCTGCGGCAGGCTTATGTGCTGCTTGAAATACGAGCAGAACTGCTACGAGGATTTCCTGCGCACAACTCCGAAAATCGGCGCGTTTGTCGATACCGCGGAGGGACGCGGAGTTGTTCAGGACGCAAATCTTCTCACGGGAATGTTGACGATTAAGCTCGAGAAAAAGCCCGACGTGCCGTTTGTCGTGAACAAGGAAGAGGTTAAGGTTATAAAGGACGCGCAGATTAAGCTCAACCGCGACGAAATAAAGGCGCTTAAAGGGCTTGAGGATAAATAAGATTATACGGGGAGCGGAAAATGAAGGTTTTATATTATGTTAATTCCAAAACCCAGCGGACGGTAGGCAAAAGCGGCGTAGGACGCGCGCTTTATCATCAGCTCAGGGCGGCGGAGCTTAACGGAATTGAATATGCCGAGGGCTTTGACGACGCGGACGTTATTCATATCAACACGGTTTTTCCAAACGCTTTTTTTGCGGCGAAAAAGGCTCGCAGAATGGGAATACCGCTTGTTTATCACGCACATTCCACGAGAGAGGACTTCAGAAATTCTTACATAGGCTCAAATCTGACGTCAAATCTCTTCAAATTCTGGATAAAGAAATGTTACAGTCTGGGCGACGTTATTGTTACGCCGACGGAATATTCCAAGAAAATACTTACGGGATATGGGATAAAGAAGCCGATTTACGCGGTTTCAAACGGAATAGACACGCAGGACTATCAGCCGACGGCGGAAAGGGCGAAGAAATTTCGCGAAAAGTACGGAATAGGCGAAAACGAAAAGGTGATTTCGTCTGCGGGACTGCTTATCAAGAGAAAGGGCGTTGTGGATTTCGCGGAGCTTGCAAAGAGAATGCCCGAGTACAAGTTCGTGTGGTTCGGTTCGTCAAATCTGAAGCTCGCGGGAAAGGATATCCGCAAAGCCGTGAGGGAAAAAGCGCCGAATTTAATCCTCGCAGGATATGTTGGAAAGCCGGAATTGCAGGACGCGCTCAGCGGAAGCGATTTGTTCCTTTTCCCGTCGTTTGAGGAAACGGAAGGCATCGTGGTGCTTGAAGCGCTGGCGATGAGAGTTCCGCTGCTGGTAAGAGATATTCCCGTGTATGACGGCTGGCTTGAAAACGGAAAGAACGCGTATCTTGCGAAAAATGTCGATGAATTTGAGAAGCTGACGCGCGGTATACTGGAAAAAAGAGTTCCCGACCTTACGGAAGAAGGTTATGAAGTTGCTCGCAGAAAGAGCCTCAAAAACACGGGAAAACAGCTTTTTGACGTTTACGGCGAGGCAATTCGCGTCTGCGGTGAGAAGAACGCAGTCCGCGGAAAAAGAGCCGAAAAGAGCCAAAAGCGCAAGCAGACGAATTAAGGTGGCTTATGAGAACAAACTGCGATGAATGTGTGAATTACGTTTTTGACGAGGAGGACGAGTGCTATACCTGTCTTGTGAACCTCGACGAGGACGAAATGTACAGGTTTTTGAAGGGAACGAACTACGACTGCCCGTATTACGACCCGGACGACGAGTACAAGCTTGCAAGAAAGCAATAATTTTATACACAAACCGTGTAACTTTTTTTGGCTGCACGGTTGTTTTTTTGTGCAAAATAGATAATATTCGCTGTTGGATATGTTCTAAATCAAAATTATTACTCAAATCCCTTGAAATTTTTGCAGAAAAAGTGTATAATATTAGGGAGCAAAATCGCTATTTTTCGATTTGAAAGGAGAATGTTTGATATGAAATCGCCTATGTCAAAGGACGAGATATTAAAACAGCTTAAAACCATTCTGGAATACGATTACAGAACAGACGCAAAGGAAGCGAATGTTACGCAGATTTACCGCGCTCTTTCGACCATCGTGGTAAATTATCTTAAAGAAAAGCGCCACAACTTTATGCACGAGTGCAATTCTCAGGGAAGAAAGCAGGTTTATTACCTGTCGATGGAGTTCCTTATGGGACGTTCGCTCAAGACTTCTCTGTACAATCTCGGACTTCAGGACGAGGTTGCGGGCGCTCTTGACGAAATCGGCGTAAAGATTGACAGAGTTTATGAGGAAGAACCCGACGCGGGTCTCGGAAACGGCGGCCTTGGACGTCTTGCGGCTTGCTATATGGACGGACTCGCAACCTGCGATTATCCCGCGACAGGCTATTCTATCCTTTATGAATACGGTATCTTCAAGCAGAAAATCGTTGACGGCTGGCAGACCGAGCTTCCCGACAACTGGCTTCCTGGCGGCGGCGCTTGGCTTGTTCCCGTACCCGACCAGGCGGTTGAGGTTCGCTTTGACGGACAGATGATTGAAAACTGGGACAACGGCTATCACCGCCTTGATTACACCAACTATAACAGCGTAAACGCCGTTCCTTACGATATGTACGTTTCGGGCTACGACAGCAAGGGCGTTTCAAAGCTTCGCCTTTGGAGCGCGGAAAGTATGTCGTTCGATATGGCTTCGTTCAATACGGGCGATTACGCAAAGGCGCTCGGCGCAAACAATATCGCTCATTCTATTTCAAAGGTACTTTACCCGAACGATAACCACGCAGAGGGCAAGGCTCTCCGTCTGCGTCAGCAGTACTTTATGTGCGCGGCTTCAATCGGCGATATCGTTATGCGCCATATGAGAGTTTACGGCACGCTCGACAACTTTGATGAAAAGGTTGCTATTCATATAAACGATACTCACCCGACTCTCGCTATTCCCGAGCTTATGAGAATACTTCTCGACGAGTGCGGATTTGGCTGGGAGCAGGCTTGGAAGATTGTTACGAACACGTTTGCTTACACAAACCACACCGTTATGGCGGAGGCTCTCGAGAAGTGGGACCAGAACCTCATCGAGAAGATTTTGCCGAGAATTTATCAGATTATCTGCGAAATCAACCGCCGTTACTACGAGGACTTGATGAACCGCACGGGCGACCCCGAAAAGGCGGGCAAGATGTGCATTATGAAGGACGGCAAAATTCATATGGCGAACCTCTGCGTTGCGGCTTCGCACTGCGTAAACGGCGTTTCGAAGCTCCACAGCCAGATTATCAAGGACGACGTATTCCGCCTTCAGGCGCTCGACAAGCCCTATCAGTTCAAGAACGTCACAAACGGTATCGCATACCGCCGCTGGCTGCTCCAGAGCAATCAGGGACTTACCGACCTTCTTACCGAGTGCATCGGCGAGGGCTTTAAGAAGGACGCTTCGGAGCTTATTAAGTTCCAGGTATTCGCAAACGATAAGTCCGTTCTCGAAAAGCTCGGCAAGATTAAGCGCGAGAACAAGGAGCGCTTTGCACAGTACGTTGAAAAGACGACCGGCACGAAGCTGAATATCGACAGCATTTTCGACGTACAGGTTAAGCGTCTGCACGAATACAAGCGCCAGCAGCTCAACGCGATGAACATTATCGCGGATTACAACTTCCTCAAGCAGAACCCGAACGCTCCGTTTGTTCCGAAAACCTACATTTTCGCGGCAAAGGCGGCTCCGGGATATTATATCGCAAAGCAGATTATCAAGATGATTTGGTGCATCGGCGAGGAGCTGAAGCACGACCCGATTTTGCGCGAGAAGCTTCAGGTTATCTTCCTTGAGGACTACCGCGTAACGCTTTCCGAAATTCTGATGCCTGCGGCTGAGATTTCCGAGCAGATTTCTCTTGCGGGAACGGAGGCTTCGGGAACGGGCAATATGAAGCTTATGCTTAACGGCGCGCTTACGCTCGGTACTTACGACGGCGCGAACGTTGAAATTCACGAGGCTGTCGGCACGGACAACATCTTCATCTTCGGTATGAGAACGGCTGAGGTTAACGAAACGAGAATGCGCGGATACAATCCTCAGAGCTATATCGACAGCAATCCCGTTATCAAGAACGTTATGGACAGAATGTATAACGGAATTAACGGCGCAACGTTCCAGGAGCTTGCCGACTCCATCAAAAACAAGGATTACTATATGGCTCTCGCGGACTTCGACAGCTATCGCGGAACGCAGGCTTACGTTTCGGAGGTTTACAAAGACCCGAACGAGTGGAACAAGAAGTCGCTGTTCAATATCGCGGGCGCGGGACGCTTCTCCGCGGACAGAGCGGTACAGGACTATGCGCGCGACATTTGGAATTTGAAGTAAAAACGGCTTTCTCCCCCGCAAAAGGGGGAGAAAATTTTCGGAGGAAGGATTGTTATGAAACTTGCGGAAGCGCTTAATTTAAGGGCGGATATAGCCAAGAGAATAAATCAGATAAGCGTGAGGTTGGAGAACAACTCGCTTGTGCAGGAGGGCGAAAAGCCTGCGGAAGCTCCCGCTGAGCTTCTGAAAGAGCTTGACGAGCTGATTATGCAGCAGGAGGAGCTTATTTCGCGGATTAATTTGACGAACGCAAAGACGATGTGCGAGGAGAAGTCGATTACGGAGCTTATCGCGCACAAGGACGCGCTGAGAAGCAAGATTAACGTGCTTCGCGGATTTCTTAACGAGGCTTCGAGGAACGTTATGCGGGCGCTGCGTTCGGAGATTAAGATTTTAAGCACAGTTGACGTGGCGGCGATGAGAAAGACGGTTGACGGTCTTGAAAAGGATTTCCGCGAAACGGACGCGAAAATTCAGTCGCTTAACTGGACCACGGAATTATTGTGATTATTTTGAGTGCGGGAATGGGCGAGCGCAACCTCCCGGGCTGAGGAAAATAGCCCAACTGCTAGTGCGCCGCGGAGCAGGCGCGAAGGTAAGAACTTCGATTGTTTTGCTATATGACATTACAAGCGCAAAGTTAACGTTATTTTTACTGCCGCAGCGCTGACATTGCCGCAGGGTGGGATAGGGGAGATTTTTTACTATGGGTATGCCTATTTTTGACTGTTTTAACACGGCTTACAAGCATCCGTTCGGTGCGATTAGGCGCGGACAGCCTTCAATATTCAACATAAGGCTTCCGAAGTGCTTTAACGTATCGGGACTCACGCTTGTGATGTTCAGACCGGGTTATAAAGAGCGGTTTATCGAGCTTGTTCTCCAGGACGAGAGCAGCGAGGACAACATTTTTACCTGCGTTTTTACGCCGAATAATCTTGGCGTTCATCAGTATTATTTCACGGGCGTAATCGACGGCAGACGGCGCTATATAAAGCGCACGGGCGCGAATATCGGAGTTTTCGAGGGCGAGGAGCTGTTCCAGCTTACCGTTTTCGACGAGAATTTGTATACGCCCGATTTCATTCGCGGCGGAATAATGTATCAGATTTTTCCCGATAGATTTGCGAAAAGCGGCGAAACGCACGAAAACGTTCCGTCCGACAGGGTTTTGCGCGATGATTGGTACGGAACGCCGTATTATCGTCCCGATGAAAAGGGAATTGTCCGCAACAACGACTTTTTCGGCGGCGATTTGAAGGGAATAATCGAAAAGCTTCCTTACATCAAGTCGCTCGGAGTTACGGTAATTTACCTCAATCCTATATTCGAGAGTCAGGAAAATCACCGTTATTCAACGGCGAATTACGAGAAAATCGACCCGCTTCTCGGTACGGAGGAAGATTTTACGGAGCTTTGCAAAACTGCGGGAGAAATGGGGATTGACATAATCCTCGACGGCGTTTTCTCGCACACGGGCGCGGACTCGATTTATTTCAACAAATTCGGGCGCTACGGCGACAAAACGGGCGCGTATCGCGACAGAAACAGCCCCTATTTCCCATGGTACAGCTTCACGGCTTATCCCGACAGATATGAGAGCTGGTGGGGAATTTCGACTTTGCCGAACGTCGATGAAAACAATCCAGCATACACGAATTACATCTGCGGTGACGATGGAATTTTGCAGAAATGGATAAAGCTCGGCGCGCGCGGCTGGCGACTTGACGTTGCGGACGAGCTTCCCGACCAGTTTCTCGACAATCTCAACCGCTCGGTTAAGAAAATGGGCGGCGACAAGATAATCTACGGCGAGGTTTGGGAGGACGCGTCGAATAAGGAAAGCTACGGCGTTCGCAGGCGCTATCTTATCGGCGGACAGCTTGACAGCGTGATGAATTACCCGTTCAAGGAGGCAATTCTGAATTACGTCAAATACGCGGACGCGAGAGCATTCACGGACTCGATTTTGACGATAATGGACCATTATCCGAAGCCCGCGATTGATATGCTGATGAACTTCATCTCAACGCACGACACCGAGCGCGCTCTGACGCGGCTTGGCGGCGAGGAAGTCGGCTGGCACAACAAAGACTGGCAGTGCGAGCGGCACTTAAACGCGTCCGAGTACGTTTACGGAATATCGCTTTTGAAGTGCGCGATGGTGCTTCAGTTCTTCCTTCCGGGAATACCGTGCGTTTATTACGGCGACGAAGCGGGAATGGAGGGTTATCGCGACCCGTTCAACCGCCGCTGCTATCCTTGGGGACAGGAGAACATCGAGCTTATCGAGTTTACGCGCGGTCTTGCGAAGATAAGGAGAGCGTCGCGTGCGTTCGAGCAGGGCGATTTGCGGTTCATTGAGGTTGACGACAACGTTTGCGTGTTCGCGCGCTGCGACAAGATTAACCGAAATGCTGCGATTATTTACCTCAACAAATCAACGCAGACGAGGACTTTCGATATCGTAAACGACCACACGGATATGTTCTCGGACTTCAAGCCCGCGTTTGACCGCTTCAAAAAGGGCATTTCCGACGGAAAGATAACCGTCGCACCGTTTGATTACGGTGTTGTTTACTGCAAGGTATAATGGAAAAGCCGCTTCCGGAAAGAAGCGGCTTTTTCGTGAAAGGAGATTTTTATGAGCAAAGCGCTTGTTGTGATAGACATTCAGAACGATATCACGAAGAATTACAGAGAGATTATCGATAATATAAACAAGGCGATAGAATGGGCTGAAAACGGCGGAATGGACGTTGTTTACATAAAGCACAACAATCTCACGGACGGCACGCGGACGTTCAAGCCGGGAACGCGCGGCGAGGAGCTTGTGCCGGAGATGAAAGTGGTTTCGGAGAACATTTTCACGAAGTCGAAGTCAAACGCGCTTACAAGCGAGCCGTTCGCCGAGTTTATCGCGAAAAAGGGCATTACGGAGTTTTACATTGCGGGCGCGGACGCGACGGCGTGTGTGAAGTCAACGAGCTATAATATGGCGAAAAACGGCTATACGGTTCACGTTCTGACGGATTGCGTGACGAGTTACGACAAGAAAAAGCTTGACGAGATGTTCAAGTATTACGAGAGCAAGGGCTGTTCGCTGGAGAAGATAAGCGAGTTGGTTTAAGGAGAAAAGCGATAGTGCGCAAAACAACTGCAAATTACTGCAAAACGCGCGTTTTTCGCGCGAATTGAACTGCAAATTCCCGCAAAATCGTTATTATTGCAAAAAAACTCCCCGAACTTTTCGGTTCGGGGAGAAATTTTATTTTGCGGAAGATTTTTTGCTCTTGCGCTCCTGATGCCAAATCCAGATAGGACCCGCAAGGCAGAGCGAAGAATAGAAGCCGACAAGCATACCTATTCCAAGCGGAACGGAGAACGAAAGGATTGAAGTCGTTCCCGTAAGCGCGCATACGATTGATACCGAAATCATCGCCGCAACCGTTGTCGCGGTTGTGATTATCGAGCGGCTCAAGGTCTGATTTATCGACAGATTTACAAGCTCGCGGTCCGAGAACTTTCCGCCGTATTTTGCGCGGTTTTCACGCAGACGGTCGTAGATAATGATTGTATTGTTGATTGAATAGCCGAGCAGCGTCAGGATAACCGCCATAAAGTTGGAATCCAGCGCCATTCCGCCGAATACATAAACTGCGTACGTCAGCACAACGTCGTGCAGCAGGCACATAATCGCGATTACGCCCGCGCTCCAGCCGCCGATTTTCTTGAAGCGGAACGCGATATAGATTACCAGCAGCACAAACGCCACAACAACCGCGACAAGACAGCTTATGAAGAACTGCGTTCCTGCGGACGCGGAAACGTTCGTTGTGTCCATATTAACAATCTTGTTGTCGGGGAACGACTTTTCGAGGTGGTCGGAAACGTTTTTGAGCATATCGTCGTCCATCTTCTCGTCAGCCGCGAAAGATACGACAATCGTATTCAGATTGCCCGTGAAGCTCGTTCCCGTCGTAACCGTAGCCTTGGGCGTGCCCAGACTCTCAACCTGCGATTTAACGTCGTTTGTGTTAATCTCGCCCTCGTAGGAATACGTTATCATCGTGCCGCCCTTGAAGCGGATATCAACGTCGACGCCCTTGATAAACGTTCCCGCAACGGTTGCCGCAATCAAAACCGCCGAAACAATCACGAACACCTTTGTTTTTCCGACAAAATCGATGTTCGTCTTAGGCTTTACGTCAATCGTTTTAACGGTTGTTTTGCCCTTTTCAGCGTCCTCGACGGGCATATTCTTTTTCGATACGCCGTAAAGAGCGGGTTTTCTGAAGCACTTGAACTTCGACAGCGAAATCGTCATAAGTCTTGTCGCCCAGCAAGCCATAATGAAGTTCATTATTACGCCCGCGAGAAGCGTGAAGCCGAACGAATAAATCGTGCCTTCCGTTGACGCGCCGAACCACGTTCCGAACACCGCCATAAGAATAAGCGCGACTATAATAACCGTGAGGTTCGAGTCGAGAATTGCCGTAAATCCGCGCGAGAAGCCGTTTTTCAGTGCGCCGTCAATCGTTCTGCCCGCTTTAAGCTCCTCCTTAATTCTTTCCGCGGAGATTACGTTCGCGTCAACGCCCATTCCTATCGAGAGTATAATACCCGCGATACCGGGGAGCGTCAGCGAAGACGCGTTGTTGAACGCGAAGAAGCCCGTGATAGCCGCGAACATACCCGCAACCTGTCCCGTAAGCGCGATTACCGCGACAAATCCGGGCAGTCTGTAATAGATTATCATAAATATCGCGATTGCGATAAACGCTATAAGTCCCGCAAGCGCCATCGAGTCGCGCGCGCCCGTACCCAAAATAGGCGAAATCGTCGAAAGGCTCTTTATTTCAAGCTTAAACGGAAGCGCGCCGCCGTTTATCTTGTTTGCAAGCTCTGTTGCGGTTTCGGCGGTAAAGCTGCCCGAAATCTCGCACGAGCCGTCGTTTATCTTTTTGTTTACGTTCGGATAGGAGATGCACTCGTCGTCCATCCAAATCGAAATCTTCTCGCCGACAAGCCTTTCGGTTGCGTCCGCAAACTTCTGTTTACCGCTGTCCTTAAGGTTGAGCTGAACGATATACTGGTTGGTCTGACTGTTATAGCCCGCTTTCGCGCTCTGTACGTCCGAACCCGTCATTATAATATTTTCCGTGTCGCCCGTAGGCTTTCCCTCGCTGTTCGTTTCGTACTTTTCGCGGAACGTCAAAAGCGCAGTTTCGCCTATTTCCTTAACCGCCTGTTCGGGGTCGAAGGAATTGTCGTCGCTCTGCCACGGGAACTGCACGATTATCGCGTTTGTCGCGGTATCGACGAATACCTCGTAGTCGTTGATGTTCTTGGAAACAAGACGCGTTTCCATAATGGATTTCGCGGCGTTTAGGTTATCCACGGTTATCTCGTTTTCCTTAGCGTAATCCTCGGGAACGCCGAACGTTACGTTTACGCCGCCGCGTATGTCTATTCCCCATCTTATATCGTCTATTCCCCAGACGTAATAATTCTTTATATCGCCGTTATAGGTCTTAACTCCCATTGTGCTTAGCACGGTAAAGGCGATTATCAGAATAAATACGACGAAGAAAACGGGTTTTGTGATTTTGCTTTTCAATTTTTTCACTCCGTTCCTTTATTTGTGTATATTTCAACATTATATTATTATAGCACTTTTTTGCACTGTTGTCAAGGCTTTTTCACATTACGAGCGTGATTATGGAATAACAAAACGAGCGAAATTCTTCCGTTTTTTCGGGAATATTTTCGCATTTTTCCGCAACAATATTGCTGATGATTATTGAAAGGGCTGATTATATGAAAAAAATTATTGCGGCTGCGGCGTTTTTCGCGCTTGCGGCTGCCTGCGTTCCTGCGTTTATGCCTGCCGTTATCGAAAGCTCCGCGCCTGTTTGCCGCATAACTTCGCCGTCCGTGCGAACGTTCAGCGAAACCGTTAACGGCACAGGCGAATTTTCCTATGAAACCGAGCGCGACGTTACCTGCGCGCTTCCCGTTGTCGTTTCAAGGCTTTACGTCGGCGAGGGCGACCTTGTTTCGCCCGGAGATGTGATTGCCGCAGTGGATAAAAAAGCGTCCGCAGCGTTTATCGAGAGCCTCGGACGAATGAATATGCTCAGCTTTGCGGCAGCCGACCTTCAAGCCGCGACGGCGCTTATTCCCGAAAAAATCAGCGCGGACTGTTCCGGACGCGTTATTTCGACCTGCGGCTCAAACTCCGCCGTGCAGAGCGGCGCGCCCGTCGTTACCGTTGCGCAGGGAAGCGAGCTTGGAATTGTCGCGGCGATAAGCGAGCTTGACATCGCGAAAGTTAAAATCGGGCAGGAGGTTATGTTCACTCCGTCTGCGTTTCCAAACGAGCTTTTTCTCGGCAAGGTAAGCGCGATTTCCTCAGCCGCGAGAAGCCGCTATAACGGCGCTGTGCTTGAAACCGTCGTTGACGTGAGGATAACTCCGAACTCTCCCGACAAGCGCTTCAAATCGGGGCTTTCAACGGACGTTTCAATCGTGCTTTCCGAGCCGCGCGAGATTGTGATTTTGCCTTATTCCGCGATTGAACAGGACGAAACGGGCGAATACGTCTACGTTTACGAGAACGGACAGGCGCTTCGCCGTAATATTACAACGGGAAAAGAATTTTCGGACGGCGCGGAAATCACTTGCGGAATTACCGTAAAGGAAGAAGTTTTCGCCGACCCGAAAGCTGTTGCGGGGAAGAAGTTTGTCCGCGTCGAGGGTGAATAATGCTGAAAATTCTTATTAACATATTTCGCGCGAAGGTTCGCTCCGTGCTTACAATGGCGGGTATCGCGGTTGGAGTTTTTTCGGTGACTCTTATATCGACAATCGGCGCTGTCGGTACGGAACAGGTCGGTTCGACGCTCGTTACAATGGGAGTTGACACGCTTCTTGTGCAGGCGGCGAGCAGGTCGGTTTCCGTTACGCTCACGGACAGCGACATATCCGAGGTTCGCAAAATCGACGGCGTAACGGACGTTATGCCGCTTATGGCGAGTATGACCGAAGCGAAGATGATTGACAGGCGGCTTGACTGCTACGTTTGGGGCGTGGATAAATCTGCGGATAAGCTCATTTCCCTTGAAGCGGAGTATGGAAGGCTTGTCACAAACGCAGACTGCGCCGCGCTTTCAAGGGTCTGTGTTATCGACGAGCAATTCGCCGTCGAGGTTTACGGAAGAAGCAATGTTGTCGGGAAGAAAATGAGAATGTTTCTCGGCGGGAAATATCACGAATTTACCGTCGTCGGAGTTGCGAAATCGGGGCTTTCCTCGCTTCAGGGTATGCTCTCGAACATTATGCCGGGGTTTATGTATATTCCGATTACCACAATGCAGCAGCTCTGCGGCAGAACGACTTATGATAAAATCGCCGTTAAAATCGGCGCAGAGGACTTTTCCCCGAAAACGGTAACCTCCGCGCTCGACAGGAAAAACGGTCACGTTGACGGCTATCTCTGCAATAATCTTCTCTCGCAGAAAGGTCAGCTTGAGGATATTTTGTCCATTGTCACCACCGCGCTTTCGCTTACGGCAGGCATTTCGCTTGTCGTTTCGGGGATTTCGGTTATGACGGCAATGATGATGAGCGTCGGCGAACGAACGCGCGAAATCGGCATTAAAAAGGCAATCGGCGCAAAAAAGCGCGATATCCTCGGCGAATTTCTCGCAGAAAGCGTCCTGCTCACGCTTATGGGAAGCGCGGCGGGTATCGCGGGCGGGCTTCTTGTGTCGTTTATCGGGTGCGCTGCTTTCGGAGTGCCGTTTTCGGCGAATATAGGCTCGCTCGCCTTCTCCGCAGCCGCAACAGCGCTCCTCGGCGCTCTTTTCGGCGCTTACCCCGCCGCTAAAGCCGCCAAGCTCAGCCCCGCAGACGCGCTTCGTATGTGATAGTGCCTCCGGCGGGGTCGGTTGCTTCGCTTCAGTGCCTCCGGCGGCTTAAGACCTTTTAATTCTCTGGCGATGGCTCGGTTTGCTTCACGGGCGCGGCTCGGCAGCGAGTCCCGCCGGACTGCTCCGAGTTTTCGCCGAACTTTGGAAAAGCACCGCGAAGCGCTTAAA
>DBIU01000072.1 GCA_002304735.1 Ruminococcaceae bacterium UBA794 | reverse complement strand
TCGTAAACCCATTGCTTATATATATATATATATATATAGGTCTATGCGGAATAAGCAGGTTCATTGTTTTGCACAGCAATACTCTTCGCCTCCTATTTACAATTAAAAAAATACAATTTGTATTATAACATAATTTTCGCGGCTTGTCAATATATTGTGCCTAAAACAATCATTTTCTACAAAAGTCACAATAGTTTGTATACACAACTATTTTATTCAGCGATACAAGATTGTTTTCCCGATAACGTTGAGCAGAATTAGAAATGCGTATTTCGCGGAAATTAATGAAAGGCGCCAACATTCCTGTAAGCGCTGAATTATTAGGTTAAGGGCAATATTTTTGCCATAAAAGAAAAGCCAAGAGATGTTTGAGAGATGGGGAGAACAATACTCCGAATTAACAAACACTCTTGACTTCAATATTATTATACACCAAAGTCGGAATATTGTCAAGCCGAAATTTTCGGACATTCTGCGTCACCTCCTTGGAATTGGCATAAAAGAGCCTTGCGGCTCGGGGAATATGAAAAAGGAGCAGCCGCAGCGGGTGCTCCTTTAGTGTGTTAAACCGTTCGATAAACGGGAATTTAACGGTTCTTCTGCCTTTCTGCTATCTTATGTACGAATGACGCAAGCTGATTGCAGCATAGAAGCGGCGACATATGACCGCCGTCAATCATACAGATATCTTTGTCAGGTGCTTCCACTTTCTCATAGTATTCCACTGCAACCTCAACCATTGTACCGACATTATGGTCGTTCTTTCCCTGTATCAGATAGAACGGTACCTGATATTGCGTCCGCTCCGCAATAGAAAGCTGTTCTCCGTATGCTTCTCCGTGAACGCTTCCATTTGTAACCATTTTATCATATTCTGTTGTATCGGCAAAGAGCATATTGTATTGCTCGCTCAACGTACAGTATGGATTCAGCCAGACAGCAGAAAACAAATCGGTTTCCGCCTCAGCAAATATATCTTCCATAGGAGAATACCCTTTTAGCATCAACTCCTGATATATTTCTTCCTGTTCAGCGATTTCTTTTTCGGGGTCAATTTGTTCGGTGAGAGCGTGCATTTCCGGGTCGTTCACGGTCTGTTTAAGCTGGTATTCTTTATATCTTCTGCGGCTCTCCTGTTCATCTACGATTAATGCTCCCACAATCACAGCATCATATTTTTCGGGATAATCCAGTGCAAGATTTGCGGCATAAATCGAACCCATAGAATGCCCGAATACCGTTATTTTTTCCTTGTCCAAATAATCGCACAGGAAATCTGTCAGGGCTTTTCCGTCTGCAATCATATCATCCGCTGAAATCGGTTCTGTCACCTGATATTTCGGATAATTATGTCCATAGCCGCGCTGGTCCCAGTTTACGACTGTGAAATCAGCACTGAGCTTCCGCCATATTTCCCAGTCTACCCAGCTTGTCGGGGCAAAAGGTCCGCCGTGTATATACAGCAGAACAGGATTGTCCTTATCCTGTCCGTAAATGCTAATCCATTGCTTTGTACCGTTAATATCCGCATACATCGTTTCGTTGATGCCACCTTCGGGTGTTCTGTTATAGTACTGCTTCCCGATAATTCTGACAAGCAGAAGTATGAGGATAAGACCAATGAGTACTATGCCTATCCATTTGAAGATTTTTAGCAGCACTTTCAAGAATTTCTTCATTGCAATCTCCCCGTAAATTCCGATTTGTCCGGCAGATTAACCGCCCTCATAACCCCATTATACCACACAATCCCATTTTTTTCAACCGTTTTTCCAAACAAATTCCCAGCGGAACAATATCGTCAATATCCGCATCACGCTTATGTTTGGAGATACCCATGAATCGTTTCACAGTCCAGACGCGCAGGAAACGCTCAACGTTCCCGCCGAGCAAAGGCGCGGGTTCTACAATTCGGCGCGGACGATGGTAAGGGCGGTTGTCGCGGCGCGCTGCTGTTATCTGAGCAAATTCAATTACAAAAGCGCCGACGCGCTCGACCTTTCGGCTGTCGATATGCTGAAAAATAAGGCTGAGCTTGAAAAACTGCTCGAATATGTACAGAAAAACGCGAAAGCGGTTCTGCTTTCGATTGAAAAAGATATCACCGAAATTCAAAGGAGGGCTATTTATGAAAGAGGAAATCAAGCAGATTTGGTGCGAGGAGGACAAGATGTTCTACCCCGAAATCAAGGAGGAGAACGGCAGGAGGTATCGGCTCGACCCGCAGACGTTCGTGTATCTGGAGGAGCTGTCGCTCGGTCTGACGGACGAGGAGCAGGAGCTGATGAGCAAGCCGATAGGCTTCTTCGGCAGGAAGTGGCAGGAGTTTATGGAGGAGAATTATCCTCTGGACATTCCGGGGCTGAAGGGCAGAATGTTGTGGGAGCTGATACCGAGGCAGATAGACAAGGAAGCCGAGGAAATGGCGTGGAATTTGGAGCAGGAATACGCGAAGAACAATCCCCGTCCGCACACGTTTCTCGAAATAGCGCAGTGGGAGAAGATGAAGTCGCTCGAAGTCAATCACAGAGTGATGACGGAAATCGTCCTCAAACAGCGCGGATAAACAATTCGGCAGAAGCTGACAAGGCTCCTGCCGATTTTGTTTCAGAAAAGAGTTTCGCGGAACAGGTGGACGAGGTTCTGAACGGTACTGCAAGCCGATATAACGACTTAAAGGTTTGCGATACCCCACAGATTTTGCTCGACGTGGGCTGCGAGCAGCTGCCTATGCTTTATACGCAGAAGCATTTAAATGAAGCAGTTAAGCCAAAAACCGCAAGTCACGGACGTACTCACGCTCACGGACTTGATGTTGACAAAATCAAACAAATGCCGAAGCTGCTTGCCGAACCCGTAATGGTTCTTGACTCACTTACGAAAAACGACAGTATTATTGTCGTGACTTCTGAAATCGACAATGATAATTTGCCTATAATTGCAAGCATAAAGACTAACGGGAGCGGGATATACGAGCTTGAAAATATAGACGCAAACTTTATTACAAGCATTTACGGCAGGAACGGGTTTGAAAGCTTTATTAACAGAACATTACAAAATGACGCTTTGCTTTATTATGACAAAAATAAAAGTCAAGAATTGTTCTCGTGTCTGGGACTACAATCATCCGAGGCGATAAACAACCTTGACCCTAATATCATTATACACCAAAGTCGGAATATTGTCAAGGGGTCTGACGAAAAAATTTCCGAGGACAGGCAGAATTTCGAGCAGATTACCCTCGAAAGCGAACCCGAACGTGCTATATGTAGCACATTTTTCTTTTCAGACCTGAAACATTTCGCGAAAAGCTTGACAAAACGCGGCGGTTTGGTATATAATTAATCTATAAACGTCAGGGGAGGTTTTTTTATGGAAAATCAGAATGCGTATAAAGCTTCGTTTAAGTACGAAATTTTGAATGAGGTTATCGCAAGTATTAACGGATTTGCGTTCAGAAATTATGGAAACGACACTCCGCAGGAGATTAAGCCTAAGCTTGACGAGGTTCACGAGATTTACTGTAAACTTTCATCGGAAAAGAACCTCGACAAACTCGATGAATATGACAGGCGATTGTCGGAGCTTCGAAGCTTCATTTTTGAACACACGCCATTGCCGCATAAATAACGGAGTAACATTATGGACAACTTATGCGAATTTAACGAGGAACAGCTGAAAAAAGCGCTGGCGCACGCAGTTAACGACATTTTGCAAAAGAATATCTTTCCTGTTCCAAAGACGACTGCCTTTCTTCTCGGCGGTCAGAGCGGCGCAGGAAAAAGCACTATTCATCAAATTTTGCTTTCGCAAAGTCCTAATTTTATCGTTATTGACGGCGACAGATACAGAGCATATCACCCGAATTTCGCTGAAATACAAGAAAAACATGGCGAGAATGCGGCAAATTACACGCAAAAATTTGTGAACAGCATAATTAATTCGCTGATGAAAAAGTTCAGCAGTGAGCATTACAATCTCATTGTTGAGGGGACGTGCCGAACCGCCGAAGTGCCACTGAACACCTGCCGATATCTCAAAAACAAGGGTTATTCGGTCAATCTCGCGGTGATGTGTACCGACAAGGAAACCGCGTGGCAAAGCACGATTGATAGATATAACGAAATGAAAGCTCACGGAGTGCCGCCGCGAGCTGTTCCGAGGGATAAATTTGAGGAAACCGTGAGGGCTATTCCCGACAACATTTCCGCGCTGTATAAATTGGGCGAGTTCGACAACATTCTGTTGTTTAACAGAAAAACGGAGTGCCTGTACAATATGAAAAAGCAGCCGCAGCTTAATCCCGCCGAAATCGTCAAGCGTGAGCTGAACGGCAGGCAAATTCAGCACCAAAACAAGTCAAAGCACAGAAGATAATCGTGCTACATATAGCACATTTTTCTTTTCAGTATTGAAAAAAGTGTGCAAAAGCTTGACAAAACGAAGGTTGTGTGATATAATATTAATGGGCAGAAATATCTGTCAGTGGATTGCCACTTAAATCCGAAAGTGTTGCCGGACGAATGTGCCGGAAGGTTGGCAGGCAACAAAAAAACCTGAAATGTTGCCGGACGTATGTGCCGGAGGGTTGGCGGACAACAGAAAAAGCAATCGCTAAGAGGGGGCTACCGAACTGCGGGGAGGTTGTCCCCTCTTAAAATTTAGGGAGGATTAAAAATAGAAAAAAATCGTGCTACATATAGCACATTTTCTTTTCAGTGGTTCAAAAAATCGTGCAAGAGGGTTGACAAAGCGAGAATAATGGTGTATAATATAATTGATAGCAAAGCTATCATTAAATTTTTCTCGGCTCACCGATATGCGGAGTAAACAAATTGTCGGGTTCAAATGTTTCTCGGCTTACCGATATGCGGAGTAAACAAATTGTCGGGTTCAAATGTTTCAAGGCTCTGTTTTGCAGAGCCTTGTTTTATAGAAGTGGGAGGTTAATTATGAAAAGATAAGCCCATTTCACCGGAGAATAATCCGAACAAACCAAAGCATAGGAGATAATCGTGCTACATATAGCACGTTTTCCATTTTTTTACATTAAGTAAGCTGTGTTATATAAAATAGATTAGCTCCTCGCGGGCATAAAAAACCGCCCCGATTTGAAGTGCCCCCGAAAGTTTAGACAAAATAAGAATATTAAATTGGTTGGGAATGAGTCCGGTATTGCAC
>DBIU01000017.1:12515-23312 GCA_002304735.1 Ruminococcaceae bacterium UBA794 | reverse complement strand
AAATTGTTCGGCTTTATCGTGGCAAATCAATAAAACGAAAGCCTCGATTAAACCGAATTGCCCAAAATAAACGGTCAAAATCACGGCTTATTCCGTTTATTTTTAGCGCGGTTAATCAGCAAATAAAACGGGAGCGCCGTGACGCTGAAATCAAGCAGGCAGGCGAACGCAAGCCACTTTATCGGCGAAAGCAGTCCGCCGAGCAAAAACAGCACGAAAGCCGCTCCGGGAAGCCCCGAAACGTGTTTTCCCTTTCGCTTGCTTTCAATGGGAGCGGCAATGTAGGTTATCACCCAAAACAGCAAGCCTACCGCAAAAGCAAAAATGCTGATTATCCAATCGCTCAT
The DNA here is from genome assembly GCA_002304735.1 of Ruminococcaceae bacterium UBA794. GTDB lineage: Bacteria > Bacillota > Clostridia > Oscillospirales > Ruminococcaceae > CAG-115. The sequence continues at coordinate 22,965 of DBIU01000017.1, read as the reverse complement.
CTCAAAAAACTCCTTTCAAGTCCTTTCATACCGTGATTTCGATGAAATTTCCCTCATAATCGAGGACAATACTCTCGAAATAGCCATCGCCCGTTACCCTCGGCTCGCCCGCGATTTCAAATCCGTCAAGCCTAAGCCGCTCCGTGAGCGAAACGACTTCTTCCCTGCTTCCCGCGCTTACCGCGATATGCGCGAAGCCCGCCGCAAAGCGCTTTCGCGGCAAATTCACGCACTCCGCTCTCGTCATAACCTCAAGCCGCGAGCCGCCGTCAAACGTGAGAAAGCAGCTCCGAAAGCCCGTTTGTTCGTTGCAATAAAACGCGCCGCGCTTCGCTCCGAAATACTTCTCGAAAAACGCACATTCCCGCTCAAGGTCGGTCGTGTAAACCGCGATATGTTCAATCGTCATTTTATTCTCCGAGTATAATTTTCTTCAAGTCGTCGGCGGTTTCCGCGAGATAATCGGGGCTAAAGCTTTCAAGCTCGGCGCGGCCGCGGAAGCCCCACAAAACACCGCACGCGGCTATTCCCGCGTTTTTCGCGGTCTGCATATCAACCGAACTGTCGCCTATATAAATCGGCGAAAAGCCCTCTTTTTTATACTTATTGACAAGATAATTCGCCGCGTCGGGAGCGGGCTTTTTCGGGAAGCCGTGTTCACCGCCGACAATCTCCGTGAGCAAGCCGCCGAAAAAACCGCCGAGAAGCTCGCAGGCAAACGAGTGCGACTTGTTTGTGTTGCAAAGGCAGGTTATCCCGCGCTCCGAAAGTGTTTTGAGCAGCTCGGTGATACCGCGATACGGCGCGGTTGCGTCGGTTTTGTGCAGCTCATAATACTCGTCGAAAAGCTTGTATGCCGCGTCAAAATCGCTTTTTGCGGCATTTTCGGGCAACATTCTTTCAATCAGCTTCGGTATTCCGTTTCCTACAAAATAGCGGTATTCGTTCACATCGTGAACGGGAAATCCAAGCTGCGAAAGCGCGTAATTTCCCGCCGCGGCAAGGTCGCCGAGCGTGTTTAGAAGCGTTCCGTCAAGGTCGAAAACAACGGGATTATACATATAAACATCTCCTTTGAGAGCAAACATTCATTTACTGTTATTATAATCTATAAAAAATGCTTTGTCAACCTTGAAATTTTCTCGGAAATATGTTATAATAAAGAATAATGTTTTATTTGATATAATTTTACGGAGAAGAAGAAATGGAGTATTTTGACCTTTATTCGATAAACCGCGAACCGCTCGGAAGAAAGGTACAGCGCGGCGCGCCTATTCCTTTCGGGGAATATCATATCGTCGTTCAGGTTATGACGGTGAACAGCAGGGGCGAGATTTTGCTCACACAGCGAGTTCCCGAGAAAACAAGCGGCGGAAAATGGGAGTGTTCGGGAGGCTGCGCGATTGTCGGCGAAACCTCGCGCGAAGCCGCCGCGAGAGAGCTTTTCGAGGAAACAGGCATAAGAGCGCGCCCCGAGGAGCTTCGTCACGAGTGGACGATGATTACGGACAGTATGCTGCGGGATTTTTACATTTTGGTTAAGGACGTGCCGCTTTCGGCGCTGAAATTGCAGTCAGCCGAGGTTTGCGCGGCGAAGTGGGTTACATTTGAGCGGCTCTGCGAAATGGCGCGGAACGGTCAGACGACGCGCACCATTATGCGCTGGATAAACAGCCGCGGCCGCGAGCTTTATTCGCTTACAAGAAAAGCTGAGGAAAAGCAGTTTCGCTGCGGATAACGCGGAAAACGCTGTTTTCGGAGGACATTAATTTGAACAAAACCGTTGAGAAAATCAAACAGCTCGCTTTGTCGGAGGAATTTTCGGGCAGCTCCGAGGAGGAGATTTTCGCGCGCTGCTTCAAAGCAGTCAAGGAAACGCTCGGTATAACGCCGTTCGATGTGCAGCTCGAGGCGGCGCTTGCGCTTTACGAGGGGAAAATGGTTCAGATGCAGACGGGCGAGGGAAAAACGCTCTGCGCGGTGTTCGCGGTTTGCTGTCACGCGCTCTGCGGCGGAAAAACGCACGTTCTCACGTTCAACGACTATCTCGCGAAGCGCGATTACGAGTGGAACAAGCCCGTTTACGAGAAAATGGGCGTAAGCGTCGGCTGCATAACCGAGGATACTCCGCGCGAAAAGCGCCGCGAGCTGTATAAAAGGCAGGTCGTTTACCTCACGGCAAAGGAAGCGGGGTTCGATTATCTCAAGGATTTCGTGTGCTTTGAAACGGAGAAAATGTGCTTTCCGAAGCCCGATTTCGCGATTTTCGACGAAGCGGACAGTATTCTTATCGACGAAGCGAGAATACCGCTCGTTATCGCGGGCGACGTCGCTGTTCACGAGGACGAAAGCACCGCCGACGTTTACGAAAAAACAAAGGCGCTCGGCGAGGGAGATTTCGAGTTTGACGAGGAGTCGCGGAATATTTATCTCACGGACAGCGGCGCGGACAAAGCCGAGCGGATTTTCGGCGCGAAGAATATTTACAGCGAAAAAAACGCGAATTTGCTTGCGAAAATCACCGCCTGCATTAAGGCGCGCGAAATTCTGAAAGAGGACAAGGATTATATCGTTCGCGACGGGAAAATCGTGCTGATAGACGAGTTTACGGGCAGAGCGGCGGTCGGACGAGTGTTCCCCGGCGAGCTTCAGCCCGCCTGTGAAGCCAAACACGGACTTAAAATTACAAGCCGCGGCAGAATTATGGGGAATATCGCGCTTCAATATTTCGCGCGGCTTTATCCGAAAATGTCGGGTATGACGGGAACCGCCGAGTCCTCGCGCGAGGAATTTGAGAAGATTTACGGTATTCTCACGGAGGTTATTCCGACAAGGCTTCCCTGCCGCAGAATTGACAATCCGATTGAGATTTATTACGATAAGGAAGAAAAGCGCAGAGCGATTGTTTTGGCGATAACAGAAGCTTATGAAAAGGAACGGCCCGTGCTTGTCGGCACGGAAAGCATTGAGGAAAGCGAAAGCCTTGCTGCGGAGCTTCGGGAAAAAGGCGTAAAATGCAGCGTTCTGAACGCGAAAAACAACTTTGAGGAAGCGGGAATTATCGCGAAAGCGGGCGAGCGCAAAACAGTCACGATTACCACAAATATGGCGGGGCGCGGCGTCGATATTAAGCTTGGCGGCGAGGACTGCGCGGACAAGGAATTTGTCGAGAGCGTCGGCGGACTGCTTGTTATAGTCACGTCGATGCGCGAAAATTCACGGATTGTTCGGCAAATAAGAGGCCGCGCGGGCCGTCAGGGGGACGTCGGCGAAAGCAGATATTTCGCGGCGCTCGACGATGAAATTGCCGTCAGAAACGACCTTAAAAAGCTCTGCGGACGGCATTATCCGAGCGAAAGAACAAGCGCCGTTATCACGGATAAGGTTGTTTTGCGGGAGGCGGAGCGCGTTCGGAGAATTGCCGAGGGCGACGCTTTCGACGAGCGCGTTAATCTGATGAAATACACGCTTATCGGCGAAAAGCACCGCGAGCTTACTTTTTCACGCAGAAACGCGCTGCTTGACGGAGAATATAACAGCGAGATGTGGAAGAAAAACGCTCCCGAGGATTACGAAAAAGCGTGCGAAAGGTTCGGCGCGGGGGCTGTTCAAAAGCTCGAAAACGAGGTTCTCGCGGCGCTTTTGAACGAGTTTCACTGCGATTATCTCGACTATACCGCGTATCTTCGCGAGGGTATTCATCTCACGCAAATTGCAGGGCGCAATCCCGCGGACGAGTTTAATATCGCCTGCGAGGAATATTACGACGGCGCCGCGGCGGCTATTCCCGAAAGAATGGCCGAGAAGCTCGAAGCGCTTTTGAAATGCGGTAAAATCGAGGATTACAAGGTCGAAAAGCCCACGGGAATTTACACATATCTGCTCAACGATATGGCGGAGGAATTTAAGGCGAAGCCCATTTTGCTGAACGTTTTCTCCGATGACGACGAGAAAAAGGAAGCGCCAAAACGCTCCGAAAACGAGGAAAAATCCGAGAAAAAAGGCTTCTTCGGGAAGCTTTTCGGGAAGAAATAAGGTGAGGTTTTGTCAACGGTCTGCGCTATCGCAACTCCCGCGGCAGTCGGCGGTATTTCGGCTGTGAGGATATCGGGAGAAAACGCGTTTTCCGTGGCGGAAAGCGTGTTTACGGCGGTTTATCCGAAAGTGAAAATAAGCGAAATGAGCGGTTATACCGCCGCTTACGGCAGGATTTCCGACGGCGGCGAGCGCCTTGACGACGGCGTTTTGCTCGTTTACCGCGCTCCGCACTCCTACACGGGCGAGGACGTCTGCGAGATTTTCTGTCACGGCGGAATTTACGTTACGCAGAGAGTGCTTACAGCCTGCCTTAAAGCGGGCGCAGAGCCTGCCGCGGCGGGCGAATTTACGAAAAGAGCGCTCCTCAACGGGAAAATGTCGCTTACGCAGGCGGAGGCTGTCGCGGACGTGATTTCCGCGCAGGGAAAGCAGATTTTGTCCTGCTCGAACGCGCAGCGCGAGGGTGCGCTTTTCCGCAGATGCGAGGATATCGCCGAGAAAATAATGGAGGTTTCCGCGCAAATTTCCGCGTGGATTGACTATCCCGACGACGATACGCCCGTCGTCACCGAAAGTTGGCTCTGCGAGAAGCTTTCCGAGGTCGAGGACGATTTTAAGCGGCTGCTTTCGGAATACGACGCGGGGCGGCTTATCCGCGAGGGAATTTCCTGCGCGATTGTCGGCAAGCCAAACGTTGGAAAATCCACGATTATGAACCTGCTTTCGGGCAGAGAACGCAGTATTGTAAGCTCCGTTGCGGGAACTACGCGCGATATCGTCGAGGAAACGGTGAATATCAACGGCGCGGTTTGCCTGCTGTCGGACTGCGCGGGTATCCGCGAAACGGACGATGAAATCGAAAAAATCGGCGTTGAGATTATGCTTAAACGGCTTGAGAACGCGGATATCGTGCTTGCGGTATTCGACGGCTCGAGGGAGCTTTCCCACGAGGACAAGCGGCTTGTCGGGCTGATTGAGGGGAAGAACGTAATCCCCGTTGTCAACAAGAGCGACCTTGAAAACAAGCTTGACGTTGATTTTCTTGAGGAAAAGCTCGGAAAAGCAGCCGTGATTTCCGCTAAAAACGAAAATTGCGCCGAAATTATCGGAAACGCGATTACTTCAAGGCTTAACCTCGATAAATTTGACGGGAACGCGGGTTTCCTCGCGAACGAGCGCCAGAGAAGCTGCGTTCTGAAAGCCGAGCGGCACGTCCGAGCGGCGCTTTCTGCGGCGGCTCTCGGCGTTACTCCCGATGCGATTGGCGTCGAGCTTGAAGCGGCGCTTGACGCTGTGTACGAGCTTTCCGGAAAAAGAGCTTCGGAGGAGGTTATCGCGGAGGTTTTCAAGCGGTTCTGCGTGGGGAAATAAGCGGAGGAAATGATGAATATATTGATAATCGGCTGCGGAATTATGGGAAGCGCGCTTGCCGCGGCGCTCGACAAAAAGGGCTATGACATCTGCGTTATCGACAAAAGAAGCGAGAGCTTCGAGGCGCTTCCCCCTAATTTCGGCGGGTTCACCGCAACGGGCGTCGCAATCGACCAAGACGTGCTGAAGCGCGCCGGAATAAGCGCCTGCGACGCGCTTTTCGCGGTAACGGACAACGACGATGTGAATTTGATGACGGCGCAGATTTCGCGCGAGATTTTCGGCGTTCCGAGAATTTTCGCGAGAGTGGACGATATCGGAAAATGCGGGGTTTTCGAGGGGCTTGGCGTAAAAATTATCAGTCCCACAAAACTTACGGTAAGCGCCGCCTGCGAAGCGCTCGAGGGCGAAAACGGCGACAGAGAGCTTAAATTCGGGAACGCGCTCGTGAAATTCACGGCGATTGAGGTTCCCGAAAATTACGCGGGAAAAACGCCCGAGGATATCCTGCTTGAGGAGGACGAGTCCTTTTTCGGAATGGAGCGCGAGGGCGCAGGCTTTACTCTGTTTTTCGGTCAGGAAATCGTCTTTGAAGCGGGCGACAGACTGATTTTCGCGAAGAAGAATTGAGGTTTTGATATGAAAACAATCATCGTTGGCGGCGGAAAAGTGGGGTTTTACCTCGCAAAAACGCTCCTTGAACACGATTATGACGTCACGATAATAGAAAGCGACAAGGAACAGAGCCGCTTCTGCGCGAACAACACGGAAGCCGAGGTCGCTTCGGGCGACGGCACAAGCGCCGAGGTTCTCGCGCTTTGCGGCGCGGACAAGGCGGACTGCGTTATCGCGGTCACGGGAAAGGACGAGTGCAATCTCATCTGCTGTCAGGTCGCGAAACGAGCGTTCGGCGTGAAGAAAACAATCGCCAAGGTAAATAATCCGAAAAACGCCGATATTATGGAGCGGCTCGGCGTCGATATCGTGATTTCCGCAACCGACAACATTATACATCGGCTCGAAAACGAGGTTGATTTCAGCGCGATGAAAAAGCTGATTTCAATTGACGAGGAATTTGACGACGCGTCGCTTGTCGAGATTACGCTTCCCGAAAATTACATATTCGAGGGGAAACGGCTTTCCGAGCTTTCGCTTCCCGAGGAATGTAACATCGCGTGCATTAACCGCGGCGGCAGGACGATTATTCCGCGCGGCGGCACGATTCTTCTGGGCGGAGATATCGTGATTGTCGTGATGATGAACCGCAGAGAAAAAGAGCTTAAACGCGCTTTGAAGATAAAGGACTGAATTGCAGGTGAACGAAATGGAACAAAAACGCGCCGTCGGCAGACCGAAGAAAAACACGCAGACTTCCGTGAAAAAGACTGCAAAAACGGCTTCTGCGGCGAAAAAACCGCAGGGCGATATCATTTTTGCGCTCGATATCGGCACGAGAACGATTGTCGGCGTTCTCGCAAGGAAAACGCAGTCGGGCTGTGAAATTATCGATATCGAAACCGTCGCGCACGAAAAGCGCTGTATGAACGACGGGCAGATTGAGGACATAAAGGCGGTTTCGGGCGAAATAAAGCGCGTTCGCAGGGCGCTTGAGGAGAGAAACCGCGTTTTGCTGAAATCCGCGTGCATCGCGGCTGCGGGACGCGCCCTCAAAACCGTCCGCAGCTCTTTTGAATACAAGCTTTCCGCGGAAAAGCTGATTACAGATGAAATTCTCAAGGCGGCGGAGCTTGACGCGGTTCGGAGAACCTGCGCGGAATTTTCCGCGAAAAACGAGGCTGCGGCGTTCTATTGCGTTGGTCACAGCGTCATTTCGCTTCTGCTTGACGGATTTAAGGTAACGAAGCCCGAGGGTCACCGCGGCGAATGTCTGACGACCGAAATAATCGCGGCGTTTTTGCCGGCTTATGTCGTCGAAAGCCTTTGCGCGTCGGTTGACGAAGCGGGGCTTGAAATCGCGGGAATTACGCTCGAGCCGATTGCCGCGATGAACGCGGTTATCCCGCCCGAACTCAGATTAATCAACCTCGCGCTGTGCGATATCGGCGCGGGAACGTCGGACGTGGCTGTTTCGCGCGACGGAAGCGTCGTGGCTTACGGAATGGCGACAACCGCGGGCGACGAGATTACCGAAGTGCTGATGAAAGAGCTTCTCGTTGACTTCAACACGGCTGAAATGATTAAGACGAGCGCGCTTGACGAGATAAAATACACCGATATTCTGCTTCGTGAAAACACGATTTCGCGAAGCCGCGTCCTTGAAATAATCGAGCCTGCCGCGGAGGACCTCGCAAAGGTTATCGCGCAGGAAATTGTCGCGGCGAACGCAAAGCCCCCGCAAGCGGTTTTCCTCGTCGGCGGGGGAAGCAAGCTCGAGGGGCTTTCGGAGCGCGTTGCAAAGGAGCTTGGAATGGACGCTTCGCGGATTATCGCGGGTAAGCGCGAGCTTCTGCGGCGAATTTCCGCGCCCGAAACGTTCGCGCTCGGCGCAGAGCACACGACTCCGCTCGGAATTGCGCTTACGCACGGCGAGGGTGTTTCCTACGACTACACGACGATTACGGTTAACGGAAAGAAGCTGCGTGCGCTTGATACAAACAGGCTCACGGTGTTCGAGCTTTTGAATTTCGCGAAAATAACGCCCGAGGAGCTTATCGCGGGCGCGGGAAAACCGCTTTCGTTCACGCTTAACGGCGAAAAAATCACGCTGCGCGGAAAGCCGGCGAAGCCCTCCGAAATTCTCGTAAACGGCGAAGTTTCCTCGCTGAACACGGTTGTTACAAAGGGCGACGAGGTTGTTATAACGCCCGCAAAGCGCGGCGAAAACGCGTCTGCGCGGCTCTCGGACTACTTCGACCTGCGCGCGGCAAAAGCGTTTAACGTAAGCGTTTTCGGCGAAAAACAGCGCGCGGGGATTTTGATTACGCTCAACGGAAAGGAAACGTTCGGCGAACGCAGAATAAACGACGGCGACGAGATTTTGCTCATTGAACGCGATACGCTCGGAAAGCTGCTCAATTCGCTCGGAATTGACGGCGAAGTAACGCTGAACGGCGCTACCGCAGACGGTTCCGAAACGCTCCGAAGCGGCGATATTATCGAACGCGCAGAGCAGGCTGACGATAATTTGCCGAAAAAAGCCGACGCTCACGAAAACGCCGCCGAACAGCCGCCCGAAAATCCAAGAATTACCATAAACGGGATTGAAACGCAGTTTCCGCTGCGCGTGGACGGAAAAGCGCCGATTTTTCTTGACGTTGCGGCGGCTTTCTCGGACGACCCGACAAGGCTTCTTTCAAGCGCCGGCACGATAACGATAAACGGCAAAATCGCGCGGCTTGACGAGGAAATACATAACGGCGATGTTATTGTGATTGAGTAAAGGTTATGTTTATGAAAAAAATCAAATCGGCTGTCGGAGCAATGATGATTGCGGTCATTCTGACGGGCTGCTCGAAAATAGCGGATTATTCGGGATTTTCCGATACTTCAAGCGATTATTCCGCTTCCGAGGAAAGCTCCTCGGAACATTCGCAGGCTTCGGATACTTTTAACGTCAGCGACTATACGGTCGTCAAGCAAAAATTCCTTTCAAAGCTCAACGCGGAGGGCGGCGTTTACGAGGGCGCGACTGCGCGTTCGGACGGCGATTTCGACGGAAAAGGCTTCCTCGCGTTTAAGGAAGGCGGCAGGCTTACGCATATCGTAAACGCGAACACTCCGCAGTTTTATCGGGTAATTATTTCCGCGCGCTCCGAAAAAGGCGCCGCGGTAAAGCTGTATGTCAAGAAAAAGGCGGAGGGCGTGTTTTACGTTCCCGCGGCTGCCGAGAACGACGAAAGCTTCGGTTACTGCGCGGTTGACTCGATTTACCTCGCAAGCGGACCGAACACGCTCGATTTTGTCGTTGATAACGGGACCTGCGACGTCGACTACATTCTCGTTGAAAACTCGGACGCGGTGAGCGGCGATATCTACCGCACGGGAACTTCCTGCGCTAATCCCTCCGCAAACCTTGAAACGGTCGGAGTTATGAAATACCTCTCCGAGATTTACGGAAAGAACACCCTCGCGGCTGCGAATGTGTCGCTTGGCACTAACGCTGAGATTGACGCCGTTTACAAGGCGACGGGACGCTATCCCGCGATACGCACAAGCGAGCTTGCAGACGCGGTTCTCGACAGCGATAACACCGCCGAGAGGCTTGAAGACGACATTCTTCTCGCGCTTGACTGGGGAAAAAACGGCGGGCTTGTTTCATACAAATGGCATTGGTACTCCCCGAACACAAGGCGCTCGATTGACAGCGGCGCGTTCGATATGGAAGAAGCGCTTTCCCCGAAAAATCTCGACGAGGTTGCGCTGATGACGGCTGACGAGCTTAAGCTGATGGTCGAGAACGGTTTTTTGTCCGCGAACACCATTTCCCTGCTTAACGATATCGACAAAATCGCCGAAATCCTCGGCAGATTTGCCGCAGAAAAGCAGGTTGTCCTCTTTGAGCCTATCCCGAACGGCGATTCCGGACTTTACTGGTGGGGCGACAGCGCCGAATGTCATCAGAAGCTATATCGCCTGATTTTCGACAGGCTTTGCCGCTTCCACAAGCTCTCAAATCTCGTTTGGATTTGGAGCGGCAGCAGCGCGGATTATTACCCCGGAGCGCGCTATTGCGATATCATCGGTCAGAGCGTTTTCGAGAACTCAAACTCGACTTTCGCGGCTCGGCTTTCTTCAATCAGCGAAATCCTTAGCGTTAACAAGCCGATTTGCGCAACCTCGCGCGACGTTTTGCCCGCCGTTGACCTTATTAAACGCGACAACGCACTGTGGCTTTGGAACGCAATTGAGCGCGGTAAATTCGCCGTGAACGAAAACGGTTCGCTCTCCACGGAATTTAACTCCCTCTCCTCCCTCAACAACGCTTACAACAGCCCCCTTTTCATCACACGCGACGAGCTTCCCGACCTCAAAAACTACGCCGTCGGCGAATAACCGGCATTAAGCACCGCGAAGCGCTTAA
>DBIU01000017.1:12129-12390 GCA_002304735.1 Ruminococcaceae bacterium UBA794 | reverse complement strand
GGGACTGGAGCGAAGCGACAAATACGCGTAAAAAGGCGCTAAAGGGGTCTGGGGGAAAACAAGAGTTTTCCCCCAGCGTTTGTGTTGACTTTAGGCAACACAAACGTGCGACTTAGTATAGATGAAATTTTCCTTTGACTGCGTTGGAGCAGTCAAACGGAACGCGTTCGGCAAAAAAGCCCGTCCTTTTCGCGTACCCGCCTTTGACTGCGTTGGAGCAGTCAAACGAGCAAACTCGAAGGGGAACGCTTCCGAAAATTC
>DBIU01000017.1:0-12057 GCA_002304735.1 Ruminococcaceae bacterium UBA794 | reverse complement strand
GCGATTTTGGGGGTTCGACGCCGCCAAAATCGCTCGGGCTTCGCAGAAGCCCCGCTCTATTCGCGTACCAAAAGCGGGTTTATCGCGAACTTTTTCTTGAACGCAGAAAGCAATCGGCACGCTATTTCGCCTGTGGTAATTATTGACAACTATATTTCCTCGAAAAACGCGCAAAATAATGTCACGAAAGCGAGGTAATATTATGTCAAATAACATCAGAAATCGCCAGAGCGCGGAAATTCTGAAGGCGGTTTACCGCAACTCTCAAATGGCTTACGAAGCGTCCTCGGACGTTCTAAAGCACTGCAAGAACAATATGCTTTTCCGCGAAATCAACCGCGAAAAGGAGCGCTACAAAAACGTTGCCGCGCAGTCGAAAAGCGAGCTTGCAAGGCGAAACGAACCTGCCGAGGAGGTCGCGCCGTTCGGGAAAATGATGTCGAAAATGGGGATTGCGATGAAAACCGCTTCCGACCAAAGCAGCGGAAATATCGCGAAAATTATGCTTCGCGGCACGACTATGGGCATTATTGATATGCAGCACGCCGTAAACCGCTCGCACAACGCCGACCCGAAAATCCGCGAAAGCGCGGAAAGGCTCCTCGAGCGCGAACAGGAATACTGCGAAAGTCTGAAAAAATACCTATGAGAAGCCGCGCGCTGTCCGAGAATATTCCCTGCGATATCAAGGCAGGCAAAGGAAAATCGCTTCATTCGCCCGTTTCCTGCGAAGATAATTCCCCGAAATTCTAAAAAACCCCGCTCAACCGAGCGGGTTTTGAGTATTTACGGATTGATTACATTGCCGTCAATCAGATTTTGCAGAACCGTCTGCGCTCTTTCACGGCGCTCGGCAAACGCTTCCTTATCGCCGCTTTGATTAACGGGAAGCGCGCGCACGCAAAAATACGTCTTTTCGGGCAATTCCGCCGCGGGATTACCGCTGAGAGCGCTTTTCCCGACATATGCCGTCTTATCTTGAGCGACCTCGCCGAGAACGGAATTTTCCTCGTAATCCGCGATGCTCTCCTTGACGATATCCTCAAGAAATTCGCCGTCGCAGACTATCAGCGGACATTCATACAGCTTGATTTCAAGCGAAAGCTTGTTCCATTCGGCGGCAGCGTCCGTGGTCAAATCCCCGTCAACCGACAAATCGGCGGTTCTTACCGCAACGTTCACCTTTCCGTCGCCGTCAAAATCCGGACAATATTTTTCAAGCATCGCCGCGATATTGAGATACTTCTCCTTAAGCTCGGAATTTGGCTGTTTATACGCGACAAAAACCGTGATATCCGACTTTTCCTTCACCAAAAACTGCACTGCGAAAACTGCCGCAAGCGCCGCCGTCACAAGCGCGACAATAAAAATCGTTTTATAGTGATAGAAAAAGTTTGAAATCTTCTTGAAGCCGCGCGGCTTTTCGATAACCCTCGGCTGTTCCTCAAGAGCTTCGCCGCCGCCCTGCTTCATTTTAAGAAGCTCGATTTTTTCTTGACGAAGCTTTTCCTCGTCCTCTTGGTTAGCCATAAATCAATGTATCCTCATCGTCGGGAAAAGCAGAACGTCGCGTATGCTCGCGGAATCGGTGAGCAGCATTACAAGTCTGTCCAAACCAAATCCAAGACCCGCCGTGGGCGGCAAGCCGTATTCAAGCGCCGTGATGAAATCCTCGTCAACCTGCGCGTCGTTTCCGCCCTGAGCGCGCTTCGCCGCAACCTGCTTTACAAAGCGCTCCTTCTGGTCAATCGGGTCGTTAAGCTCCGAGAACGCGTTTCCGAACTCCATTCCGTTGATGAAGTACTCGAAACGCTCCGTAAACGCGGGAAATTCGGGCTTTCTCTTTGCAAGCGGAGAATTTTCAACGGGATAATCGTAAATAATCGTCGGCTGAATGAGATTTTCCTCGACAAACTCCTCGAAAAACGCGATAAGAACGTCGCCCTTTGTGGACTTCTCCGTGATATCCTCAACGTTATGCTCCTTAGCGCAGGCTCTCGCAGCCGCGTCGTCAGCCCAATCGTTGTAATCAACGCCCGCGTACTTCTTCACAGCCTCAATCATAGTGAGCTTCTCCCAAGGCTTTCCGACGGCGATATCCTTGCCCTGGAAAGGAACCGTGTCCGTTCCGCAGACGTTGAGAGTAACCGTTCTGTACAAATCCTCGATAAGCTCCATCATCTCGGTATAATTCATATACGCCTGATACATCTCGATTGAGGTAAATTCGGGGTTGTGCGAAGCGTCCATACCCTCGTTTCTGAAGATACGTCCAACCTCGTAAACCTTGTCAAATCCGCCGACAATAAGCCGCTTTAAGTAAAGCTCGGTTTCAATTCTAAGGTACATATCAATATCGAGAGCGTTGTGGTGAGTCTTGAACGGACGCGCCGACGCGCCGATTTCAAGCGGCAGCAGAACGGGCGTGTCAACCTCGACATAACCGTGACCGTCAAGGAACTTTCGGATTTCCGAAATTATCTTCGAGCGCTTTATGAAAACGTCCTTAACTTCGGGATTTGCGATAAGGTCGAGATAACGCTTGCGATAGCGCTCCTCCTTATCCTTAAGTCCGTGCCACTTCTCGGGAAGCGGAAGCAGCGACTTTGAAAGAAGCTTGATTTCCTCCGCGTGAACGGAAATTTCGCCCATTTTCGTGCGGAAAACCTTGCCCTTGACGCCGATAATATCGCCGATATCCCACTTTTTGAAATCAGCGTAATCGTCCTCGCCAACGTCGTCCTTGCGAACGTAAACCTGCATTCTGTCGGACGCGTCGCGAATATCCATAAAGCTCGCCTTGCCCATAATTCGGCGCGTCATCATTCTGCCCGCGATTATAACCTCGCTGTTTTCAAGCTCGTCAAAACGGCCGCGGATATCCTTGTTATAGGTGTCAACGGGAAATTCCGTGATTTTATAAGGGTCCTTCCCCGCTTCCTTGAGAGCCGCCAGCTTTTCAAGACGTATTCTGTGCTGTTCGTCAAGCTCCTCCTGAGTAACCTCGGCTTCTTCCATATTCTGATTAATTTCGTTTGACATAAATTATTCCTCGTCTTCCTTCTTAATTTCGAGAACCTTGAACTTTTCGATACCGGAAGGCGTTTCAACCTCAACCTCGTCGCCTACCTTATGACCGATGAGCGCGGCGCCTATGGGGCTTTCATCGGACATCTTGCCCTTGTTTATATCGGCTTCCTTTGTGCCGACAATCTTAAACTCAAGCTCCTCCTCCATTTCAACGTCATAGAGCTTGACGGTGATGCCTATTCCGACTTTTTCGGTCGAGATATCTTCATCGTCAATAACCTGCGCGTGAGCGAGAGTGGCTTCGATTTCGGCAATTCTCGACTCGATAATGCCCTGCTCGTTCTTAGCCTCATCGTATTCGCTGTTCTCGGACAAATCGCCGAAAGAAAGCGCAACCTTTATCTTCTCGGCAACCTCGCGGCGGCGAACGGAGCGAAGCTCGTTAAGCTCTTTTTTGAGCTGTTCCTCACCCTTACGAGTCAAAACTGTGATAGGCTTGTTCATAATATAAATCCTCCAAAATTATAATCTAAAAAACGCTCGTCAGTCCATAACCTCGACAGGCGGAGCTGCGGGAGTCATAATTTCAATCGCTTTCTGAAGCTGCGAATCGTTTTCGCGGGAAACGGTATCGGGGGTTTCGCCCGCGGGAAGCTCCGCGATATAATCGGGCTTAAGCCCCACCCCGTCGAAGCTCTCGGACTTCGAGGGAATAACCTTTGCGTTCGGAATGGTAAGCGCCGTTCCGTCGGGGAAGCTGTACGTCCCGAGCAAAACCGCCTTTCCGTAGGTCTGCGTGCCGACAAGAACCGCGTTTCCCTCATCTCGGAGCGCGACCGCGAAAATCTCGGCTGCGGAAGCCGTTCCGCCATCGACAAGAACGGTCATCGGAACGCTGATATTATTGACGGAATCGGTTTCGATAAGCGTTTTTTTGACGCCGTTTATATATTCCGCCGTCGCCGCAACGCACGCGGGAAGCAGCCGATTAAGCATTGATTTAAGCGGTGCGATAACCCCGCCGCCGTTTTGCCTTACATCGAGAATAAGCCCCTTAAGCCCCTTTTCCGTGAGGGAATTGAGCGCGCCCGCAAACTGCTCTGCGGTTTTATCGTTAAAAGTGGTTATCCTGATGTAACCGATATTGTTTTCAAGCATTTCGCCCGTGACGGACTCAATGTCAATCTGCTGTCTTATAAGGCTTACGGTCATCTCCTCGCCGTCGCGAAGCAGCTTCAGCGTAAGCTTCGAGCCGATTGCGCCCGATATTTTCTCAAGCGCCGCGTCCTCCTCCATCGTAAGCAGGCTTCTGCCGTCGATTTCCGTGATAACGTCGCCCGTTTTTATCCCGTTTAGGTAAGCCGAGCTGTTTTTGTACACGTTTGTTACAACGAGATAGCCCGAACCGTCCGCTTTCGCGACAATTCCCGCGCCGCTTACAACGCCGCCGGTGTTCTGCTGAAGCTCGTAATACGAGTTGGGCTGAAGGTATGACGCGTATTTATCGCCGATACCGCTTACATAGCCGTTTATTATTCCAAGCTCGATTGACTCGTCCGTGATTGTGCCGATATAGTTGTTTCTCACAACCGCGTCGATTTCACGAAGCTTTTCATAAACGCCCTCGTATTTGTCCGCCGTGCTGATTTTCGAATTATATACGTTAAGCGAAATCGTCCACGTTAGGACGAATGTTATGGCGCAGCCGATTGCGATAAGGCTTATTGCAACGCCGAGCGGGATTCTTTTATTCACGATAATTCTCCTTGGGATAACTTCTGTTGTGCTGTAAGGCAATTAAACCTTGAGGTACTTGCCCGTGCTGATAACCGTGCCGACAGCGCCGAGAAGCGCCCCCGCAGCGCAGTTTATAAGCAGAACGAACGGGCTTATGCTGCTGAAAGGAATGAGGTTAAAGAAACCGAACATCTCCCAGAGCGAAAGGCTGTCCGTGAAAAGCGAGAAGATTGAGTCATAGATGAACCACGTCAGTCCCCACGCCGCAGCGCCCGAAAGTATGCCGATAAAAGTTCCCTCGACAAAGAACGGAAGCTTTATGAAGCTGTCGGTTGCGCCGACGTATTTCATAATCGAAATCTCGTTTCTCCGCGAAAAAACGCTTGTTCTTATTGTGTTGGACACAACGATAACGCTCACAACCACAAGGGTAACGAGTATCGCCGCAATGATAATCGAAAATGTGTTCTTGATGTTTACGAGCGCGCCCGCGAAGTCATAGGGTGCCTTTACCTGTTCAATTCCGTCGATGCTCGATACCGCCGTTACGGTAAGCTTGATTTTGGACAAATCCTTTACGCGCGCGACAAACGTTTCGGGAATGGGGTTTTCGTCAAGATACGCGAGAAGCTCGGCGTATTCGCCCATATTTGCCTTAAATTCCTCAAGGCCCTGTTCCTTTGAGATGAATTTTACGTCCGCAAGGTTGTCGCTGCTCAGAAGAATAGACTCGATTTTGCTTCTCTGAGCCTCGGAAACGCCGTCCTTGACGTAGATTGTGATTTCGTTCGTATCCTCGATATTCTTCATAATGATATTCACGTTCATATAAACAAGAACCGTGATACTCACCTGAAGCAGGCTTACGAGCAGAATGCTGAAAGACGCGAACGACATAATGAAGTTCTTCCAGACGGAAGATACGCCTTTTTTGATAAGATAGCTTACATTACTCGTCCTCATCGCTGCCTCCGATTGTTTCGTCGAAGGTGATTTTACCCTCGTCAATATTGATTATCCTGCCGCCGAAATAACGCACAAGCTCGTGCTCGTGAGTAATCATAACGACGGTCGTGCCGCAGCGGTTGATTTCCTTAAGCAGACCGACAAGCTCATAGGAACGCTCCGGGTCGAGATTTCCCGTCGGCTCGTCAACAATAAGCAAATTCGGGTCGTTTGCGAGCGCCCTTGCGATAGCGACGCGCTGCTGCTCGCCGCCAGAAAGCTCTCTCGTCTTGGACTTCGCCTTTCCCGCAAGCTCGACAAGATTGAGAACATAAGGCACTCTCTGTCTAATAAACTTGCTTGACTGGTCGGCAATTCTGAGGACGAACGACACGTTCTCATAAACCGTGTAGTCCTGAATAAGCCGAAATTCCTGAAAAACAACGCCGATTGAGCGGCGGAATTTCGCGATTTTGTTCCTTTTTAGCTTCGAGAGATTGTAGCCGTTTACGAAAACTCGTCCCGACGACGGCTCAAGCTCGCGCATCATCAGCTTCATAAGCGTGGATTTGCCCGCGCCGCTTTTTCCGACGATAAAGACAAATTCGCCCTCGTTTATCCTAAGATTAACGTCAACAAGCGCGTCCACACCGCTTGAATAGTGAACGTTGACGTTTTTCATTTCAACCATAGCCATAATAAAAAATAAACCTCCGTGTTACCGCGGATAATCAGCCGTATTCCCCCGTTTTAGGCGGGGGAGTACATTAAGTATCAATACTTTGTGGGATTTGCCGCGAGATACTTTTTAACCATAAGCGCGATTTTGAAGATAATCGCGTGGTCAAATTCACGCAGGTCGAGTCCCGTAAGCTTCTTGATTTTGTCGAGGCGGTAAACCAATGTATTTCTGTGTACAAAGAGCTTTCTCGACGTTTCCGAAACGTTGAGGCTGTTCTCGAAGAACTTTTGAATGGTGAAAAGCGTTTCGTGGTCGAGGCTCTCTATGGAATTTTTCTTGAACACTTCCTTTAAGAACGTTTCGCAGAGCGTTGTCGGAAGATGATAAATAAGGCGCGCGATGCCGAGATTATCGTAAGAAACGATGTTCTTGTCGGTATCGAACACCTTTCCGACTTCAAGAGCCGTCTGCGCTTCCTTAAACGAACGCGCAAGGTCCTTAACGCCGAGAACGGGAGTGCCTATTCCGACGTTGACTTTCGTGAAGAACTCGCTCGAAAGCGTATCGGAGATGCTTCTCGCGAGCTTTTCGAGGTCCTTTACATCAATGTTGTTCTTGACCTCTTTTACAAGCACAATATCGGTTTCCGTGATATTGAACACAAAATCCTTGTTCTTGTCGGGGAAAAGATTCTGTATAACGTCGTAAGCGGAAACGTCGTTTGACGCGATTACGCTTATAAGGAAAACAACTCTGCCGATATCGCCGTTAAAGTGAAGCTCTCTCGCCTTGAGCGTAATATCGCCGGGAAGAACGTTATCGAGAATAATGTTCTTTACAAAGTTGTTTCTGTCGTATTTTTCATCATAATATTGCTTAATTCCGAGCAAAGAGATTGAGATAAGTCCCGCAAACTTCGCCGCCGCCTCGTCCGTTCCCTCGACAAAGACCGCATAATCGGGCTTAACGTGAACGCCGAAAGGCTTGTAGGTATAGCCGTCGCGGATAAATACCTCGTGCGAATCGGACAGCTCGATTGAGAAAAAGTCGTTCCCGCCGCCTACCTTTGCCAAATCCGAGCAGGCGATAACGGTTCCGTTCTCGTCGATGACGCCGATAACTCTGTTTATGGTATCCTTCATCTGATGGACAATGCCCTGGAAAAGCCTGTTTGACATCTTTCTTTACCTCTTTCTTTTTGTTAAGCAATATAAAGTCATAAATTCCCCAAAAGCGCGAGAGGGGGGTAAAATTGCACAGTTTGAACCCCTGTTTTTTGTGCCTATCTCTATTGTACTAAAAAACGCAAAAAAAATCAAGTGTTTTTTAGGTAAAATGTAAAATTTCCTTGATTTTTTTGATTAATATTGAAAAAAATGTTAAAATGATATATAATATACTTATATATTAGTGCCTAAGTTCCAAAAGCACGTTTACAAAATAATCCAAAAGAGGTAAAGAAATGGGAAACAAAAGATATTATATAACGACGCCGATTTATTATCCGTCCGGAAATCCGCATATCGGTCACTGCTACACGACTGTCGCCTGCGATACTATCGCGAGATTTAAGCGTTTGCAGGGCTTCGACGTTATGTTCCTCACGGGAACGGACGAACACGGAATGAAGATTGAGCAGAAGGCGAAAGCGCTCGGAATTACTCCGAAAGAATATGTTGACCCGATTGTCGCGAATTTCAAGAAGCTTTGGGACGTTATGGGAATAAGCAACGACCGCTTTGTCCGCACAACGGACGATTACCACATTAAAACGGTTCAGAGCGTCTTTAAGAAGCTCTACGACAAGGGCTTTATTTACAAGGGAAAATACACGGGAAAATACTGCACGCCGTGCGAGAGCTTCTGGACGGACAGCCAGCTCGATGAAAACGGCTGCTGCCCCGACTGCCACAGACCCGTAATCGACGCGCACGAGGAAGCGTATTTCCTGAAGGTTTCGGAATACGCGGATAAAGTCGAAAAATTCCTCACAGAAACGGACTATCTGCGCCCGAAATCCCGCGTAAACGAGATGGTAAACAACTTCATAAAGCCCGGTCTTGAGGATTTGTGCGTTTCGAGAACGTCATTCACTTGGGGCGTTCCCGTTACATTCGATGAAAAGCACGTTGTTTACGTCTGGGTTGACGCGCTCGTGAATTATATAAGCGCGCTCGGCTATGACAACGACGCTTATGATGATTTCGACAAATTCTGGCCCGCAGACCTCCATATGACGGCAAAGGAGATTGTCCGCTTCCACTCAATCGTGTGGATAATCATTCTGATGATGCTCGATTTGCCGCTTCCGAAGAAGCTTTACGGTCACGGCTGGATTAATTTCAACGGTCAAAAGATGTCAAAATCCATAGGAAACGTAATCGACCCGTTCGTTCTCGCGGAAAGATACGGCTCGGACGCGGTTCGTTATCAGATTTTGCGCGATATGCCGTACGGCTCGGACTCGAACTTCTCGAACGAGATTATGATTAACCGCATTAATTCAGACCTCGCAAACGACCTCGGAAACCTCGTTTCCCGCACCGTTGCGATGGCTGACAAATACTTCGGCGGAACGCTTCCGACCGAGCGCGAAGCGGGCGAACACGACGGCGAGCTTATTGATATGGCGAAAGCGCTTTTGAAGCCCGTTTCCGAGCATATTGAAAACGCGGAGCTTTCCGCGGCGCTTGAGGAGATTTTCAAGGTTGTTTCCCGCGCGAACAAGTATATCGACGAAACCGAGCCTTGGGTTCTCGGAAAGGACGAGAGCAAAAAGGCGCGCCTGGCTTCCGTCCTCTACAACCTGCTCGAAACAATCAGAATTTGCTCGGCGCTTCTCTATTCGTTTATGCCGAAAACAATGCCTAAAGTCTGGGAGCAGATAGGCGCAAAGCCCGAGGACGTCGCTTATGATACGCTTGAAACGTTCGGCGTTCTCCCCGCAGACGTAACCGTTCACAAGGGCGAGGTTCTGTTCCCGAGAATTGACATAAACAAGGAAATCGAGGAGCTTAACGCGCTTCTCACTCCCGAAAAGCCCATTCGCGAGGACGAGGATTTGGATAAGGCGAATATTATCGGTATCGAGCAGTTCTCTGAGATTAAGCTCAGAAGCGGCGAGATTACCGCGTGCGAAAAAGTTCCGAAAGCGAAAAAGCTGCTGAAGCTCACCGTCGACGACGGCAGGCACGGCAGACAGATTGTTTCGGGTATCGCGAAGTGGTATTCTCCCGAGGAGCTTGTCGGAAAGAAAATTGTGTTTGTCGCAAATCTCGCGCCCGCAAAGCTCTGCGGCGAGCTTTCCGAGGGTATGATTCTCGCGGCTGACGCGGGCGACGACGACGTTAAGGTGCTGTTTTTGGATAAGGATATCCCGAACGGAAGCACGATAAGATAAACTGACGGCAGTATTCTCTCAAGGAAGGGAGGAACGGGTATATGGATATATCAAGAATGGCGGACATATCCGCGGTCAATCAGACGAATTTAACCAAAACGTCCGAGCGGCGCACGGAAATGAAAAGCACAACTCTCACAACCGAGCATACCGACAGCTTTGTAAAAAGCGAGGCGGCTTATACTCCCGCGTATACGAAAAAATCGGCGCGAAAGCAAGGCTCGGATAATAATCTCACGCAGAAAGAAAACGCGGGCGAAAAGGAGCTTGAGCGCATAACCGACGGCGAAAAGCAAGCCCCCGAAGCGCTTCTCACAAAGGGCGTGAGCCATATTATACGCGCGATGTTCGTGAAGCAGGGCGAGGTTTTGTCGGGAAGCGTGCCGAGCGTCGGCGCGAAAATGTACGCGGAGGAGCTTTTGTCGCAGCTTCGGCTGATGTACGGAAACTCCGCCGCCGAGGAAAACACTCCCGAATACTGGCAGCCCGATGAAACGGCGTCAAGGCTGATGATGTTTTTCGACAGCGTTAAAATTGACAGCGAGGACAGGAACGGCTTGCTTGAACGCTCGTTTTTGAGCGCGTTCGGCGATACCGAAAAGCTGTTCGGCGGGCGCGGAAGGCTTCCTCTCGAAAGCTATGAAACAAAGCAGATTATAATGGAAAGTTATTTCAGCGGCAATTGAAAACAGGAGAAAAACTATGTTTTGCGTAGGTTCAAAGATTATTTTTGCGGACGGGAGAATTGCGATTGCACGAAACGGCGCGGAAATCACGAAAATTCTCGCAATGGACGTGAAATTCACGGAAATCGAGTGCAAGGCGGATTCGCTCGCGCTTTCGGTGAAATTCGCGGACGGCGCTCCCGCGGCGATTGAATGGAGAAATTCCGACAAGGGCGAGAAATTTGCGGTTAAATCCGACGAAATCACGCTCGACGATGTGAAAAAAATTGCCGCGCATTTTATGGATACGGGAGAAATGCTCGGCGAATACGCTTGGGAAAAGGCTTGAAATGGGGATTTTTGATACTCACGCGCATTATCTGAAAAGGGATTTTGACGATATTGAGGAAGTGCTTTCGGGGCTTCCCGAAAAGAACGTCGAGCGCGTGCTTGCGATAGCGTGCGGACTTGACGAATACGATGAAACCGAGGAGATTCTCCGCAGATACGATTATATCTACGGCGCGTTCGGGGTTCACCCGGAATTTGCGGCTTCGCTTTCCGACGGCTGGGAAAAGACTCTCGAAAGCGCGCTGAAAACGGAAAAAGCGGTCGCTCTCGGCGAAATCGGACTTGATTATCACTATAACGCGGACAGCAAGGAAATTCAGCGCGAGGTGTTTGAAAAGCAGCTTATTCTTGCGGAAAAGCTTGATTTGCCCGTTGTTATTCATTCGCGGGACGCGTGCGAGGACACGATGAAGCTGCTTCGGGAATACAAGCCGCGCGGGGTTATGCACTGCTTTTCGTACAGCGCGGAAATCGCAAAGGAAATCGTGAAGCTCGGAATGTACGTCGGTTTCACGGGGGTTCTCACGTTCAAAAACGCGAAAAAAGCGGCTGAAGCGTGCGCGGCTGCGCCGATTGAACGGCTGCTTCTCGAAACGGACTGCCCGTATATGGCGCCCGAGCCGCACAGAGGCGAGCGATGCGACAGCTCGATGATTGCGTTTACGGCGGCGAGAATGGGCGAGATTAAAGGCGTTTCGGCTGAAGAAATGATTGAAATTGCAAATAAAAACGGCAGGAGATTGTTTTTCGGTGAAATATGAGGTTAAATTTGCGGCTGAAAACGATTTATCGGCGGTTCTTTCGCTGAGATTTGAGATGCTCGGCGTGATAAACGAGGGCGCGGAGTTTGACGAAGCGTTCCGCCGGCGCACGCGGGAGTATTTCACGAACGGAGAACAGACAACGGTTCTCGCTTACTGCGAGGGAGAAGCGGTCGGCTGCGCGACAATCTGCTATCTGACGGTAATGCCGACGTATTCTCATAAGTCGGGAAACCGCGCGCATATAATGAATGTATATGTGCGGAAAGAACACCGCAGACAGGGACTTGCGCGAAAAATGATGGAAGCGCTTCTTGAAGAAGCGAAAGAGCGCGGCGTGACAAGCGTTACGCTCGACGCAACGGAGAGCGGAAAGCCGCTTTACGCAGCGCTTGGGTTTAAAAGCTCCGAGGAATATATGGAGCTTAATGCAACACCGCACAACTAACGGCTTCGCCTTTTTATTCACTCACTTGATATTTTTCC
>DBIU01000085.1:23732-23904 GCA_002304735.1 Ruminococcaceae bacterium UBA794 | reverse complement strand
CCCGAAAAGACCGAGGAAACCGCTCCCGAAACGGCTTCGGGCGGCGCTATGTCGCAGGACGATATAGAAAAGCTTCTCGCTTCGGCGCAGAGCGAGCCTGCTCCCGAAAAAGCCGAGGAAACCGCTGAACACGCTCCCGAAGCGGCTTCCGGCGGCAAGATGTCGCAGGAGG
>DBIU01000085.1:21447-23560 GCA_002304735.1 Ruminococcaceae bacterium UBA794 | reverse complement strand
GAAGCGGCTTCGGGCGGCGCTATGTCGCAGGACGATATAGAAAAGCTGCTTGCTTCGGCGCAGAGCGAGCCTGCTCCCGAAAAGGTTGAGGAAACCGCTGAACCCGCTCCCGAAGCGGCTTCGGGCGGCAAGATGTCGCAGGACGATATAGAAAAGCTTCTCGCTTCGGCGCAGAGCGAGCCTGCTCCCGAAAAGACTGCTGAACCCGCTCCCGAAGCGGCTTCCGGCGGCAAGATGTCGCAGGAGGATATAGAGGCGCTTCTCAGCGGTATGAAAGAGGACGCGGCGAAGTAATTTTCACACGTCTGTCACACATTTTTAACACACTTTTTTCTTTTGCGGCGTATAATGTTGTTTAGCACCATGAAAGGAAGTTGGTATAATGAAACTCAAGAAAAAATCACAGACGGTTTCCGCGGAGCTTGCTCCCGTTAAACAGCTTCTTGCCGAAAACAGCCAGCAGCAGATTATGGACCAGATGTATAAGTTCATCGAGCTTGAGCATCTCTATGATTCCGCAATCCGCGAGGTTAAAACTAAGCTTGAAATACTCGACAGCGAGTTTCGCACAAAATACGCGTATAATCCTATTCATCACATTGAGGACAGGCTTAAATCGCCGCAGAGTATGTTTGAGAAAATGCGGCGGCTTAATCTTCCGTTTACAGTTGAATCCGTCAGAGAAAATCTGTTCGATATCGCGGGAGTTAGGGTTATCTGCAACTATATCGAGGACATTTATCAGGTTGCCGATTTGCTCACGGCGCAGGACGACGTTGTTCTTATTAAAAGAAAGGACTATATCGCAAATCCCAAGGCAAACGGCTATCGCAGCCTTCATCTCGTTATCGAAACGCCCGTTTATCTCTCGGAGAAAAAGGAGCTTGTTAATGTCGAGGTGCAGATTAGGACGATTGCGATGGATTTCTGGGCAAGCCTTGAGCACGAGCTGAAATACAAGACCGACACGGACGTTTCCGCGGACCTTGCCGAACAGCTTAGGCTCTGCGCCGAAACTATCGCGCAGACGGACCTTCAGATGCAGCAGATTTACAGAACGCTCAAAGAAATCAAGTGATAAAATGCCTGCGAATAATCGGATAATAAAAAACAGCTTCGGAAAAGGCTTCCGGAGCTGTTTTTGCTTTTTGTGAAAATGGGGGTTTCCTTTCAAATCGCCCTTGACAATTGCATATCCGACGTGTATAATGTAGTGGAAACACCGACTGTAAAATATTGCCGAAAATACATTTTGAGCGGGAGAAGTGGTGAAAATCCCGCATATCTCGGCAAAAAATCGGGGAATTTGCTTTATATAATGTGAAATTGATTTTGGGAGGAAAAAATGTCCGATAAAAGTTTAATTTATCCGCGCGCTTTCGACAATCAGATTGTTTACCTCAAAAATGTTATCGATAAACCTAATATCGAAATCGGCGACTTCACGATTTACAACGATTTCGTCAATGACCCGCGCGATTTTGCCAAAAACAACGTGCTTTATCATTACCCGATTAACGGCGATAAGCTTAAAATCGGGAAATTCTGCTCGATTGCATGCGGGGCAAGGTTCCTTTTTACGAGCGGAAATCACACGCTCGGCTCGCTTTCAACCTACACTTTCCCGATATTTTTCACAGAGTGGGGTCTTGACGCGAAGGATATTACCGACGCCTGGGACAACAAAGGTGATATCGTTGTCGGAAACGACGTTTGGATAGGGTATGAAGCGGTGATTATGTCGGGTGTGACAATCGGCGACGGCGCTGTTATCGGCACGCGCGCCGTGGTGACAAAGGAAGTTCCGCCGTATACAATCGTCGGCGGAGTGCCCGCAAAGCCTATAAAAAAGCGCTTTGACGATGATGTTATCGAGCGGCTTGAAGCACTTCGCTGGTGGGATTGGGACGAGGAGAAAATCGCCCGCGCTATCCCCACAATCAAGTCGGGAGATATCGCCGAGCTTGAGAAGCTCGCCTAATTTGCCGCAAACTTGAGGAAAATCGCCCTCGAACGCTTCGGGGGCGAGATTTTTGCGGATTTTCCTGCGGGAGAAAAAATCGCCCTTAGAACAATCTAGGGGCGAAATTGGCGTTCCCGAGAGGATTCGAAC
>DBIU01000085.1:16749-21401 GCA_002304735.1 Ruminococcaceae bacterium UBA794 | reverse complement strand
TTAGGAGGCGGTCGCTCTATCCGGCTGAGCTACGGAAACATTTAACTTCACTATTATATCAAAAATTGCGGCAAAAATCAAGGTTAAACTCTATTTTTGTTAATAATTAACAAAAAAATGCTCGAAAATTTGTCATATAAAACTCGCTTAAAATTCTTATAAAATAAGCTTCGTTGTGCAAAAGTTATAAAACTGCCCTAAAAATTCTGCAAGTTTATACAAAATGCATATTGACTTAAGCCGCGAAAACTGTTATATTATTAAATGTGAAATGAAAATGTGCGAAAAAAATTATTTTTTTCTGAAACTTTTTTGTTTCAATCCGCGACTACGGTTGTGCAGCGGGAAAAACTCAAGAAAAATTTTTCCGAAAGTGAAACTTTTTCGAGAAACCCCGCGACTACCCAAACAAGCGGAGAAAATCCGTTTAATACATCATGAGTGCCCGATAACTCAAAGATGTCTTAAAAAAACAATTATTTTAGGAGGACTAACACGATGAAGAAGAGAATTTTTGCGGCTTCTATGGCGTCCGTAATGGCTCTTAGCTCTGTATCTGTTGTTGCTTTTGCAGACGAGACCAAGGACTTCGGCGAAACCGTTACTAAGGCTGAGCTTAAGGAAGCTATCAAGGCATATGACGATACGCTGAAGAACATTGACAACTACGGTTCCGTTCAGGCTCTCAGATTCCAGGAAGCTTATGACCACGCTGCTTATGTAGCTGCTGACGCTAAGGCTGACGCTGACGACGCTACCGCTGCTTACCAGATGCTCAAGGCTGTTGCTGCTACTCTTAAGCAGTTCACCAACGAGGAGCTTAAGGAGCTTATCGCTGACTGCAAGGCTACATATGATGAGAACAACATTCTGAACGAAGAAATTATGGATAACGTTTACGAAGAAGACGCTTTCCTTGATTTCAAGAACGCTTATGAGGACGCTGAGTCTATCGTTGAAGTTGACGACCTCATGATTGTTACCGACGCTTACATCAAGCTTGACGAAGCTGCTACCGCTCTTGAGGGCAAGAAGCTTACTCCCGTAACCAAGACTCAGTTCAGAGCAATTATCAAGGATTACGAGAAGGTTCTCGCTCAGTTCAGCAAGAACGAAACTTGGAGACGCGGCAAGGTAAGCGTTAAGCCCACCACCGGTAAGGCAAATGACGGTACTGCTGACCTCGACCTCACTACTGCTGTTTATGTAACTTGGGAAGAACTCCAGGAAATCGTTAACGGCACAAGCGTTTCCGGCATCGTTACAAAGGTAGAGGCTGCTGCTGCTGCTGATACCGAAATGACTCCCGCTGCCAGCACATGGATTGCTGTCGGCGGAACCGGCGCGACTGTTGAGGAGCTTATCTATGAGCAGTCCGAGGTATTTGACAACTATAAGGCTGCTTCCAAGACAACCGACCCGACTATCAAGGGCGCATACGACGCTGCTAAGGAAGCAATCTCCGTATTTAACAGCTGGAAGGCAATCGACGCTGACAGCACCGTTAAATCTCAGGCTACTAAGACCCTTAATTCTTACAGAATTAAGCTTGCAAACGACTATGAGCAGACTCTGATTAACGCTATCGTTGGCGCAATTGAGTTTACTCCTGCCGGCGGTTCTGCAACCAAGGCTCTTGAGTATGATTCAGCTGCAGGTACCCTTAAGGGTGTAGCAGGTGCTGCTAAGGCAGGCTGCGTTCTCAGAATCGTAAGTGCTACCGGTCTTGTACAGGTTGACGGAGATGATTACAAGGCTGACGAAGTTTCCGGAACTAAGTCCTACACCATCAAGATTGCTGAGGGTGAAGACTACATGAAGTACATTCCTGTACGTTCTGACAAGGTTACCGCTGGTACCGACCCCGCAGGCAAGGTTGCTAGAGTTTCTGCTGCTCTTAAGATGCTCGAAACCTACAATGAGCTTTCTGATAAGGGTTCCAAGGCAACTGCTGATGATTGGGCAACTGCATTCGGTGATGACACTGCATCCGTTGATGACGTATTCGACCTCGATGAGAACAAGACTGTTACCAAGGCAGCAGGTTCTGCAAGAGAGTACACTCTCATCAACAGATACCTCGCTTACGCTCTCCAGGACCTCTATCCCGAGGAAGCAGCTGCTTGCAGCCACACCAAGGCTGACATCAAGAAGGTAATTGAAGAAGCTTACGACCTCATCAATGAGACCGGCGACTGCAATATCTTCGCAAAAGCAAACGCTGAACTTGCAGAAGCTCGTAAGGCTGCTGTTGAGTGGGTAAGAGAAGCTGAGAAGGATAAGAAGTACAAGGATAACGACGCTGACCACGGCATATTCGACCTTGCAGGAGCTGATGCGAATGCAACCGAAGTTTATCACACTCTGAAGTGCGCTGCAGGCGGCAAATATGACGCTCTTGACGCACTGCTCAAGGAATATCCGATTAGCTACGCTGAAATCGCTGAGAAGATTGTTAAGGTAAATGCTGACGTAGAAGACGGCGTTTACGGCGAGGCTGTTAAGAAGGCTGCTGACGATGTTGCTTACGCACTGTCTGTTCTTAAGGTATCCGAAGACGGCAACGAAGCGTTCACCGACGAGCGTGCATTCAACGGTTACAACCGTCTGCGCGTAAATGATGACGCTACTACCGATGAAGAGAAGGCTCTCAAGACTGCTCTTGATACTCTTGATACCGCTATAGAGGACGCTAAGGGCGGCGACGTAGTTCTCGGCGACCTCGACGGCGACGGCAAGCCCACTGCTAAGGACGCTCTCCTTGTTCTTAAGGCTGCTGCAGGCGAAGTTAAGCTGACCGACGCACAGGCTAAGGCTGCTGACTTCAACGGCGACGGCGTATACAACGCTAAGGACGCTCTTGCAATCCTTAAGGCTTACGCAGGCGCTTAATGAGTAATTAAGCTCAATTTGGTAAATAATAATCCCGCGCGGAGTTTCGCGCTCCGCGCACGGGTTATTTCAAAAAAACAAAATTTATGGAGGAAAATAATATGAAGAAGATTATTTCTATGGGCATTGCTTCCGCTGTGCTCGCTCTCACTGCAATCGCTGCTTCTGCTGACATCGCTGCTACCGGCGCTGAAAAGGTTGAAGCTGGTAAGACTGTTGAAATTGCTATCACCACTACCGCTGATATCACCGACTACGGCGTAAACATCGCTGCTGACGGTCTTGAGTTCGTTGAGGCTAAGGGTCTTAAGAGCGATTTCGACCTCGCTGTTCCCCAGGAGGACGGCTCTATCAACCTCACCGGTATCAGCAGCTTTGCTGCAGGCGATACCATCGCTACTTTCGTTTACACTGTAACCGCTGAGAAGGACGCTGACGTTAACGTTGCTCTTACCGGTATGCCCGGCTATGAGAAGGACGCTTTCGTTAACTACACCGCAAAGGTAGTTGAGGCTGGCACTACTGAGGATCCTACTACCGATCCTACCAACCCCGACAACCCTCCGATGGGCGTTGCTCTCGCAGTTGTTCCCGCAGTTATCGCTGGCGCTGCTGTTGTAGTTGCTAAGAAGAGAAAGTAATTTCTTCTGAACTTACAATCAAAACAAGTCGCTCCGAGTAAAATCGGAGCGATTTTTTCTTGACAAAATTAGTTTCTCGGTGTAAAATAGAAGTATACTTATCGCGGAGGAAATTATGAAGTTTGTCGAAATTTTTACGGACGGCGCTTGCAGCGGAAATCCCGGCGCGGGCGGTTTTGGCGCGATTTTGCGCTGCGAGGGCAGGGAAAAGGAGCTTAGCGGCGGCGAAGCCCACACGACTAACAACAGAATGGAGCTGCTCGGCGTGATAACCGCGCTTGAGGCGCTTAAATTCCCGTGCAAGGTCAGGATTACAACCGACAGCAAGTACGTTTCGGACGGGATTTCCAAGGGTTGGGCGAAAAGCTGGCGCAGCAGGGGCTGGAAGAAAAGCGACGGCAAGCCCGCGCTAAATCCCGATTTGTGGGCGAGACTGCTTGATTTGCTCGATATTCACGACGCTGAATTTTGCTGGATTAAGGGTCACGCGGGTCACCCGGAGAACGAGCGCTGCGACTCGCTTGCAGTTAAACAGCGCGATATTTACGCAGGGAAAGGGAAATAATTATGCAACAAAATGTGAATTATCAGCGCAAGCTTGACGCTCTGCTTGAAAATATTCCCGAAAATCCGCCAAAATTGCTTTTGCATTGCTGCTGCGCACCCTGCTCGAGCTATGTGCTGGAGTATTTGTCGCGGTTTTTCGAGATAACCTGCTTTTTCTACAATCCGAATATCTCGCCTGCCGAGGAGTACGAAAAGCGCGCGGAGGAGCTTCGGCGGCTTATCGAGGAGCAGCCTCACGATAATTTCGTGAATTTGATTGTTGAAAAGTACAATCCCGAGGAATTTTTGACGGCGGTGAAAGGGTTTGAGAACATTAAGGAGGGCGGCGAGCGCTGCTTCAAATGCTATCGGCTGCGGCTTGAAGCTGCCGCAAAATATGCCAAAGAGTATAATTTCGACTATTTTTGCTCTACGTTATCAATCAGTCCGCTGAAAAACGCGCAGAAGCTCAATGAAATCGGAGAGGAGCTGTCAAAAATTTACAACGTTGCGTACCTGCCCAATGACTTCAAGAAAAATGACGGCTATAAGCGCTCAATCGAGCTTTCTGCC
>DBIU01000085.1:16497-16657 GCA_002304735.1 Ruminococcaceae bacterium UBA794 | reverse complement strand
TTTTCTCGAAGCGAGAGCGGGGTTTGGGGTAATACGGATTGTATAATTCACGCTAATTATTACAAATAATCAACAAATACGACATAAAGCGGGTGGATTTCACTTGCTTTTTTCGCAAATTCCGCAGAAAAATTGAACGGCGGCGCTCAATCGAGCTTTC
>DBIU01000085.1:0-16410 GCA_002304735.1 Ruminococcaceae bacterium UBA794 | reverse complement strand
TTTTCTCGAAGCGAGAGCGGGGGTTGGGGTAATACGGATTGTATAATTCACGCTAATTATTACAATTAATCAATAAATTCGACATAAAGCGGGTGGATTTCACTCGCTTTTTGCGCAAATTCCGCAAATAATTGAACGGCGGCGCTCAATCGAGCTTTCCGCCGAGTATAATCTTTATCGGCAGGACTACTGCGGGTGCGTTTTCTCGAAGCGAGAGCGGGGGTTGTGGTAATACAATCTGTATAAATTCGGCAAAATATAACAAAAAGCGAGTGCAAAACAATGTACTCGCTTTTACAATTTGTAATAATTCGTCAAAATATTACACAGGGACGGGAAGCTCCGAAATGATGTTCGCTATAATTTGCTCCGTGCCGGCGAACGCGTTTTGTCCCGACGCGAGAATTATCCTGTGCGATAAAACCGCCGCGGCAAGCTCCTTTACGTCGTCGGGCGTGACGAACGAGCGATTTTTCATAAACGCAAGCGCCTGCGCCGCCTTGTACAGCGCAATCGAAGCACGCGGCGAGCAGCCGAGTTTGATTTCACTGCGATTTCGCGTTGCCGATATAATCATCAGAATGTACGCCTTGACCTGCTCCGTTACCGCGATTCGTCCCACGAACCCGCGTAGCTCGTTCAGCTCGTCAAGCGTGATTACAGGCTCAACCGCGAGGCTGTTCGGCATTATTTCAAGCATTTTCATCTCGGCGGCGCGGTCGGGATAGCCGATTGACAGACGCATCAAAAAGCGGTCGAGCTGCGCTTCGGGCAGGTGATACGTTCCGTATGTTTCAATCGGATTTTGCGTTGCAAGCGTCATAAACGGCTCGGGCAGCGCGTGCGTTTTACCGTCAACCGAAATTTGCCGCTCCTCCATCGCCTCAAGCAGCGCCGACTGCACCTTCGGCGAGGTTCGGTTAATTTCATCTGCAAGCAGGAAATTGCACATTACTGCGCCCGCGCGATACTCCTCCGCGCCCGTTTTCCTGTCGATAACCGTGTATCCGATAACGTCGGACGGCATCAGGTCGGGCGTGAACTGTATCCTCCCGAACGTTCCCGAAACCGACTTCGCGAGCGTTTCCGCAAGCAGCGTTTTTCCGACGCCCGGCACGTCCTCAATCAAAACGTGTCCGCCGCAAAGCATCGCGCACACGATTTTCTCGATTACAGAGCGCTTTCCGAGAATTACGTTCTCGATATTATTAATAATTCGCTCGATTTTTGGGTTCATAGCAATTCCTTTCGTTAGCCAAAGCAATGAAAATTATACAAAATCAGCTCAAAACAGAACAGCGCAGTGAATATTATACACGGAAAATTCAGCTCTTAAACAAATTTTTCTGAAAACAAATCCCGCAATTATTGAAACAAGCGGCCCTTCCCATACGCTTCATTTTTCCATAATCTCACAAACAGCAAAACAGCGCGGCATTTTCAGCCGCGCCGTAATCAGCGTATTTCCTATCAGTTAAGGAGCGCGTGCTCGTCGGCAGCGTCGAACAGATGAATCTTGTTCGGGTCGATTGCGAGCTTAATGGTATCCTGAGGACGCGCGGTGCATCTCGGCGATACACGAGCGGTAAGCTGAATACCATCGCAGTTGAGGTAAAGGAACGTTTCGGAACCGAGAATTTCGGTAACTTCAACATTAGCCTCGATAATACCCGTCTTTGCAGCGGACAGGAACATTTCTTCATCGTGAATGTTCTCGGGACGTACGCCGAGTACAACTTCCTTGTCAACGTAGTACTTCAGAGCGTCGCCGTCTGCCTTTGCAGTGGGGATTTCAATGTAGAACTTTCTGCCTCTGCCGGACTTGTCGTCGGAACCGAACTCAACAGTGTACTTGCCGTCCTGCATAATCAGCTTCGCGTTGATGAAATTCATCTGCGGAGAACCGATAAAGCCTGCAACAAACTTGTTTACGGGCGTATCATAGAGGTTAATAGGCGAGTCAATCTGCTGAATATAACCGTCCTTCATTACAACGATTCTGTCGCCCATCGTCATAGCCTCTGTCTGGTCGTGTGTAACGTAGATAAAGGTTGTGCCGAGCTTCTTGTGGAGCTTTGCAATCTCGGTTCTCATCTGAGCGCGCAGCT
Organism: Ruminococcaceae bacterium UBA794; assembly: GCA_002304735.1. Taxonomy (GTDB): domain Bacteria; phylum Bacillota; class Clostridia; order Oscillospirales; family Ruminococcaceae; genus CAG-115. The sequence continues at coordinate 14,302 of DBIU01000085.1, read as the reverse complement.
TTGCGTCGAGGTTTGAAAGCGGCTCGTCGAGCAGGAATACCTGAGGCTCGCGAACGATAGCACGACCGAGCGCAACACGCTGTCTCTGTCCGCCGGAGAGCGCCTTCGGCTTTCTGTCGAGCAGGTGTGAAATGTCGAGTATCTTTGCAGCTTCTTCAACGAGCTTCTTGATTTCCTCCTTGGGAACCTTGCGAAGCTTCAGTCCGAACGCCATATTATCAAATACAGTCATATGAGGATACAGAGCGTAGTTCTGGAACACCATCGCGATATCTCTGTCCTTAGGAGCGATATCGTTTACGAGGCGGTCGCCGATAAACAGCTCGCCCTCCGAAATCTCCTCAAGACCTGCAATCATACGCAGAGTCGTGGACTTACCGCAGCCGGAAGGACCTACCAGAACGATAAATTCCTTATCCTTGATGTTCATATTGAAGTCGGATACCGCGACAACGCCGCCGGCATAACGCTTATAGATGCCTCTGAGAGATAAACTTGCCATTATATAACCTCCTGAAAAACATAATAAGATTAAATTTTTCGCTACTACTATAATACCAAACTTCACGAAAAAATAAAAGAGCCTAAACCAACAAATATTTCAAATCCCGTTTATCTATTTTCACTAACGAATACAAAAATCCCCTGTCAAAAGTGGGGTTTGACTGTCATTTTGCACAAAAAAAGACCGTAATTTGCGTGAAATCAATGACAGAACGGCGCTTTGTCACAATAAACAAATATTCTGCCATATTTTTAGCTATTTTTAACACAACATATTGTACCGAATACCGCTTGCCCGCCACAATCCGCTTCTTAACCGACATACGCGCTCATATAATATGTAACGAATAACAAGATGGGAGAGGAAAATATGACCAAAAGAAAAGCGTGTTCTGGGAAAACGGCGTTTATCGGCATTGTTTTGCTTATCGCGGCGGCGGTTTGGCTGCTTACGCGGTTTGTTTCGTTCGGAAGCGGCGCGGTTTCAGGCAAAACCGACAAAGAGCGCACGGATTTTATCGAGAGCTTCGGCTGGGTTTCGGGAAAAGTTCCCGATAAAATCGAGGAAATCCGCATACCCGTGGAGTTCGACGAGGTTTATGAGGAGTACAACGACATTCAGCGCAAGCAGGGCTTTGATTTGCGGAAATACCGCGCTTACATCGCGAAGAAGTATACCTATTCAATAATCAATTATGACGGCGCGGAAACCGGCGTTCCGATTTGCGCGAACCTTATCGTTATCGACGGCGCGATAGTCGGCGCGGATATTTCCTCCGCAAAGGCTGACGGTTTTGTAACGGTTTTGGCGAAGAAGTGAAAAGCGGTTGACAAACGCCTTTTAATATAGTAAAATATGTAAGAGGTGTTAATATGAGTAAAATAAAAGGTTTTGCGGCGATTTTGCTTGCCGCGGCGGTTCTGACGGGCTGCAATAACGGCGGGGAAGGCTCCGCGGAGATTTCTTCGCAGACTTCTTCTTCGTCAACATCAACAGCTTCTTCGACGACGACAAGCGTTTCTTCCGTTCCCGAAATTCCCGCCGAGGAAGAAAACGTGTTTGTGATGAGCTTTGACCCGCAGGACGGGAGAAAAATCGAGTTTGACGGGCTGACGGCGACAATCAGCGGAAAAATCCCGCCCGAGGGCATTTCTCACGCTGAAACCGACAGAAGCGCCGATATCAGCGTAAAGGAAAACGGCGATGAATTTACCGCCGTAATCACCTATTTATCGCCCGCAGACGGCTTCACGACGCTCAGAATTTACGAGAAAAGCGGCAGCAGAGCGATTTACCGCCTTAAAATAAGCGGCGGAAAGGTCGGAATACCCGACAGAGTCGGCGTTGCGGAAAAGAACGCGAGCCTTGCGGGAAAAGCGATTGAAATGCCGCTTGAGCAGGTTTCGGAGTACGTTTCAATCGGCTCCGACCCCGAAAAGGTGAAAGGCGTTCTTCTTGAGGTGAAGCAGCTCAGCGACTCAATCTGCGAGGGAATTGACGAGGATTACGACAAGCTGAGGGCGATTTCAGCGTGGGTTGCCGAGAATATTTATTATGATTATCCCGCGTTCAACAGGGGCGTCCCCGAAGAAACGCTCACGCTTGAATACATTCTGAAGAATAAATCGAGCGTCTGCGGCGGCTATTCAAACATAACCGCGGCGCTTGCGGCGGCGCAGGGAATACAGATTTACAACGTTCACGGAACGGGCGCGGAGGGCGCAAGCTGTTTCGAGGAACAGCCCGCCGAGGAGGTTCACGAGTGGACTTTCGCGGTTATCGGCGGGAGAACGGTCTGGCTTGACCCGGACTTCGACTCGCGCAATTATTACCGCTCGGCGGGAAACTATCAGTCGGGAAAGCCCATAACGAAGTTTTTCGACATCAACGGCGAGCTTCTCGCGCTCACTCACAGGGGAAAATACGCCGAACACCGCGATTATTTCGCGCTTCTTGACGATGATAATTAATAGGTTTTCGGGATATCGAGCGCGTTCATAATCGCGTTTTTCGAGCCGAAATATTCCTTTGAAAGCCCGCATACGGGGCAGCGCCAGCTTGCGGGGATTTCCGAGAAACGCGTTCCCGGCGCTATTCCGCGTCCCGGATTTCCGAGTTCTTCGCAGTAAACGTAGCCGCACGGGCAGAGATAATTGTCCATAAATACACTTCCTTTCGGTAGTATTATTGAATAAATCGGACGAAAAATACCCTTTGCAGAGAGGAAAAACTATGATAAAAGCGGATTTTCACACTCATTCGACCTTTTCAACGGACGGCACGGACAGGCTTTGCGATATGGTTCGCGCGGCTTCGAAAAAGGGACTGGAAGCGATTTGCCTTACGGAGCATCACGATTTCGATTATCCCGACGGCGAATTTCTTCTCGACGCGGACGCTTATAAAGCCGAGCTTTTTCGCGTTAAAGAGGAATTTTCGGACAAAATCGAGGTTATTTTCGGAGTGGAGCTTGGGCTTATGAAACATCTCGGAGAGCGGATTCACGCGTTCCTTGACAGGAAAAATTTCGATTTTGTGATAGGTTCGTCGCATCTCGTTGACGGAAAAGACCCGTATTTTCCCGAATATTTTGCGGAATTTGGCGGAAAAAACGGAATTTTGCGCTATTTCGAGAGCATTGTCGAAAATCTCGGCGCGTTTTCGGATTTCGACGTTTACGGTCACATTGATTATGTTGTGCGGTATTCGCCCGAAAAATGCTATAATCCGCTTGATTTCCGCGAAATTCTGGACGAAATCCTGCGGAAAATCATCGCTCTCGGAAAGGGTATCGAAATTAACACCGCGCCGCTTCGCAAAGGGCTTTCTCACGCTAATCCTCACCCGTTTATTCTCAAAAGATACCGCGAACTCGGCGGCGAAATTATAACCGTGGGTTCCGACGCGCACAATATCGAGGATATCGCCGCGGATTTCGATATCGCGGAGAAAACGCTGATTGACGCGGGATTTCGGTATTACGCCGTTTTCAGGGAAAGAAAGCCGATTTTCAAAAGGCTCGGCTGATTTTCTTCAAAAATTCCGGCGGCAGTGTAAAATTTTTTCAAAAAAGATTGTTAGTGTTGCACAAAATTTGCGGTTTGCTATTGCATTTTTTGTTATAATATGTTAAAATAACATTAAGGTGAAAACCGAATTATATAGCGGAAGGAATGACGTTTATGAAGGTTACTATTGCTGCGAAAAAGATGAATATTTCTCAGGCGTTTACGGATTACGCCGAGCAGAAGCTCGGAGCAAAGCTCGACAGATTTTTCCCCGACGACGCGGAAGCGAAAATTACGCTTGCGGAGCGCCGCGATTTGATTATACTTGAGCTTACCGTGAAATATAACGGGATTATGTATCGCGCGGAACAGACCGCTCGCGATAAGAACGACGCTCTCGACGTTACGATTGACAGAATTATCCGTCAAATCAGAAAGCACAAGACCAAGGTTGAAAAGAGCCTGCGTGAAAACGCGTTCGCGGGGCTTGCTCCGGAGCCTGAGGAGAGCGATTACGAGGTTATCAGATACAAGAATTTCCGTATGAAGCCGATGACCGTTGAGGAGGCTATTCTCCAGATGAACCTGCTCGACCACACGTTCTTTATGTTCAAGAACGAGAAAACGGGTCTTGTAAACGTTGTTTACAAGCGCGACGAGGGCAACTATGCGGTTCTTGTTCCCGAGGACGAGTAATTCGCGGTTTTATTTTGACAATCAAGGGCGGCGGGTTTTGCCGCCCTTTTGGCGTAAGGAGATAAGCAATGACCGAAAAAAACGCGCTCGGGCGAGTGCTTGTGATAATGAAAGAAGCCTATTCCGCTATTCGCGAGGACGCGCTCACGCTCAATGTCTGCGCGCTTTTGGACTCGCTTTCGGCGGCGCTTTCACACGCGGGCAACGAAAAAGAGCCGCTTTCAAAGCTTCTCGGGGCGCTTAAGCGTGAAATCAAGGCGAAAAACAAGTTCTTTTATCCAAAAGTCAGGCTGTTTTTCAAGCGCGTTTACGCTCCGCCCGATTTTGATTATGAAAAGGCGCTGAAACACGTTCCCGCCATTATTTTCGGAAACGATATGATTTGCCGCAAGCTTATGACCGGCGAAGCCGACCGCGCCAAGTCGATGTGCGACGCGATGAAAAGCTATCCCGGCTTTCTTATGGGCGAGTTTGCGGCGCTTTCCGACGCGCAGTTCTACGACCTCGTTTTCGGCTATTACCCAAAGCTCTACGACGAGCCGTTTATGGAGGAAATGAAGGGGCTGTTTGACTAAAACGCTTCGCATTACTGAAATGAAAAAAGGAGGCGAAAGCCTCCCTTTTTGGTTTGATGTAAAAGTGATTATTCCTCGGGCTTTTCGTCCTCGGCAGCATCTTCCTCAGCCTTCTTTTCGGGGAGCTTTTCGCCGCACTTCGGGCAGTAAGCGTTCTCGTTCTTGGTTTTAGCGCCGCACTTTGTGCAGGTAACGACGTTCTTCAGCTCGTCAAGCTGCGCCTGAACCTCGGCAAGCTTTGCGTAATCCTCGTCGATAGCCGCGATAAGCTCGTCGAAAGCTTCGCTCTCCTTAACGTTCGTCTTAACCATATCGTAAATGATAGCGCCGAGCTTTTCGTTCTTTGCCTTAATGTCGCCGTTAAGCTGAGTTTCCTTGACCTTAAGCTTGGAGAAGCGGATTGCAATGTCGGTTTTCTGACCCGCCGCGGAAACAACGGTCTTTCCCTTGTCGATGATATCGTCCAGAATACTCATAGTAAAAACTCCTTTCAATCGTTAAACAAATTCGCGGGGCAATTTCGCCCTTGTTAAAATTATACCACACTTATTTACTTTTTGCAAGTGCAGGAGATTATTTTTTCTTGTTATTTTACACAAAAACGCGCTAATCTTTTTTGAAAAATATGTTATAAACAAAGAAAATTATTACAAAAATAATACAAAACAGCGATAAAAAATTACAATCTTGTCATAATTCTTGACTTTTGCGGCGATTTGGAGTATGATAATATGTGTAGAACTATCGAAAAAACTGATTTATACTTAGGACGGTGGATTGATGCAGAAGGAAACAACGCTTTGTATGGGCTGTATGAACGACAAGACCTACGACGGTCCGTGCAAGCTCTGCGGTTACAGCGACTCTGACCCGTGTATCCCGACCTATCTCGTTCCGAAAACGTTTCTGAACGGGCGCTATATTGTCGGAAAGCTAATCTCCTACAACGGCGAGGGCGCGTCTTATATCGGCTATGATACCGCGGCGAAAACCGGAGTTATCATAAAGGAATTTATGCCCGACGCGCTTTGCTCGCGTATGAAGGGCGAAACCGAAATTACCGTAAACGCTGATAACAGCGCGCTTTACAAAACCTATATGTCGGAGTTCGCCGACCTTCACAGAAGCCTTATGAAGCTTCGCGGAACGGCACATATTCAGGCGGTTAACGATATTTTCCGCGAAAACGGAACCTGCTATGCCGTTCTTGAGTATATCAGCGGCATTTCGCTTAAAACGTTTCTCGAAAATTCGGCTGGAATGCTTTCGTGGGAGCAGGTGAAGGAGCTTTTCCCGCCTATTCTCACGACGCTTTCGCTTATTCACGCGGCGGGTATCATTCACCGCGGCATTTCTCCGCAGACGATTTTTGTTACGGATAATATGGAATTGAAGCTCGGAGGATTTTGCATTTCCGCAGAGCGCACCACGAACACCGAAATCGCCTGCGAGATTTTCAGCGGTTATGCCGCGCCGGAGCAGTATTCAAACGAGATGAACGGCACTTGGACGGACGTTTACGGGATTTCCGCCGTGCTTTACCGCGTGCTTACGGGAACCGCTCCCGTTGAAGCCATTGCGCGCACCGGAAACACAATGCCCGAGCCGATGCTTATAAACCGCGATATTCCTCAGCACGTTTCGCGCGTGATTATGAACGGAATGAGGCTCTCCACGGAAACGCGCATACGCTCCGTGACCGAGTTTGTCGATAAGCTGTTCGCGCCGCCGAGGTACATCGGAAACGAGCCTGTCCGCGCCGCCGACGGCAGACCGCTTTCAAGGCGCGAGGAGAAAATTCTCGAGAAAAAAGAGCGCGAGCGCAAAAAAACGCTTGTCGCGCTTATCGCTATCGGAGCCGTGCTTATTATTTTCGCGGCAACGTTCGCGGCGGCGCTTTCGGGCGCGTTCGGAAAGACAGGCGGCGAGCCGTCCGAAGATAGCTCGTCCGCTTTTGAAAGCTCCTCGACAACGCAAAGCGCGTCCTCGGAACAGCCCGAAAGCTCCTCGGAAAGCACGGACGAAAGCGCTTCCTCCGAGCCTGTTTCGGCAACGGTTCAAATCCCCGACTTTAAGGGCGACAATTACGAGAAAACAGCCGCGCGCTATGAGGGAAAGCTCGTTTTCGTGCCGACCTATGATTATTCGGACGAATACAGCTCGGGCGTGATTTTCGAGCAGTCGATTGAACAGGGCGAGGCGGTTCCGCTCGGAACGCAGATTAAGGTCAAGGTAAGCAAGGGAAAGAGCGTCGTTCCGCTTCCCGATTATAACGGCGACGACGAGGCGGCTTACCTCGAAAAGCTTGATAAGAGCAATATTAAATACAAGGTTGAGAAGAAGAAAACGAACGATGTGAGCGAGGGGCTTGTCGTTTCGTGCAGCAAGGACGTCGGCGACCTCGTTAAGGTAAGCGAGGGCGAGATTGTCGTTGTTTATGTGGCGGAACGGCTGGTATTGCCCGAGGATTTTTCTCACCTTGAGGAATAACGGGAGTTTGCAGATGGATTTAAGTGAAATTCGCGGGAAAATCGACTCAATCGACGATAAAATTCTCGATTTGTTTATCGAGAGAATGAATCTTTCGCTTGAAGTCGCGAAATTTAAGTCCGCGAACAATATGGTCGTTTTTCAGGGCGACCGCGAGAAGTTTATCATTGACAGCGTTCGGGAAAACGCGCCCGAGCCGCTTAAAAAGAGCGCTGCGTTTCTGTTTATGAACATTATGGATATCTCCAAATGTGCGCAGATTAACGAGATTTCGCCCGATTTTAAGCTTGATTTCACGGATAAAATCAAGCCGAGAGCGTCCGTTGCGGTTCAGGGGATTGAGGGCGCTTACGGTCACGCGGCGTGCAAAAAGCTTTTTGACAACGGCTCAATCAGCTTCTTCGCTTCGTTCAAAGAGGTGTTCGAGGCGGTTGAAAGCGGCGACGTGGACTATGGTATTCTTCCTGTCGAAAACAGCACGGCGGGCGAAGTTACCGCTAATATGGAGCTTTTGGAGCGGCACAGCGTCTACATCTGCCGAACGGTGTTTGTTGAATGTGCGCACGTTCTCGCGGCAAAAAAGGGCGTTCGCGAGGAGGACGTGAAAATCCTTTTCGGTCACGAGCAGGCTATTCGTCAGTGTACAAGCTACATTGAGAGCAGGGGAAACTTAACGGTTATCCCGTATCACAACAACGCAGCCGCCGCGAAAATGGTTTCCGAGAATGAAAGCGGCGAGCTTGGGTGCATTTGCTCGGCGGAATGTGCCGAGATGCACGGGCTTGATATCGTGCGCGACTCAATCGCGTCCGACCCCGACAACAGAACGAGATTTATCTGCATTTCAAAGAACGTCGAGGTGTACGGCGGCGCGGACACCGTGGCGGTTTCGCTCTCAATCCCGAATATTTCGGGCGCACTTTACCGCCTGCTGACGAAATTCGCCGTGAACGGGCTTTCGATGTCGAAGATACTCTCGAAGCCGCTTCCGACAGACGTTAAGATGAAATATCCCGAGGATTATATGTTCTACATCGAGTTCGACGGCAGCGTAAAAGACCCCGTTGTACGCAGGCTTCTCGGCAACTTCCAAAGCGAGCTGAATTACTTCAAATTCCACGGAAATTTTGCGGGTCACAGAGGGTAAAATGTTTTCTGTAATAATACTTGCGGCGGGAACGTCGCTGAGAATGGGCGGAGTGAACAAACAGCTCGCCGAAATCGGCGGAGTTCCCGTGTTTGTTTTGAGCGCGCTTGCTTTCGATAGGTGCGGAAAAACCGCCGAAATTATTATCGCGGCGCCGGAAGAATTATGCGGAGAGTACGCGGAAATTGCGCGGAAATTCGGGGTTAAGAAGCTTTCGCGCGTTGTTTCGGGCGGCAAAACGCGGTTTGAGTCCGTGAAAAACGCGCTTGCTGCCGCTTGCGAAAAATGCGGTTACATCGCGGTTCACGACGGCGCAAGACCGCTTATCGATATAGTTGATATCGAAAGAGTTTTCGCGGACGCGGAGGAATACGGCGCGGCGATTGCGGCTTGCAGGGCTGTCGATACCGTGAAAATCGCCGACGAGAGCGGTTTTATCGTGAATACGCCGCCGCGCGAGAGCCTTTTCTACGCGCAGACGCCGCAGGCTTTTCGGCGGGATTTGTTCGAGCGGTGCGCGGAAAAAGTCGGCGGGCGCGAGGTAACGGACGACGCTTCGGTGCTTGAGCTTTGCGGCGAGCGCGTGAAAATCACGGAAATCACCGCCTGCAATATGAAGATAACTCGTCCCGATGATTTGGCGGCGGCGAGAGCGGTTTTCGAGAGCCGCGGAGGTTTGCGATGAAAATAGGGTTCGGATACGACGTGCATAAGCTTGTTTCGGGTCGGCGGCTAGTGCTTTGCGGCGCGGAAATTCCGTGCGAGGAGGGGCTTCTCGGTCATTCTGACGCGGACGTTGCGGTTCACGCGGTTATGGACGCGGTTCTCGGCGCGCTTGCGCTTGGGGATATCGGAAAGCTGTTTCCCGACAGCGACCCGCGCTATAAAGACGCGGACAGTATGAAGCTGCTCGCGGAGGTGATTTCGCTTATGCGGGAACGCGGCTTTGCGCTCGGAAATCTCGACGTGACGATTGTTGCGGAGCGTCCGAAGCTCGCGCCGTATATCGCGGAAATGCGGAAAAATCTCGCGGGCGCGTTCCTCGCGGATATCGAAAATATCTCCGTCAAAGCCACGACCGAGGAGGGCTTGGGGCTTGCGGGAGCGGGAATAGGCGCTTATGCGGCTGTTCTGCTTGAAAAAACGCAGACGGTGAAATTGCTGTAAACTTATCGGAGGGAAAATGAAAAAAAGTTACATTTCCGCTTGCTTTGCTTCTTGCCGCTGTGATGATAACCGGCTGTTCGGGAAAAATCCCGTCCGAAACGCGGATTTCGGCTTCGCAAAGCGAAATTTCGCGGATAAACGGGGAGGATAATATGTATAATTTCAAGGCGTGCATTCCCGATTTGCTTACCTACGGCGGCTCGAAAATCCGCAATTTATACGAGGACAAGCCCTCGGAATACCACAGTCTTTTTATCGGGCAGGTTCTGAGCCGTTTCGGAGAGCCGGATTACGTTACCGAGGACAATGAAAATCTGTTCAGCAAAGCCGTTTCCGCCGAGGATAAGAACGGAAATACGGTTTATCTTGAGATTTATTACGGTCCGTCCGGTCCCGCAATCGGCGGAGATGTCAGTTCGGAGGAATGTCGCAAAGCGGCGGACGAGCTCGCCGAATTTATTATGTCGGCTGAGCCGAAGGATTTTGAATATAAGAGCGTTTACGAGGATTTCGGCGTTACCGTTACAATGGGCGTCGAAAACGGCAAGCCTTTTTATCAATCCGATATCCCCGATGATATCGTTTAACGCGCATTTTCACGCAAAACAAATCTCCCCCGCCTTATCCGACGGGGGAGCGTTATTATTCAATTTTTGTAATTTTTGGTATTACATCGGACCATACCTCTCAATAAAATTTGTTTTCAAAGCAAACTTTATCGGACATCGGAATCAATCCTTTCAGCCGTATTTTCCTTTCCGTTTCATCAAAGCGCACATCTTAATCACCCATTTCCGTGGAATAATCTATGTAAACGCTTTCGGCGGCTTTTCAAACCGCCTTCGCGGGAGAAGAAGTCTGCGGACTGCCTCGTGCGAGGTTTTTCATCTGGGCTTTAAGCGCCCTCGCCTCAGCGGATTTTGCGGTTCTTCCCGCAAATCATCGCCGTCAAATTAACCTCAGCGTTCAGCGAAATGCGATTCCGCAGACGTTTCTGAAAAAGGTTCGGTAATTTCCATCGGACTCGCTTCCTTTCTGCTTTCAGCTAAATTTTTTGACCGTCAAGCCATTGGAGTAACTCCCTTCAAAGTTTTGCGGAATATGTGGATTTCCGCCTTTCAGGTTCAGCAACCCATCGGACTGACTTCCTTTCGGTGAATTTAAGGTTCGAGAGAGCCTGTGATTCGAGTTTTCGTATCCGGCGTGCCATCTCTCTTTCCTTGATTAAATAATACCACACTTTTTGTTAAAAGTCAATAGAAATTTTTAATTTTTCGCTTGTCGTTTTGTATATATTTTAGCCGCCTTTTTTGGTCAATCTTAATGATTGTTGTGAAAACCGTGTGAATATCATAAATTTCCTATTGACAGCAGAGGATTTTTGGTGTAAAATAAGAATGTTGAGGGCATAATTTTTATGCCGAGAGATTTCAATGAAACGAGGTGCGGTTGATATGAACGAGAATGAAAACGCTTTTGTTGACGGCGAGGAAGGTATTCTGGAGCTTGAGGACGAGAATGGAAATGTCGAGCGGTTTGAATTTGTGGACCGCGCCGAGATGAACGGAATTGTGTATTACGCGCTTATTCCCGCGGATTACGACGAGGAGGACGGCGCTGCCGCTGAATTTGTCGTGCTGAAGGAAACGGAGGTCGGCGGGGAGAGCGTTCTCGCGACCGTTGACGACGACGCCGAGTATAACGCGGCGGGAGAGATGTTCCTTCAGAGGTTCTCGGAGCTTCCCGAGCTTGATATGGACGATATCGAGGAGCTTGAGGAGCTTGACGGCGCGAAAGAGTGAAATAAAAATTAAGTTCGGCGAAAAACTTGGAATTTAGTCCGCGAAGCGGGCTTTTGAAATCCGTTTTTTGCCACGGGTTTCCCGGGGCAAAAAACACTCCTATCCCGACAAGTGTGCGGGTTGGCGGCGCAGCCGACAAGACGTGCGCGCAGTCGGGATGTTCGACCAATAACTCCCAACGGGAGTTATTAGTCGGCTTATACTGCCTTGTTAGCGAATGTGTGCTGTTATAATCCCAACACTTTGAAAACGGGATTTCGACTCCGACGGCGGATTGCAGACCTCCTTTTCCTTCGGGAATTGTTGGCGGGAGCGCGAAACCGTTGGGCGATTTTACCCACCCTGCTATGACGCGGGTTTTATATTGCATCCTACTTCAAGGCGGTGCAATTGAATACAATTCGGGGACTTTTTCGGAGGTCCCCGATTTTTGCTTAAAAAATTTCAAAAACCTCTTTATTTTTTGAGTGAAATGTGATATAATGAATAATAACTGTAAAATAATGGCGGGGAGGACGAGAAAATGGCGTTCAGCGACTTGAAGCCCGTGAGCGCGGGCGACGATAAAGCCGGCTGTACATATATAATCGGCGAGGTTTTTGCCGTCTATTATGCGGGAGTTCAGACGCCCGTCGTATATAGCTGGGATATGATTGAGGCGGTTTCGGTTACGAGAAAGGAAATCGTTCTTACAGCGGAAAACGAGGCTTTTCGCATAAACAGCAAGATGTTCAGCACGGTTGAAGATATGCTCGGAGCGATTGCCATAATCGAGTGCAGACAGAGGGAGTATGGCTTCGGATATCAGCACGGAAAGCGGCTTTTCCCGCTTAAATCAATGTACCGCGAGTGTTCGCCGGGAAAAGAAACCTACACCGGCGAGGGAATGTTGGACGAAGCGGAAACCGCCGCGGCGTTCATTATGCTGCTGAATTTCAGACTTGTGAAATTCCTGTGGCTTGTGGCGATTTTGATTATGCTTGTGACGTTCGGAATACTCAATTTTACTATCGGAATTACGCGCGACAATATTCTTTACTTTATACCGATTTCCGTCGCCGCGGGAGCAATCGCCGCGCTTATCATCAATATTGTCGCTCACGCAATCGCGCGCGGGCGCTACAAGGCGCTTGCGGACGCGGACCCCGCTTCGCGTCAGGCTATAACCTTCGTGATAAGCAGAGCGGGCTTCGCTGCCTGCGAAAGCTGCGTTTACGGCGGGCGGGATATCGTTCCGTGGAGCGAAGCGGATTTCTTTATTGAATCCGATAAAATGTTCATTATATATAAAAATAACGTTCCTCTTGCATATATCCCGAAAAGGGCTTTTGAAAAGAGGTTTATCGGCGGGATTGCCGATATAATTTCGCTCAGTCTTGAGCAGAAATAAAAGCGGAGGTGAGATGAGTGTCGGCGGAAATTAAAACGGAAACGATTGATGTCGAAGGGAAAAGCGTGCTTCTTGTGTCGGTTAAAAACGGCGAGTGCGCGATAGGAACGTGCAGGGCGGGTCACGCGGACCACAGCGGAAGCCTCAGCAACGATACGCGCCTTTTTTACATAGGCTCCGACCCTATCATCGACCTTATCTGCCCGAATTTCGGAAATAAGTTCTCGGATAAGCTCGTGTCGTTTTGCCCGGGATTTCAAGGCTCGGACGGCAAAATCCGCGATTCTATTACGGCTTGCTTTGCCCGCCTTAACAACGGCGATTCGCTCGCGGCAGGACTTCGCGACATTTTCTGCCTGCTTCAGGACGGCGTTTATACGGTTTATACGGCGGATTATTACCCGACGGACGGAAACGGCGTGTTTTTCTGGGGCGGATATAATATTTCGCACGAGGTTCGCGGAACAGCCGAATATAACCGCACAATCGGCTCGGAAAAGACGTTCAGACCGTGCTTTCTCGTTCCGTCGCAGCCGCTTGACGCATACAGCGGAAAAGTTTCGATGTTCACCGAGGATAAGGTTCAGAACCGCAGAATAGGCGGCATTGTATATCATCTTTCGGGATTTCATTCGGTGCTGCTTAAGGGGCATCACGGCGCCGTTTGCTGTATGAAGAAGGATATTCCTTTCAGATGCGCGGTAATCGAGAAAATAACCGAGCCTTACACGGACGTAAACGTTATTTCCGCAAAACAGCCCGTTTCCGATGAAGCGGAGTCCGCGGAGCAAAAGTCCGCCGAGGTTATCGAAACGCGCGCGGGAATTACGGGTTACAGAAGCCCGTCCGTTAAAATCCCTCTTGAAACGTTTCCGAAGGATATGCTTAGGCACATTATAAGCGGCAGAGCGGAGTATAAGCCCGACCATTTCGCCACGCTTTCGGCGAAGCTCGGAACCGTTCGCAGAAAATCAATCTCGAACAACGTTCTCCCGCTTGTCGTTCTGGAAAAGGCGGAGCAGGCGCCCGACTGCAATATGGTCGAGTCGGCTTATGCGATAAAATCGCTCTCGGACGAACAGCTTAACTGCCTGCTCGCGGGCGACGTCGAGTGCAACGGCGAGGTTATCGTTTCACCGAATTATTACTCGAGCGTTGTGACGGCTTGCAATTTCCTTCAGTTTACGGATACGAACCGCTTTGTGGATTTCGCGATTGCGATTATGGAAAATCCCGAGCTGGGAGCCGCTCACGACTACGTTTCAAGACGCGTCGGCGCGCTTGAATCAAACAAAAAGGTTTACAATTTCTTCAAGTCCGTCGTTGAAAGCGGCGACTCGAAATATGAAAAAATTCTTGCGGCGGCGAAAACGTTTGTCGAGAGATATGACAAGATTAACAAGTGACCGATTTTAGTCAGCCTTATGAAAAAAGCCGTATTTATGCGGCTTTTTGGTTTGCTGAAATTACAAATTTGCCCGCAAAGCGGGCGTTTTAATTCTTTTTTGCCTCAGCTCTGCCG
>DBIU01000084.1 GCA_002304735.1 Ruminococcaceae bacterium UBA794 | reverse complement strand
CGGTTTCCTCGGTCTTTTCGGGAGCAGGCTCGCTCTGCGCCGAAGCGAGAAGCTTTTCTATATCCTCCTGCGACATCTTGCCGCCCGAAGCCGCTTCGGGAGCGGGTTCAGCGGTCTTTTCGGGAGCAGGCTCGCTCTGCGCCGAAGCAAGAAGCTTTTCTATATCCTCCTGCGACATAGCGCCGCCGTCGGAAAGGTCGTCGTCATCGTCATCGTCGTCATCGTCGTCAAAGCTCGGAATATCCGCGGAAAGCCCCGACTTAACGAGAAGCGCCTCGATTTCGTCGGCAGACATTGTGTTGTTCTTAAGCGGCTCGTCCTCGACAGCGGGCTTTTCCGCCGCTTCCTCGGACACCTCTCCCTTAATCGCGTCAACATCAACCCTATGCTGATTGAGAATATCCTCGGCTTTTACCGCAGCCAAGCCGTCGGTTTTCCCGCCGTTATGCGCTCTCGCGGGCGGCTGAGCGGGTACGAACGCAGTCGGAGCGGACGCAAAAATCCTGTTGAAATTCTCAAGCGCCTGTTCATAATTAAATGTATCGCCGTCAAACTTAAGCCAGTAATCGTCAAAAGGCGTAATACCGCGCGTTATTTTCGCAATTTCAAGAACGCTGTACTTCTCAAGCCCCACAAGTGAAAGCGCGCTTGCGGCGAACGGCGTGTTCTCCTGAAAAACGCGGCTCGAGAGGAAAAAATACACGTCGGAAATGGCGAGCGGACGATTTATGGGCGTGAGCATAAGCTCCTTATATTTTGTAAGAATACGGCAGCTCACCCTCTCGTCGGCGGAAATATCGTACTCCGCGACGGGATTATCCTCCTTGAACAGCACAAATTTCATCGGCAGCGGCAGCTCAAACGACCGGTTATCCACCAATCTGTAACGATTGCACTTCAAAACAAATCCCATAGCTGTTCCTCCGAAAATTAAACCAAATTATATTTTATAACATTTATTTTATAACATTATAACACTTTTTTTCCATTTATTCAAGAGGTGGATTTTGAGTTTTTTATCAAAAAGACAATGTAATCTTCACAAAACGGATTTTAAGTTTTTGTGTAAAATTCATAAAAATTAAAAAAAAGCGAGGAAGATTTTACATAGCTGTTTACAAAAAGGTTTTTTTGTGATATAATGACTTTAAGCCTTTACAACGAAGCGCCGCGAACGCGGGGGTTCTTGAATAATACAATTACGGAAACGGGGAGAATGAAGATGAAATTCAAAATAATTGTAATGATTGCGGCTATGATTTTCGCTTTTGTTCCGATGGTGATATTCGCCGTATTGAACACGGGCGAGTTTGAAAAGAGCGGCGAAAAGGAATATTCCGCCGTAATCGGTTCAATCGCGAAGAATCAGTCTGCTCCGCTGAGCGCGCTTATTAGCAGCGCAAGGGCGGATATCGACTTTGTCGCGGGAAACGAAGCCGTGGTAAAATCCGCGGGATTAGGCTCTGCGAGCGACGAGGCGAACGCGTTTTTGGATAACTTCGTCAAGAATAATCCGCTTGTCGTAAGCGCGGTTCTCGTAAGAAACAACGGAGAAATCTTCGCGGGAACGAACGCGGGCACTACGATTGAAAATTACGCGGGCTACTCGGAGTACAAGGATAACGCGCTTTATTTCAACAACGCGTCCGGAAAGACTATGAGCGGCTCGACAATGATTATAAGAAAAGGCGTGGGACAGCTCACGGCGATGATATCCTACGACATTTCGGGCAAGGATACGCTGATTTCAAGAATATGCGAAAACGCAAAATTCTATCAGAACGGCGAAATTGATATCGTAGACCCGAACGGAAGCTGGAGCTCGGGCGAGGGCTATAATAAGTCGGATTCGCTTAACAGCGAGATTGCGGCGAAAATTACTGAGCTTACAGACGATTCCGTAACCGCAAACTTTACATACATTGAAAACGATAAGTCGGAAAATGTTGCCGCGATGGTTAAAATCGGCGGCGAGAACGGACTTGTCGCGGTTGTAAAATGCCCGACTTCAAGAGCGGTGCAGTTCTCGCGCAATTCATCCACCACGATGGTTGTTTGGACCGTGGTACTCATAATTGCAAGCGGCGTTGCGGCGATTATCGTGTCGGGAATTGTTATAAGCCCGCTGAAGAAAATCCAGAAAACGCTCGAGGTTGTTAAAAACGGCGACCACGAGGCTCGTATCAGCAATATGAACAACAACGAGTACGGTCAGCTTTCAAGAGCGTTCAATAACCTGATTGACGATATCGTTGTCAGCGAGGACAGATACAAGAACATTTCCGAGATGTCCGACAACATTATCTTCGAGTGGAATTTCAAGACGAACGAGGTTGTTTTCTCGAACAACTTCAACAAGAAGTTCAGCTATCGCGCGCCGTCAAACCACTTCGGCGACAGCTTCCTGCTTAAGGCAAAGGTTCACCCCGACGACCTTGAAAGATACAGAAGCGACCTCGACCAGCTCGAAAAGGGCAAGAATTTCGAGCGCAACGAGTATCGTATAAAGAACATTTACGGCGACTTTATCTGGGTTCTCATAAGAACGGCGACGCTGAAGGATAACGACGGCAAGCCGGTTAAGGTAGTCGGAGTAATGGTTGATATCGACCGCGGAAAGAAGTCCGAACAGCAGCTCACGGAGCGCGCAAGCTTCGACGCACTGACCGAGCTTTATAACCGTGAAACGATTGAAAATCAGATTGACAACGAGATTTCGCTGTCCGAGATGCGTAAATCGGAGATGGCGGTTCTGTTCATCGACGTGGACGATTTCAAGCACTACAACGATAATTACAGCCACGCAACGGGCGACCAGGTGCTGAAGTTCCTCGCAAAGACGATAAAGACCGAGTCCGAGGGAATAGGATTTGCGGGAAGATACGGCGGCGACGAGTTTATCGTGCTGCTTAGGGACGCGGAAACGAACGACCCCGCGCTTTTCGCGCAGAGAGTTATCGCAAAGCTTAACGAGGGCTTTGACGCGGATATCGGCGAACGTTTGACAGTCAGCGTGTCAATCGGTATCGCACTCATCAAGGACAACTACAACACGCGCGTTGAGTACCTCATCGGTAAGGCGGACGACGCGATGTACTCCGTTAAGAAGAGCGGCAAGTCGAACTACGCGTTTATTAACTAAAACGCCGGTTTATAATTGATAGGAGGTGAGAATATTATCTTCGTTGGCACATTAACTAATGCCGATTGTGTTTGCCAAATAACATTTCATCAAAGCGGAAGCAGTGAAACCGAGAGAAACTTTAAGTATTGGATAAAAGCGGTATCATAATTTTGGGAGGTACTTATTATGTCAAAGGGAAAAAAGGTTATTTTAATCATTGTTGCATCATTTTTCGGGCTTCTGGTGCTCGCAAATTCATTTTTGCTGTGGATATTGATTGACTCAAATCAAAAGCAGAATGAAAACATTGATATGCGTCATTCGATTTATATGGACACACTCTTGATTAACGACAAGGCAACGCTTGCAAAGCCGGAGTACAAGAGTAGGGTAAAGGAAATTATGGTTGATATGCCGACTTTGTTGAGAAGCGAACCGGTAATATTCCTTGCAAATCCCGATATTAAGCCGATTGTAGCTGACATTCTCGCGGAAAATCCCGATATTCTCAAAAATGATATTGAGCTTATTGCGCGATATCCCGAACTTTTTGAGTTAAATTCCAACCTCAAAGATGTCGTAAAGGAGATTATGCAAGACCCGAACGTTAAGGAAACTCACCCGCGCGTGGAGTCAATGATTTGAAATCAAGCTTTATAATATCAATCCCCGTCTTTTTGGCGGGGATTTTGCTTTAATTTCATAAATTTGGCTGTAAAAAAAGCGCATTATTTCGAGCGTAAACGGCAAAATATTCGTAAAAACACTTTGAGAGGAGTATTTTATGAATATATCAAATCAAGAGTACGGCGAGCTTGCAAAGCGGATTTCGCCGCCCTCGTCAATGGCGAAAACGATACCGATGGCGTTTCTGATAGGCGGAGCGATATGCACGCTCGGCGAAGCGCTTTTGAATATGTACGCGTCGCTCGGATTATCGCAGGACGACGCGGGCGCAATGACGTCGATGACGCTGATTTTCCTGAGCGCGCTTCTGACTGGACTGAAGCTTTACGACAGAATAGCGCAGGTCGCGGGCGCAGGCACGCTCGTGCCGATAACGGGCTTCGCGAACTCGGTCGTATCGCCCGCGCTTGAATTTAAGTCGGAGGGCTTTGTTCTCGGACTTGGCGCAAAAATGTTTGTAATCGCAGGTCCCGTGCTGGTTTACGGCATTTCGGCGTCCATTGTCTACGGAATAATTTACTATATAACAACGCTGTTTTGAGGAGGAAAATATGTCTGTTTGTGAAGGAAAAACGTTTCGTTTCAGCAACGCGTCAATAATTTCCTGCGGCAGCGTTGCGGGAAAAGTTGAGAGCGAAGGACCGTTCGGCGATGAATTTGACGAGATAATCTCGGACAACAAAGGCGGCGCGGAAACTTGGGAGCAGGCAGAGGCTCTTTTTCAGCGAAAAGCGCTTCAGCACGCAATGGACAAAGCGGGGCTTGTTCCCGAGAAAATGGACTTGATTTTCGCGGGAGATTTGCTTAATCAATGCACAGGCTCTGCGTATGGACTGAAGGACTTCTATGTGCCGTTTCTGGGAATTTACGGCGCTTGTTCAACGTTCGCCGAGGGACTTTTGCTTGCCGCGTCAATGGTAAACGCGGGTTATGTCGACAACGCGGCGGCGGTGACTTCGTCGCACTTTTCTTCCGCGGAACGTCAATTCCGCTTTCCGCTGAATTACGGCGGCGTTCGCACTCCGACAGCGCAGTGGACGGCGACGGCGGCGGGCGCGGCAATTGTCGCAGCGAACCGCAAGCCGCCCTATATAAAGGCGGCGACAGTCGGCAAGATACAAGATATGGGGATATCCGACTTGAACAATATGGGCGCGGCAATGGCGGGCGCGGCTTATGACACAATTTCGCGGCATCTGAGGCATATGGGGTCAAATTCCGGGGATTATGACGTGATAGTAACGGGAGATTTGGGCGAAGTCGGGAGCAATATGCTGTACGAGCTGTTTCGCCGCGACGGAATATCGCTTGAACAGCGCCACAAGGACTGCGGTCTGCTGATATACGACCGCGAAAAGCAGGACGTTCACGCGGGCGGAAGCGGCTGCGGCTGTTCAGCGTCAATGATGTGCGGGCATATTCTCAAGCACGTTGAAAACGGCGACAGAAAGCGGATTTTGTACGTTGCGACAGGCGCGCTGATGTCGCCGACAATGGTTCAGCAGGGCGGGAATATTCCCGGAATAGCGCACGCGGTTGAGATAACCTACAAGTGAGAATTTTCGTTAACCGTCACCCTGTGAAGCCGCTTCCGAGCCGCTTCGGCTGACGAAATCCCGCGAATCCGCTTCCCGAGCAGTTTCGGTTAACGTC
>DBIU01000019.1 GCA_002304735.1 Ruminococcaceae bacterium UBA794 | reverse complement strand
GCCTTGCCCTCGCTTCTTTCAATGGAGCGCGGGGGAACGAGATGAACCTTCGGACCAATTCCGAGCATAGTTCTCATCGCGGATTCAAGGTTCTTTTCCTTATTTTGAATATCGCTTACCTTATCCGAGAATTGCTCGGGAGGAAGCTCGACAACGACGTCGAGGGTATCGCTGTTGTTTACGCGGTCAACGATAATCTGATAATTCGGCGGATAGCCTTCCTTAAGAAGAACGGCTTCAATCTGGCTCGGGAACACGTTAACGCCGCGAATAATCATCATATCGTCGCTTCTGCCCATAGGCTTGCTCATTTTAACGTGAGTGCGTCCGCAGGAGCATTTTTCGCGCGAAAGAACGCAGATATCGCGCGTTCTGTACCTCAGAAGCGGAAACGCCTCTTTATCAAGCGAAGTGAAAACAAGCTCGCCTTTTTCGCCGTCGGGGAGAACCTCGCCCGTTTCGGGGTCGATGATTTCAGCGTAGAAATGGTCCTCGTTTATGTGCATACCGTTCTGCGCCTCGCACTCGAAAGCGACGCCGGGACCGCTTGTTTCGGTAAGTCCGTAGATATCGTAAGCCTTTATGCCGAGGCTCTTTTCGATATTCCTGCGCATTTCCTCCGTCCAAGGCTCCGCGCCGAAGATACCCGCTCTGAGCTTATTGTCCTCGGGCTTATATCCCGCTTCCGCGAGCGACTCGCCGAGATAAGCGGCATACGAGGGCGTGCAGCAGAGGATAGTCGCGCCAAGGTCCATCATAAACTGAATTTGGCGCTCTGTGTTGCCGGAGGACATCGGGAGCGTAAGACAGCCTACCTTATGCGAGCCGCCGTGAAGTCCCGAGCCGCCCGTGAAAAGACCGTAGCCATAGCAAACCTGACAAACGTCGTCGCTCGAGCCGCCCGCAGCGACAATCGCTCTCGCGCAGCATTCTTCCCAAAGGTCGATATCGTGCTGCGTGTAGAAAGCGACGACGCGCTTTCCCGTCGTACCGGACGTCGAGTGGATACGAACGCAGTTTTTGAGGTCGGTTCCGAGCAGACCATAGGGATAAGCGATGCGCAAATCCTCTTTCGAGAGGAACGGAAGCTTTTTGATATCATCAACGCTCTTGATATCATCGGGAGAAACGCCCTGAGCGTCCATAAGGTCGCGGTAATATTTCACGTTATCGTAAACGTGACGAACCTGCTTTACGATTTTCTCGTTTTGGATATCGAGAATTTTCTCGCGCGACGCGGTTTCGATTTCGGGCTGAAAATAGTTGGACATTATGCTTTTAACCTCCTCAAACGGTTAAGATGAAAAACCAAGCTCGAACGCTTTTTTGTTAATCTCGACAAACTGCGGCTTTACAAGCTTTTCGATAGCGGAAAGCCACTTTTCCTTGCCGACGCCGAAATACTTTGAAAGTCTGCCCATAAGAACGATATTGACGGCTTTGGAGCTTCCCGCTTCCGCCGCGAGAGAAAGCGCGTCTATTTCGTCAACGAAAACGCCCTTCGCCTTAAGCTCCTCAAGAACGTTTTCGGGGTATTCCGCCGCTCCCGTGATAACGGGCATCGGGTCAATCTGCTGAATATTCACGACGATTTTGCCGTCCTTTTTAAGGTGAGAAGCATAGCGCGCAGCCTCGATTTTCTCGAAAGACACGATAAAATCCGCTTCGCCCGCCGCGACAACCGGCGAATAAACCTTGTCGCCATAGCGAACGTAAGTTACGACCGAGCCGCCTCTCTGGCTCATACCGTGAACCTCGCTTACTTTAACGTCATAGCCCTCCTCGGTGAGAATATAACCAAGGAGCTTGCTTGCGAGCAGGCTTCCCTGACCGCCGACGCCGACTATCATTACATTTTTAGTTTCCATATCAACATACCTCCTCCGTTAAGCCTCGATAGCGCCAACCTTGCAGAGCTGCTCGCAAACAGCGCAGCCAACGCACTGCGTGGGGTCGATAAACGCCTTTTTGTCCTTAATGCTGATTGCGGGACAGCCAAGCTTCATACACATCTTGCAGCCTACGCACTTATCGGGATTGATTTTGAGCGCGGGCTTCGGCTTAACGTATTTGAGGAGCATACAAGGTCTGCGCGAAATAATAACGGAAGGCTCTTCCGCGGCAAGCTCCTCCTTGATTGCGTCCTCGCATTGCTTAAGGTTATACGGGTCAACAACGCGGACTCTCTTGATGCCGATAGCGTGACAAAGGTCCTCGAGATTAACCGCCGCGGCGGGTTCGCCCTTGATGTTGTAGCCTGTCGTGGGGTTTTGCTGATGACCCGTCATACCCGTAATGGAGTTGTCGAGGATAATTACGGTTGAATTTGAAGCGTTATACGCGATATTGACAAGCCCCGTCATACCGGAATGCATAAACGTCGAGTCGCCGATAACGCAGACGGATTTCTTTTCCGACTCCTTGCCGCCGACCTTGTTGAAGCCGTGCAGACCGGAAATTGAAGCGCCCATACAGAGCGTGGAGTCGAGCGCAAACAGCGGCGCGGCGCTTCCGAGAGTATAGCAGCCGATATCGCCGAGCGCGGTGATTTTGTTCTTCGCGAGAGTGTAGAACAGACCGCGATGCGGGCAGCCCGCGCACATAACGGGCGGGCGAACGGGAATAGCCGAGTCCGCGGAAACGGTTTCGGGCAGCGGCATACCGAAAGCCGCGCGGATAGTCGCCTGATTAAACTCGCCGATAGGCGGGAAAAGCGCTTTTCCCGTGCAGGGAATATCGAGATTGTTGAGGTGCTGTTCGATAATGCCGTCAAGCTCCTCGATAACGTAAACCTTCTTCACGGAAGCGGCAAAATCGCGGATAAGCTTTTCGGGAAGCGGATTTACAAGACCGAGCTTAAGCACGGGAACGCTGTCCCCGAACACTTCCTTGACATACTGATAGCAAGTTCCCGCGCAGATAATTCCCATTTCATCGGAAGTACCCTTTTCAACGCGGTTAAGCGGGGAAGTTTCGCCAAATTCGGCGAGCTTTCTTGTGCGCTCCTCAACGAACGGGTGGCGCTTGATTGCGTTTGCGGGCGCCATTATGTACTTCTGCGGGTTCTTTTCGTATTCGCGAACGGGAATCTCGCGGCGCTCCTCAAGCTCGACCGCGCATTGACAGTGAGCTATTCTCGTACACATTCTCACGATAACGGGAGTGTCGAATTTCTCCGAAATCTCATAGGCTTCCTTGACGAAATCCTTGGCTTCAACGGAATCGGACGGCTCGAGCATCGGCACTTTCGCGGCGATAGCGTAGTGTCTGGAGTCCTGTTCGTTCTGGGAGGAATGCATGGCGGGGTCGTCCGCGACAAACAGAACCATACCGCCCGTAACGCCCGTGTAAGAAAGCGTGAAAAGCGGGTCTGCGGCAACGTTCAGTCCGACGTGCTTCATCGCGCACGCTGAACGCGCGCCCCTGAGCGAAGCGCCGAAAGCGACTTCCGCGGCAACCTTTTCGTTGGGCGCCCATTCGCAGTACATTTCGTCATATTTCGCGGCATATTCGGTAATTTCGGTCGAGGGCGTTCCGGGATAAGACGAAATCACGCGAACTCCCGCTTCGTAAAGACCGCGGGCAGCCGCTTCGTTTCCGAGCATCATTTTTTTCATAGCAACATTCTCCTTATATTAATTCTCGTCGTCGCCGAGGCTGTCGATAACCTCGACAGTTTTTGTTTTGGTATAGCAAGCGAACATTTTTTCCGTATTATCGGGTCGCGTTTTCCTTGAGAGCAGGCTGACAATCGGCACGATAATCAGACCGCCGAGCATTGCGAAAACTCCCGAATAAAGCGAGTTCGTGAACACGAACGATATCACGGGGATACCCGAAACGTCGAGCGCTCCGAGAGAAACGAGAAGCTGAACCGTTTCAAGTCCTACTCCGAAGATAAACGAAGCCGCAACAGCCGCCTTTGTCGTCTTTTTCCAGTAAAGACCGTAGAGGAACGGCGCGAGGAAAGCTCCCGCAAGCGCGCCCCACGAAACGCCCATCATCTGCGCGATAAACATATTCTTGCTTTTCGCTTGGAAAATAGCGATTGCGGCGGAAATCGCGATAAAGATAACGATGAAGATTTTGATAATCAGCATTTTTTTCTTTTCGCCGAGAGTCTTTTTGCAGAGAGGCTCGATAAAGTCGAGAGTAATCGACGAGCCGCTTGTGAGGACAAGCGAAGAAAGCGTTGACATTGACGCCGAAAGCACGAGAACGATAACAAGACCGATAATCGCCGGAGAAAGCGTCGAGAGCATTTCGGGGATAATCGCGTCGAAGCCGTTCGCCTTTACGTCGACATTATAAAGTCTGCCGAAACCGCCGAGGAAATAGCAGCCTCCCGCAACGATAATCGCGAAAATCGTGGAAATAATCGTG
This sequence comes from Ruminococcaceae bacterium UBA794, assembly GCA_002304735.1. Classification (GTDB taxonomy): domain Bacteria; phylum Bacillota; class Clostridia; order Oscillospirales; family Ruminococcaceae; genus CAG-115. The sequence continues at coordinate 3,928 of DBIU01000019.1, read as the reverse complement.
CCTTTTTTGATTGACTCCTCGTTCTTGATAGCATAGAACTTGCCGACCATCTGCGGCAGGCCCCACGTTCCGAGAGATGTTAGCATAACGACAAAAAAGAGGAAAAGCGGGTTCGGACCGAGGAACGAGGAATAAGCGCCCTGCCAGCCCGCGTCGCCCTCAACGCCCGCAAGCGACATCATAGCCTGCGAAAGACCGCCGTTGTCGTTGAGAACGGCGCCGATAACCGCGATAATTCCCGCGAGCATAACCATACCTTGAATAAAGTCGTTCACAGCAGTCGCCATATATCCGCCGATTATAACGTAAACGCCCGTAAGCGCCGCCATTACGATAACGCAGACGGAATAATCTATGCCGTCGAACGCCATCGAGAACAGCCTCGAAAGACCGTTATAAAGCGAAGCGGTGTAGGGAATGAGGAACACGAAGGTTATGACGGAAGCGGAGATTTTAAGCTTTTTCGAGTCGAAGCGTGCGCCGAAGAAATCGGGCATTGTCTTGCTTCCGAGATGCTGCGTCATAATTCGGGTTCTTCTTCCGAGAACGCACCACGCGAGAAGCGAGCCGATAAACGCGTTTCCGAGACCTATCCACGTTGAAGCGACGCCGAAGTTCCAGCCGAACTGTCCCGCATACCCAACGAAAATAACCGCGGAGAAGTAGGACGTTCCGTAGGCGAACGCGCTGAGCCACGGACCGACCTGCCGCGAGCCGAGAACGAAGCCGTTTACATCGGTTGCGTGTTTTCTGCTTCTGAAGCCAATGAAAATCATCACGGCGAAGAACACAAGCAAAAACGCGCCTGTAATAATCATAGTAGTCATTAATTTATGTATCCTTTCCAAACAGCCAAGGCTGAATTTAACGGTAAAAAGTCAAACGTCTTGAAAAAATGCTCGAAGCGTGGTATAATTACTTTTGTAATCCGAAAACGAAGGAGAAACGCAAATGATAATAGATTTTCACACGCACACATTCCCCGACAAAATCGCCGCACAGACGATTGAATTTCTTGCAAAAAAGGGCGATGTAAAGCCGTTTCGCGAGGGAACGCTCGCTTCTCTGAAGGAGAGTATGAAGCGTTCGGGGGTTGATTATTCGGTGATATTGCCCGTGGCGACGCTTCCGCGGCAGGTTGAGTCGATAAACAGGCTTGCCGCCGAGCTTAACGGAAAAGACGGAATAATCTACGCGGGCGCGATACACCCCGACTGCGAAAATATCGAAGAAATTCTTGATTTCGTGAAAAACGCGGGACTTTTCGGAATAAAGCTTCACCCCGATTATCAGGACGTTTATTTCAGCGACCCGCGCGTTTTGAGGATAATTTCGGCTGCGGCGGAGCGCGGACTGTACGTTGTGACGCACGCGGGAATTGACGTCGGCTATAAGAATGATGTTCACTGCACGCCGGATATGGTGCTCGAGGTTCTGGAGAAGCTCGGAAGCGCAATCGCCGACAAGCTTATACTCGCGCATATGGGCGGCTGCGACCTCGGCGAAGATGTGCTTGAAAAGCTCTGCGGAAAGCCGGTTTATATGGACACGGCATTTGTACTCGACCGATATCCAAAAACCGCCGAAAAAATCATCAAGCGTCACGGCGCGGACAAAATTCTGTTTGCAACGGACTCTCCGTGGGCTGACCAAAAGCGCTTTATTGAGATTTTGCGCGGCTTTGATTTAACGGAGCGCGAACAAGCGCGGATTTTCTCGGAAAACGCAAGAAAAATCCTTTCCTCGTCAAAAGTCAGCATACTATGATATTATAACACTATTTTTTTCTTATGTCAATGGCTTTTCCTTTTTTAGCGCGTTAAATTCCAAAATTTTTTATAGAAAATCTAAAAAAATGAATATATTGAAATAAATAAGTGGTTTTTTCGGCAAAAGCGGCTTTGCTTTCACATAAAAAATCCACAAAACGAAAGAAAAACTATGGAAGAAAGAGAAAAGGGCATTTTTTCGCTGCCCGTTGTGAAATTCGCGCCGTTTCTCGCGGCGGGAATGTTGCTCGCATACTTTGCGGGAAGCGTTCCCGCGCTGATAATTTCGGCGGCGGCGGGCATTGCGTTAATTCTTGTGAAAAAGCGCGCGTTCGCGCCGTGCCTTGCGGGATTGCTCGCGGGAGCGCTTATGATGACGCTTCACGTCGAGTTTTACTGCAAGCCGATAATGACCTTTGACGGGAAAAAGGTTCGCTCGGGGTTCACTGTCGGCGAAATAACGAGATATTCGGGCGACAGGGTTGAATTTATCGGGGAATTGAACCTCGGCGGTCTGCGCGCGAACGTTCGTCTGACGGGAGAAGCGGTCGTGAGCGAGAGCGATTTCGGAGAGGCGGAAATAGAGCTTTCCGAGCCGGACGAGCTTTATCTCACGCAAAATCTCGCAAAAGGAATTTTGCTTTCGGGTGAAATCACGGAATACCGCTCGATAAATCCCTCGAAAAGCAGCTTTCGAACGGTAATCCGCGCAGTCCGCGAACGGCTTTATTCCGCGCTTCGGGAGAATGTGGCGGGCGAAAGCGGGGAAATCTCCTCGGCGATACTTTTCGGGCGGGACGAGCGCCTTTCGCAAACGCTGACGGAACGGTTCAGAATAAGCGGCGCGGCGCATTACACAGCGGTTTCGGGAGCGCACTTCGCGATACTCGCGGCGGTTTTGCTTGAGCTGATACCGCAAAGAAGGCGAAAGCTCCGCAGTATACTGTCAATTTTAACGGCGGCGGCGGAAATTGTGTTTTTCGGATACACGGCGTCGGTTTTCCGCGCGTCGGCAATGTTTGTGATAAACGCTGCGGCGCCGCTTCTTCACAGGCGCTCGGACACGCTGAACACGCTTTGTCTTGCGGTTTCGGCAATTCTTCTGATATCGCCGGGCGCGGTGCTTGATATAGGCTTCGCGATGTCGGTTTTGGGAGTATTCGGGGCGGGAGTTGTCGCGCCGAGGCTGTCCGAGCGGCTCTGCGGGCTGCTTCCCGAGAAAGCAGAGTTCCTTTCTGCTGGAATACGCGTTATTTGCTGTTCGCTGAGTGCGCTTATCTGCACTTCGCCGGTGAGCGCGGCGGTATTCAAAGGAGTATCGCTCGGCGCGGTGTTCACGTCGATATTGATAATGCCGCTGATGACGGTCGGAATGACGTTTATGATACTGCTCGGAGCGCTTGAAATCGGCGTTCTGGGAGTGCCGGTTGACTTGTCGATGAGAGCGATATCGTGGATAATAAAGCTGTTCGGAAGCGCCCGCGGAATGTATCTCTCGCTTGATTTCGAGGGAGCTTGGGCGCTTGCGGCGGTTTGCGCGGGACTGCTGACGCTCGGCGCGTTCGGGACGATTAAAACGCTTCGGCGCTGCTCCGCAGGAATGGCGGCTGCGACGCTTTTGCCGCTGCTGATAACGACAATTCGCGTTGAAAACCGCCGCGAAATCCGATTTGTCGGGAACAATCGGACAAACGCCGCCGTTGCGTTTTGCGGACGTGAAGCGGCGGTGTTCGTTTCGGGAAACGGAGTCGGGCTTGCGGACGACATTTCGCGCTGTCTGCGGGAACGCGGCGCGGTGAAAATCGGCGTTATAGCGGCATTTGAGGCGGATTATACGGGCGCGGTTTCGCTGAGAGAGCTTGCGGAGCTTGTTGAAACGGAAGTAATCTTCACGAACGAAATTGCCGCAAAACTGCTCGATAACGCTGAAATTGTCGGCGAGGACGCGATTTTTTCGCTTAACGAGAAAACGTTTATCAGCGCGAAACCAAGCCAAAAAGCCGCCGCGGGAGATTTCGTGCTTTATCACGGAACAGCGAAAATGACCGAAAGCGCCGCGAAAACAGGCGTTATTTTCGCAAAAACGGGGCTTCCGCTTCCCGAAAACGTTGTAAATATTCGCGAAAATCGGGAATTTTGCGTCGCTCTTGACGAAAGCA
>DBIU01000042.1 GCA_002304735.1 Ruminococcaceae bacterium UBA794 | reverse complement strand
TGTTGTCGTAAACGCTCATCGGAAACGGGTTCGGCTTCTGAAACACCATTCCTACGCGCTTTCTGAGAAGATTTACGTCCATTTTGCCGTAAATATCCTCGCCGTCAAGCAGAAATTTGCCCGTAATCCTGCACCCCTCAATCAAATCGTTCATTCGGTTAAGCGACTTCAGAAGCGTTGATTTTCCGCAGCCCGACGGTCCGATAAACGAAGTTATTTTGTTTTCGGGAATTTGAAGATTTATGCCCTTAAGCGCCTTGAAGCTGCCGTAATACAGCTCTGCGTTTTGTATGTCGAATTTCATTTTTACCCCTTTTTCTTGGTAATTCTGCGTTCAATCAAATCCGAAGCGAGATTTATCAGGAACGTCAGCGCAAGCAGAACCACGCCCGAAGCGAAAGCCTGTTCAACGTGAAGTCCCTCGTTCGACTGAACGTACATATGAACCGTGAGCGTTGCTGCGGAGTCCCAAAGCCCGCTCGGAGTACTGCGGAACGTTCCGGAGGTGTAGATAAGCGCGGCGGATTCGCCGACAATCCTGCCTATCGCGAGGATAACGCCCGACATAATACCCGGGATTGCGGCGGGGAGAATTATGCGGAAAACCGTTCTCATTTTGCCTGCGCCAAGTCCGAAGCTGCCCTCGCGGTAGCTGTCGGGAACGGCGAGCAGCGCTTCTTCGGTCGTGCGGATTATCAGCGGCAAAATCATAACCGCAAGCGTGATTATACCGCCGAACATCGCGTACTGCCAGCCGAGCTGCATATTGAACAGCAAAAATCCGAAAAGCCCGTAGACGATTGAAGGAATACCCGAAAGCGTTTCGGTGGTGACGCGGATTATTTTGACGAGCTTGTTTCCGCGCTTTGCGTACTCGACGAGATAAACCGCCGCGAAAATTCCCACGGGAACGGCGATAAGCAGCGTTATCACGGTCATCGTGAGCGTGTTTATCAGCGCGGGCGTCATACTCTGATTTTCGGGTGTGTACTTCCATTCAAACTGCTCCGCCGTGAGGTGGGGAACGCCGTTCACGAGAATGTAAGCCACGAGAAACAGCAGTATTCCCACGGCAAACGCAGCCGAAAGCATCACCAAAATCATCATTACAAGCGATTTCGGGCGCTTTTTGTATTGCCGCAGCTTATCCCGCAGACTAACCTTATTTATATACTCCTCGGTGTGAACAGCGGGAATTTTGCCCGTTTCGGCTGTTTTTTCCATAGGCTCAGTCCTTTCTTCGCTTCAAAATCGAGAAGCTGAGATTAATTATCAGAATAAACACGAACAGCACAACCGCCGTCGCCACGAGAATACTCTGCTTGTGTTCGTCCGCATAACCCATTTCGAGAATAACGTTCGACGTGAGCGTGCGGATACCCGAAGTTATGCTTTCGGGGAGAATAGCTTGGTTTCCCGCAACCATTACAACCGCCATAGTTTCGCCGATTGCCCTGCCTATTCCGAGGATAATCGCGGCGAGAATGCCCGATTTAGCCGCGGGAAGCGCCGCAAGAAACACGCTTCGCTCGTGCGTTGCGCCGAGAGCGAGCGCACCCTCGTAATACGCGGCAGGAACGGCTTTGAGAGAGGCTTCGGTCGTTTTGATTATCGTCGGCAAAATCATTATTCCGAGCAATATTCCCGCCGTCAGAAGCGCTTTTCCCGAGCCGCCGAAAACGTTTCTCACAAAAGGCACGATAACCATTACTCCGAAAAAACCGTAGACTATCGAGGGTATTCCTGCGAGAAGATTTATCGCGGGCTTTACGAAAGAATAGAGCTTTTTCGGACAGTAGAACGCCATAAATACCGCGCATAGAACGCCTATCGGAACGCCTATCAGAATTGCAATTCCCGTTACCAGAACAGACCCCACAATCATCGGGAAAATTCCCCAAAGCTCCGCGTCGGGCCGCCACTCAGCTCCGAAAATGAACTTAAAGAAGCCGACGTCCACAATCGCGGGAACGCCCGTTCCGAAAAGGTAAACGCAGATTACGACAACCGCCAGAATTGACGTGCAGGCGCAGAGCAAAAACAGCGCGTGCATTATTTTTTCTTTAGCTTTTTGCATATTGTCCTCTCATAACGCTGTGCGCAAGCGGTTTTTCGCCGCCTGCGCTTAACTAAAAAAGGGAGAAGGTGCGCAGCTTGCGCGGTCGGGAGAAATTTTACTTGATTTCAGACCAGTTTTTGAGTTCGCCGAGGAAGATTTTCTTAATCTGTTCGGAAGTGAGATTGTCAACCTTGCTGTCCTTGTGAACGATAACCGCGATGCCGTCGTCCGCGATTTTCAGCTCGGAAAGCCCCTTGTCAAGCTCAGCCTGCTTAAGCGCACGCGAGGACATTCCGATATTACACGCGTCGGAGGTTACCGCGGTTATTCCCGCGCCCGAACCCGTCTGCTGAATTTGCACAACCGCGCCGCCGTTGAGTTCCTGATACTTCGCCGCGAGCTTCTCCATTACGGGTCCGACAGAGGTCGAGCCGTTCACGGAAATCGTGCCTTTCAAGCCTGCGGGAGTGTAAGTTTCATCGGAATTTACGGCGATGTAATGATTGTCGGCGATAATCTGCTGACCGTCTTTGCTCATTATAAACGCGATAAAGTCCTTTGCGAGGGCGTCGAGATTTTCTTCCTTGTAGCAGATTT
>DBIU01000028.1:11318-13039 GCA_002304735.1 Ruminococcaceae bacterium UBA794 | reverse complement strand
AAGCTGTCGAGGAAGAAGCTCCTGAAGCTGCCGAGGAAGCAGCTCCCGAAGCTGTCGAGGAAGAAGATGCCGATGATTTTATTCCCGAGGAAATGGGATTTATCGCGGAAAGCGCGCCTGTTATCTCGGAAGAAGCCGAAGAACCTGCCGTTTCCGAAGCGGCTCCTGCCGCCGCGGCAGTCGCAGCGGAAAGACGCGAGGTTGAGGACTTCGATTTCAGACGTCCGCAAAAGCCGCAGAATACCGCTCCCGAGAGCAGCTCCGATGAAGAAACGCCCAAGGGAAATCTCGTTTACTGCCGAACCTGCGGACAGGATATGTACGATACCGAAAAGTTCTGCAAAAACTGCGGAGCTACATATAAGGGCGCTTACGTTCCGCCGAAATTCGCGCCTTCAAACAGCGGCGCAAAGGAAACGCCGATGATATTCGGCAAAATCCCCGTTCCGAAGTTTATCGGCGGAATTGTGGGAATTGCCGCAGCGGCGGCGTTTATGCTGTTTATTTTGCAGCCGTGGAACAAAAAGCCGGCGGATATTGTCGGAGGCGATACTTCATCGAACACCTCGACAAGCACGTCTACATCATCTGAAAGCACGTCCATGACAACAGACGAGGTTGTTGTGCCGCCGACGTCAACCGACACAGGCTCGACTTCAACCGACGTTGACTCGACCTCGACGGAAAGCTCCTCGACCTCCGATGAAAGCACTTCGACTTCAAGCAGCGTATCTTCAAGCACAAAGACGTCAACTTCGTCAAGACCTGTCGTTACGCCTCCTTCAACCGACGCAAAGCTAAAGTCGCTCGAGCAGGACCGCAAAAAGATTATGGGCGCGGCTGAAACCATCGCGGGCGAAGTCGGAAAGATGGAAATGCTTTCGCAAAACGTTATTTTTGCAATGAACAACTCGACCAAGAGCAACGAGGAAGCGATTAACGATTTCTACGAGTCGAAATTTGCGACAAGCGTGATTAGTATTTTGAAGGTTGGAAAGGTTTCCGTTGACCGCACCGTAAGCCTTGCTTCTCCCACAAACAGCGAGTTCAGCGCGCTTTATTCGTCGCTTAAAACGCTTAAGTCGAGATACGACGATTATTACAACTTCATTATCTCGCCGAAGGGCGGATATTCCGCGTTCACCAAGAACAGCAAGTCCTATTATTCAAGAGTAACTTCTGCGATAAGCGGACTTTCGCTTGATAAATTCACGTCAAGCTATACCGCAGCATATAAAAACAGCGCTTATAAGGCTGTTGTCAGCGCGGCGATTACCGACGTCAGAAACAGCGCCGACAAGTTCGCGACGCTTCAGACGCAGCTTTCCGGACTCGGAACTACATTTGAGCGCAAGGCGTTCACCACGCTTACGTCGAATTTGACGACTTATGCGGAAGCGGCAAGCTTCGCGATGAAAGCAAAGGCTTATGCGATTATGCTTAAGGGCGTTTCAAGCGATTACAGCGCCGCCGCAAGTCATCTCGACAGCGCGTACGACAATCTTGCAAAGCTTGTTGAAACCTGCTCTAAGCTCCCCAAAACAAGCTCCGACAGTTACCTCTCGAGCAGCAGAATTGCTATCTCCAACGCAAGAAGCTATGCAAACAGAGCGGCAAATGTAATTAAGTAAGAAAAAAGAGCGTATGTGAAAGCATACGCTCCAGACTGTCGAAAAAGTCCCGTTGGGACTTTTCCGCCGAAACATCCGCACTGCCCGCAC
>DBIU01000028.1:0-11202 GCA_002304735.1 Ruminococcaceae bacterium UBA794 | reverse complement strand
TGAGGCAAAAAACGGATTAAAACGCCCGCTTCGCGGGCAAAACCTACTTTTTCGCCAAGCCAAAAGCCGCACGTTTCGTGCGGCTTTTTTATGTTTACAGAATTTTGACGAACCGCGAAAGCAGCTCCTCAAGCGGAATTTCAAGGACAACGGCTTCCTTCGCGCCTTTTCCCGAAACGCCGACGATATAATCTCCGCAGTCAATCGCGGCGGTATCGGGGAGCTTTTCGGGCGAAACCGCGCGCAAATCGCGTGTAATTCCGACTCCGAGCCGCTTCAGAAACGCTTCCTTCTGCACCCATAGCTTCAGAAAATCCTCCGTGCCGCGAACAGACCTTTGCTCCTCGTCGGAAAGAACGCGCGGGTACATTCGTTCGCTTACGCGGCGATTTTTTCGTTCAACATCGGCGCCGATTTCCTCGCCCTCCGCGAAAGCCGCGACGATAGCGCCCTCGGTATGCGACATTGAGAAGAACAGCTCCGAGTGTTTGAGATAAGGCTTGCCGTGCGTTCCGAGCGTAAACGAGAGCCGTTTTCGCGGGATATCCGTTCTCTTTTCAAGCTCCGAGAGCAAAATAAGCCGCGAAAGCAGAGAGTTGATTTTGTCGCTTTCGTGCGCCTTTGAGAGAACGCTTTTTCTCCTCGGTGCGTCAAGGCAGCCGATAAATCCCGAAATTTCGTTCCACGTTATTTTTTCCGTTTTAAGCAGCAGAATATCCATCTTTTTCCTCACAGTCGGCGAAAATTCGGTTTACATTTCAACGAGAATATCATTATCAACGTTGAGAATTTCGGCGGGGATATGGTTTCCGTCAATTTTCGCGCCGTTAACGGTAATCGACTTAACGCCGTGCTGCGAGCCGTTCGAGTTATTTACGGAGATATTGAGCGTTTTGCCGCGGAAAGACTTCTTAATCGAGAAATTCTTCCATTCCGACGGAATTGACGGGTCAACGGTAAGTCCCGTTATATCGGGAACAAGACCGAGAATACCCTCGACAGTGCCTACCATAACGGTCGAAGCGGTTCCCGTGAGCCAGTGAACGTGCGCTCTGCCGGCGAACGGACTGTCCTTACCTTCGACAAACTGCCCGTAAACGTACGGCTCAAGCGCGCGTTTTTCGGCGCAGTCGTTATAGGCGGCGGGAGCGGCTTCCTTCCAGTACTTGAAAGCGTTGTTTCCGCGTCCGAGCTTTGCTTCCGCGAGAATAAGCCAGCCCTGCGGCTGCGAGAAGATGCCCGCGTTTTCCTTGACGCACTTGTTGTAGCAGTGCATAAGCGCACCGTCAAACGCGTGGTTTTCATACGGCGGATACATAACCATCGCTCCGTAAGGCGTGTTCAGCTCGCGGTCAACCGAGTCGAGCGCCTTCTCCGCACGCTCTTTTGACGCGAATCCCGAAATAACCGCCCAGCTCTGCGGGTTCAGCCACATCGAAGCTTCGGGGTCGGTGTGCTTTCCGATAACGTCGCCGTTTTCGCGGTAGCCTCTGATGAAACGGTCGCCGTCCCAGCACTCGTCGAGGATTTTGCCCATTTTCTCGTTTATTTCGTCAAGATACTTCACATATTCGCCGTCGTTCTTATAAACCGCGTATTCGCGCAGAATTTTAATTGCGTAAACAAGCTGGAACGCAACGAACGTGCTTTCGCCCTTTTTGCCGAGGCGCAGGCAGTCGTTCCAGTCCGCGTGCAGACCCGCGGGCATACCGTGATTGCCGAGATTGTTCATCGAGAAGTCGATTGCGCGCTTGAGATGTTCGTAAACAGTGCCTTTTTCGCCGTTATTCGCGAAGAAAATCTCCTCGTCGAGGAATTTTTCATCGCCGCTTTCGCCGATATACTTGTAAATTGTCGGGAACAGCCAAAGCGCGTCGTCCGCGCGATAGGACGGGTGACCCGTTTCGCGGACGTAGCTCTCATCGTCGGGAGTATCTTCGTGACCTGCGTTGTGGGTGTACTTGACGAGGGGGAGTCCCGCGCCGTTTGTAACCTGCGCCGAGAGCATAAACTTAATCTGCTCTTTCGCCATTGCGGGCGCGAGGTGAATGACGCCCTGAATATCCTGAACGGTATCGCGGTAACCGAAGCCGTTTCTCAGACCGCAGTAAACGAGAGAAGCCGCTCTTGACCAGATAAACGTGATGAAGCAGTTGTAAGCGTTCCACACGTTAACCATACTGTTGAACGCGGGGTCGGGCGTGTCAACCTGAAGATTGTCGAGCTTCGAGTGCCAAAAGCTCTTTAGCTCGGCGATTTCTTTCTCGACAGCGCCGTCTTTTTCGTAATTCGCGATAATTTTCTCGGCTTCCTCGCCGCTTTTTTGACCGAGAACGTAAATAAGCTTCTTCGTTTCGCCCGGCTGAAGCGTGAAGTCGCTCTGCAAAGCGCCGCAGGAGTTTCCGCAGTAGTTAAGACTGTTTTTCAGACCATCTTCGATACCGACGGGATTTGCGTAGCCTCTGTATGAGCCGACAAACACCTCGCGGTCGCCGCAGTAGGAAGAAACCTCCGCGCCCGCAAGCCCGAAGAAGCGCTCGATATGCGGATTTTCAAGCTCGTTTTGCTTCTGAAGCAGGTATTTTCCCTTAAAATAGGTATGAGTGATGAAAAGAGTGTATTGAAGGTTAACCTGGTCCTGTTCGTAGTAGTTTTCATTGACGAACTCGCAAAAGCCCGTAACGGAGAGATTTCTCGGCTTGCTGTCGCTGTTCGTAATCTCGCACGCCCAAACCTCGTAGTCCGCGTTCTGCGGAACGTAATATGTCGTTTTCGACGAGATTTTCTTGTATTTCGAGGAAATAACGGAATATCCCGTTCCGTGGCGGCACTCGCTCTTATACTCGGAAAGCGGCTTGCAGACGGGCGCCCAAGAACCGCTCCAGAAGTCGTTTTGGTCGTTGTCCTTGATATAGATATAGCGTCCGGGCTGGTCGCAGTTTACGCTGTTGAAGCGATAGCGAAGTATTCTTCCCTTTGCGCCGCTCTTTACGAAAGAATATCCGCCCGCGTTTCCCGAAATAATCGCGCCGTATTCGGGCGAACCGAGATAATTCGCCCAGGGCGCGGGAGTATCGGGGCGCGTGATGACGTATTCGCGGTTTTTGTCGTCGAAATAGCCGTAGTTCATTGTGAAAACCTCCTAGATTTTATTTGAATTTTTCAAAATCGGCTGCAAATTACTGCAAAAATGTCGTTTTTTCGCAGAATTGAACTGCAAATTACTGCAAATTCTTAATTTTATTATACATCATTCAAAATATAATACAAGGGCGGGATTTTGCACAAATTTTTTCTCAGTAAATTGTTTAATTTGACGGTAAACAAAAGTGCAAAATCCATTCTCGGGAAAATTCGTCAAAACCGTTTTTGCCTAGCTCAATTTTGTCAAAGGCTATTGTAATTCTCCGAAAAATATAGTATAATAATTATGTATTATATTTTGAAAGGAAACCTTGATTATGAATATTTTGATAGTAGGCGGCGGCGGCAGAGAACACGCAATCGCTGCGGCATTGAAGAAATCTCCGAAAGTAGAAAAGCTCTGGTGCGCGCCCGGAAACGGCGGTATTTCGCGAATTGCGGAGTGTTTCCCCGTAAAGGCGACCGACCTTGAGGGAATTTGTGCGCTCGCAGAGAAGCTTCAGCCCGATTATGTCTTTGTCGCGCCCGACGACCCGCTTGTAATGGGACTTGTGGACAAGCTTAACGAAAAGGGCTTCAAGACGTTCGGTCCGCGCGCGAACGCCGCAATTCTCGAGGGAAGCAAGGCTTTTTCAAAGGCTCTTATGAAGAAGTACGGTATCCCTACGGCGGCTTATGAAACGTTTACGGACGCGGAAAAGGCTGTCGCTTACATTAAGGAAAGAAACAGCTATCCCGCCGTTATAAAGTGCGACGGACTTGCGCTCGGAAAGGGCGTTATTATCGCGCAGAATTTTGAAGAAGCGGCTGACGCGGTTAAGTCGATGATGATTGACGGAAAGTTCGGAAAGAGCGGCGCGGAGGTTGTTATCGAGGAATTTATGCGCGGCGTCGAGGTTACGGTTCTTGCGTTCACGGACGGAAAAACGGTTAAGCCGATGGTTTCTTCGATGGACCACAAGCGCGCAAACGACTTTGACGAGGGCTTGAACACGGGCGGAATGGGAACAATCGCGCCTAATCCCTGCTATACAAAGGAAATCGCCGATGAAGCCATGGAGAAAATCTTCCTCCCGACAATCAAGGCGATGCAGTCCGAGGGCAGACCATTCAAGGGCTGTCTGTATTTCGGGCTTATGCTGACGGACGAGGGCGCGAAGGTCGTCGAGTACAACTGCCGCTTCGGCGACCCCGAAACGCAGGTTGTTCTCCCGCTTCTCGAAACGGATTTTGTCGATATTATCGAGGCTGTCTACAGCGAAACTCTCGAAAATCTCGATATAAAATGGAGCGATAAGGCTTGCGCTTGCGTTGTTATGGCGAGCGGCGGCTATCCCGAAAAGTACGAAACGGGCAAGGAAATCGCGGGTCTTGACGAAAACGGTCAGACGAGCGGCGCATACGTTTATCACGCGGGAACAAAGCTTGAAAACGGCAAATTCTACACCGCGGGCGGGCGCGTTCTCGGCGTTACGGCAACGGGCGATAGTCTTAAATCCGCGCTTGACGGCGCTTATAAGGCGGTTGGCAAAATCTCATTTGAAAAAGCGCATTTCCGCAAGGATATCGGCAAAAAAGCGCTTGAAAGCGGTCTTGTATGAGTAAATTCAGATTTGTTGCGCCCTGTCATTTCGGGCTTGAAAAAACGCTGTCGTTCGAGATAAAGAAAGCGGGCGGAGAGGATATTGCCGTCACGGACGGGCGCGTTTGCTTTTCGGGGGACGAAGCCGTCTGCGCGAGGGCGAACATCTTTTCGAGAACCGCCGAGCGCATTAGCATTATTCTCGGCGAATTTCGCGCGGAAACGTTCGACGAGCTTTTCGAGGGCATAAAAAAGCTTCCGCTTTCCGATTATATCGGCAGAAACGACGCTTTCCCGAACAACGGACATTCGCTTAATTCAAAGCTTACGAGCGTTCCCGCGTGCCAGAAAATCGTGAAAAAGGCGATGGCGGTTAATCTCGGAAATGCGTATGGGCTGAGCGTTCTCCCCGAGGACGGCGCGGAGCGGAAAATCCGCTTTTCGCTGATGAAGAATATGTTTACGCTCACGCTCGACACAAGCGGCGCGGGGCTTCACAAGCGCGGTTATCGCCGCGAAAGCAACGCCGCGCCTATCCGCGAAACGCTCGCGGCGGGAATTGTCGATATCGCGAGGGTTCGCGCGGGAGATACCGTTGTCGACCCGTTTTGCGGTTCGGGAACGATGCTGATTGAAAGCGCGATGAAAGCGCTCGGAATTGCGCCGGGACTTAACAGGCATTTTTCGGGAGAAAATCTTCCGTTCATTCCAAAAAGCGTCTGGAGAGAAGCCCGCGATGAAGCGCGTTCGATGATTAAAACGGACGCTGATTTTCTCGGAATGGGCTTCGATATCGACGAAAGCTGCGTTGAGCTGACGAAGCAAAACGCGAAAATAGCGGGTGTTGACAAGTATATCCGCGCCGAAAAGCGGGATATCAGAGATTTTACAGTCCCGAAAAGCCCCGTCAAAATCATCACAAATCCGCCTTACGGCGAGAGAATGCTGGAGCTTTCCGAGGCGCGCGAATTGTACGGAATTTTGGGAAGCCGCGTTCTTCCGCTCGGCGATAACAGCCTTTATGTTATCACGCCGGACGAGGAATTTGAGAGCGTTTTCGGACTTAAAGCGACGAAAAACCGCAAGCTTTACAACGGAATGATGAAAGCAAGGCTTTATATTTACAACGGCAGATAAGCATTTTGGGAGCATATCCGATGAATAAAAAGGTTCGTCCGCAATATCAGGGCGCGGAGGCGATAACCGCGCTTATATATCTCTGCTCGATGAGCGCGGCGCTTATGTACGTTTTGTGCAGGCAGCAGGCGCTTGTCTGCACTGTAATAACGACCGCCGTTTCCTTTGGGATTTATATGCTTTTCTATGCGTTTCGCAGGAAAAGAGCGTTCGCCGTGCTTGCGTTTTTTGCAAACGTAATCGCCGTTGGCGTCGTAGTCGGCATTGTGGTAAATAACGGTTTGTCGTCGTCGTTCGTGGATTTTATCTTCAAAAATTCCGAATCGTTCGATATCCTGCTTGCGGGAACGGCAATCGTCATTTTCTCGGGGATTTTCGGCTTTACAACGTGCTATTTCAGCGTTTATCTTCCAAGACCGAGCTTTTTGCTCCTCCCCGCGCTTATCCCGATGATTTTGTCCGCGAGAACGGCGGGCGGGCTTCCCGCGGGATATATCGTCTTTCTGGCGGTCGGCTTCGGACTTGCGGTTTTGGGTTCGGCAAGACCCGAATTTCCGAAGGATATCGTTTATATCGACGACAAAAGCTCCCGAAAGGAGCGGCTTGCTTCAATCGCGATTTTCGGCGTGATTTCGGCGCTTTTGCTTACCGTTATACCAAGAAATACGGAAACTCCGATGGGAGAATACCTCGACACAGTTCTCAACAGAAAAACATCGTTCTACGGAAGAAGCACGCTCTCGAATTTCACGGGAAAAAGCAGCGTTAACACCGGCGCAAACAAGCCCTCGGATAACGTCCTTTTCTACGTTTCTTCGCCTTATTTCCCGCTTTTGAGCCGCTGGTCGTTCGATAAATACAACGACGGCGGCGGCTGGACGGCGATGTCGGGATACACGACGGGCTGGGGCGGCTGGGAAAGCACTCAGCAGTCGCTTGACGTAAACGCGCTTGCGGAAAAGCTGAAAGAAGGCGCCCGAAACGGAAATCTCGGAGAGTATGCCGATGATATTCTCGCGCTGAACACAAGCTTCTCGCGGTCGGCGAATATGACAATCTCCGTTGCGGACGGCACGAACACCAGAGTTATTATTCATCCGAACAAAACGTACGAGGTCTATATTCCGAGCTATTTCGGCGATATTTTCCGAACGCGCAAGGACGAGATTTTCACGGAAAATGATTTGGGCGCAAACGCGGCTTATTCCGTTAAATTTACTTATTGTCAGCCGAACGCAAGCGCCGCTTCTCTGTTTGAGCGTGTGGATTTCGACGAGCTTTTGGACGCCGCCGAGGACGAGGGAGTGATTTCGCGAACGCTCAGAGATAACTTCATGTCCGAGAGAAACATTGCGCGGAATTACCTCGCGCGGACGCTTGACGAAAGCCCGATAAGCCCCGAAATCGCCGCTCTCGCGGAAGAAATAACGGCGGGTATTACTTCTGATTACGAGAAAGCCGCGGCTATTGAAAGGTGGTTCGGCGAAGCGGGATTTGTCTATGACCTTGATTTTATTCCCGAGGAAACAACGGCGGAATATTTCCTGTTCAAGAGCAAGCGCGGAATTTGCTCGGATTTTGCCACTGCGACGACGCTTTTACTGCGCGCGGCGGATATTCCCGCGAGATATACCGAGGGATTTGTTTTGGACAGCGACAATATCGACGAATTTGGCAGATGCGCGGTTAAGCCCGCGAACGCTCACGCTTATTCGATGTGCTATATCGAGGGCTGCGGCTGGTTTGAAATCGACGGCACGAAATATGCCCGCGAAGCTAATTCAAACGAACAGTTCGCTTCGGCGGCGCTTATTATTCTGATTGCGCTCGCGGGAGCGGCAATTCTCGCGATTGTGTTCAGAAAGCCGATTTCCGAGGGCTTCTTCGCGGTTTCGCTTCTTTTCGGCGGCAGCGAGAAAAAAATTCGCAGAATTTACCTCAGAACGCGCAGGCTTGTCTGCTCGATAAGCGGAATTGAGCCGGAAAGCGCCGGCGCGGGAGAAGTTTGCGCGATAATCAAGCGCTCGCTCGGCTTAACTCGCGAAGCCGATGAAATTACGCAGAGCGCGGATATGCTGCTTTACGGCGGGAAATTGCCCGAAATACCCGTGAAGCGGCTCTACGAGGACTACCGCGCTATCAGACGAACCAAGAGGAAAATGAAGAAATGACGCATCTTGCAAGCATTATACAGGCGCTGTTTTTCGCGGCGCTGTTCGTGACGTTTTTGAACGCGGATATCGGCTGGGCGATGGTTTACATCATAGGCGGCGTGTCGGTGATTTCGTCCGCGCTGCTGTTCCTGTCGAAAAAGCGGTTTAAGGCGGAGCTTTGCCCGCTTACGGGAACGGCTTGCGTTGGCGATATCGTGGAATTTGAGGTAAAAATCGCGAAAACGGGCTTCTGCTTCATTCCCTATATCGAGCTTTGGCTTTCCGCAGACGAGCGCATTAATATAAGAACGTCGCTGCTTTTCAGCGGAAAAAAGACGCTCAAGGGCAGCTTTCGCGTGCGGCACTGCGGCTTGAACAGGCTTAATCTGGAGCTGATTACAGTTCGCGACTTCGCGGGAGTGTTCTGCCTTAAAATCCCCTGCGGTCAGACGGCGCAGAAGGCGGTTTTGCCGAGAATTGTCGATTACGCGGGTCCGGAGCTTATACCAAGCGTTCTTCCCGCCGACGACGAGGACGCGGAGGAGGGCGTTTCAGTGGCTGCGGGCGGGCTTCCCGGCTGCGAACACAGGGATTACGTCCCCGGCGACTCGCCGAAGCGCGTTAATTACAAGCTTTCCGCGAAAAAAGAGCGGCTTCTGGTGCGGCTTGACGAGAGCGCGGGTTTTGCCGCGACGAATATCCTTATTGCCGACAACGCGCTTCCCGTGTGCTGCGAACAGGCTTTCGCGCTTGCAAATCGGCTCATAAACCGCGGCGGCACCGTTAAAATCACTCACAAGGGCGAAACGCGCTCCGCTTCCTCGCCCCAAACGCTCGATAAAATGCGCGAGTGGCTCGCTTTTAGGGATTATTCTGCGGGGGAAGCGGCTTCTGCGGCTTCTTTGTCAAAGGACGCGGATATCGTCTTTTCGGGGAACGGCGAAATTTCCGCTGCAACAGCTTGATTTGCTCCTTTTTTGCAGAAATATTTGTGCAAAATCAACAAAAAATTGCGGTTGAAAAGTGAATATCTGCCAAATAAATGTAGATGGCTTGAAAAAAAATCAATTTTAATATATAATATAGTTGGAGAACCGCGCCGAACCCTCGGCACGGTGAAAGGAGATTAGATAATATGGGATTAAAACTTGATGACAAGTACCTTAAGGGCTTTGTAAAGGACCACGAGCTTGCCGAAATCGCTCCTGCGGTTAAGACCGCGTTCGACGCTCTCGACAACAAAAACGGCCCCGGAAACGACTTTCTCGGCTGGGTTGACCTGCCAGTAAACTACGATAAGGAGGAGTTCGCGAGAATTAAAAAGGCTGCGGAAAAGATTTGCAGCGACAGCCGCGTTCTTATCGTTATCGGCATCGGCGGCTCGTACCTCGGCGCAAGAGCGGCTATCGAGGCGCTTAAGTCCTCGCTTTATAACTCGCTTAAGAAAAATACCCCCGAAATTTATTTCGTTGGGTGCAGCCTTTCGCCTACTTATCTCAACGAGGTCATTTCTCTCGTCGACGGCAAGGATTTCTCGGTTAACATCATTTCCAAGAGCGGCACGACGACCGAACCTGCGCTTGCTTTCAGAGTTTTCCGCGATTTGCTCGTTCAGCGCTATGGAGAAGAAGGTGCAAAGTCCAGAATTTACGCGACAACCGACAAGGCTCGCGGAACGCTCAAGGAGCTTTCCGATAAGATGGGCTATGAATCGTTCGTTATTCCGGACGACGTTGGCGGAAGATACTCGGTTCTCACAGCTGTCGGACTGCTTCCGATTGCCTGCGCGGGCTGCGATATCGACGCTCTTATGGAGGGCGCTGCCGCTGCAAGAGAAGCTTATAAGGATTTTGATATCGAGAATAACGACTGCTGCAAGTATGCGGCGCTCAGAAATATCCTTTACAGAAAAGGCAAGAGCGTTGAAATGCTGATAAGCTACGAAAACTCCTTCGCTATGATGGCGGAGTGGTGGAAGCAGCTTTACGGCGAGAGCGAGGGCAAGGACAACAAGGGCATTTTCCCGTCAAGCGCCGTTTTCTCAACCGATTTGCACTCTCTCGGTCAGTTCGTTCAGGACGGCTCGAGAATTATGTTTGAAACGGTTATGCAGTTTGCAAAGCCCCAGAAGGAGCTGTTTTTGCAGGACGAACCGAGCAATCTCGACGGTCTTAACTTCCTGTCAAATCAGAATATGTCCATCGTCAACAGAAAAGCGTTCGAGGGAACTGTTCTCGCGCACACCGAGGGCGGCGTTCCGAATATCGTTCTCGAAGCGCCCGAGCTTAACGAGTTTGAGCTTGGCTGGATAATCTACTTCTTTGAGAAAGCCTGCGCGCTCAGCGGCTATATGCTCGGCGTTAATCCGTTCAATCAGCCCGGCGTCGAGAGCTACAAGAAGAATATGTTCGCGCTTCTCGGAAAGCCCGGCTATGAGGACCAGAAGGCTATTCTTGAAAGAAAGCTCGGACTTTAATCACGAATATTCATCAACTAAAAATATATTAAACGGAGGAGTAAATTATGGTAAAGATTATCACAGGAAAAAGAGGTTCCGGCAAGACTAAGCTGCTTATCGACGCTATTCACAACGCGGAAAAGCAGTCCAAGGGCAACGTTGTTGCAATTCAGAAGGGTTCTTCGCTCAACACCGACATAACCTACAAGGTTAGACTCATCAACATCGAGGATTACGCAATCGAGGGCGCGGACGCGTTCTACGGCTTTGTTGCGGGTATTCTTTCGTCCGACCACGACTGCACGGATATCTTCGTTGACGCTACTCTTAAGATTACCGGCAGAGATTACGCAAAGGTTGGCGAAACTTTCGAGGCGCTCTCGAAGATTTCCCCCGACACCACCATTACGCTCACTGTTTCTGCGGACAATTCCGAGCTTCCCGAGAGCGTTTTGAAGTTCATCGGCTGATTTTAGGCGCTTTGTAAGTTATCGAAAATAAAATTGAGAGATAGACCTTGGGTAACACCGCACAATTAGCGGTTTCGCCCTTGGTTTATCTCTCAATTTTTTCGGTAAAACCTCTTGACAATTTATATCAATTGTGTTATAATATTTGTGCAATAAAGTTTGGGGATATAGCTCAGTTGGGAGAGCGCTTGCTTCGCATGTAAGAGGTCAGGGGTTCGAATCCCCTTATCTCCACCACCAGCGTGACGCTGGACCCAA
>DBIU01000063.1:10708-10856 GCA_002304735.1 Ruminococcaceae bacterium UBA794 | reverse complement strand
CCCGCCCAACCTTTTCGGGGTCAAGCAAATCATACACTTCATCGGGCACCTCGCGCAGCTCATCAAGAAGCTCGTTGTCCAACACGATTTCACCGTATTCGTAAAAATCTTTGCACGGGTAAACGGGCACGGTTTCAAGATTAAAAGT
>DBIU01000063.1:8994-10659 GCA_002304735.1 Ruminococcaceae bacterium UBA794 | reverse complement strand
AAAAGTGCGGTTTATCGCCTCGTTCACCGTGTCAAAAGGCTTGCGCAAAAGCGCTCTGTAAGCGAGAATCTACGTGTTATCCTCAGCGATTTCCTCGATTCTTTTTGCAAGAAAATTCAGCTCGTCTAGGGTAGGTTCTTCCTCAAATTCATAGCCCTCAAGCTCCGGAATTTCATCGCAGTTCGATATTCTCAGGAACGTTTCTCCACGAATTTTCGCCCTGTCCATCGCGTCGATAACCGCATTTTTGTTAGCCGGAAGCGTAATATAAGCGACCTTGTCGTTCACGATTCCAAGCTCGTCTATCGCTATTTCAAGTGCCAAAATTCATCTTCCTTTCTCGTTCAGATACTCGTAAACCTTCGCTATTCCACAGGATAAATACGCCGTTATTTCGTACTGCGGAAACCTCTCCAAAACGATTTGCAGAGCCGTTTCAAGCTGTTCAACAGTCAACTCCTCAAAGCACCCGCAGAACGTTTTGTAATCGAAATCTTCATCGAGTTCACCTCCAAAATTCAGACAATAAAACGCAGCCCTGACCAGATTTCCGTCAAGGCTGCATTCCTCATCTTTTTCTTTTTCATCAATTATTTCGTCCAGCTCGCCGAGCCAATTCTTCATATTTTCGACAGAAAAGCGCTGTTCAACGGTGAAATTGTCCGGAATTTTTGCACCCGAAAAACTGCAGTCAAGCAGGCTGTTGTTCGCAGATTCCATTGACGAAACAATCAAGCCTATCATCAAAATTTGAAGGATTGTCGGGATAAAAATCGCCGCTATTATTGCTGCCGCAATCGTTCGTGTGCGCTTGTCGGTCGCTGCCGTTGCTAAAATTTTTATTATTGCAGGAGATACACCCATCATCGCCCTCCCGCCGTGCCAAACAGTGCCGCCTTGTGTTCCGGGGCAATCACGCACAGGCAATACCTTTCGTTTCCGCACTTATAAAGGCAGGTTCCGCGCCGGGAGCAACGTATCAGGTCGTATTCCGACGCCTCCACCTGAATCGCGTCCATATAAAACCGCGCCTCGATAGTACCCGGCGAGAACAGGAATTGATGCGTTGGAATTGAGAAAAGCGGCTTTGTCAATTCGCGGACATTTTCCACAAGGAAATCCTCAATATTCTGGCTTGCGAGTATCACGGCGGACTCCTTTTTGCGAACGCGTTTCATGAAGTTTCGGATGTATTCAACGGCGGTCAGATTTGTCAGAAACAAGTAAAATTCGTCAATACTCGCGACGGTATTTCCGTGGCTTAAAAGCTGCTCGGACATATATGCAAGGACGTTGAACAGCAACGCATTTCGGATATTTTTGCTTGCCTGGATCAGTCCTTTTACGCCGAAAGTAATAAATCTGCTGTCGGAAATATTTGTATAACCATTGAAAAATTTGCTCTCCGCACCAACGCAAATCGAGTGCAGTCCAAGGCAGATATTTTGCAGATTTTCGGCGGTATAAAGCCCTTTTTCTTTCGGATTGAACGACTTGTATTCCGCCTCAATCAGCTCGTAAAAATCCGAGAGAATGGGAAAATCTGTCGGTTTCATCGCGCTCCAATCCGTGTTGTCGGATATCCCGAATTTCTCGTAGAGCTTTATCAAAAGCAGCTCGATTGTGTCAATTTCGCGGTCGGAAAAATCCTTGTAGCTGCGGAAA
>DBIU01000063.1:8766-8947 GCA_002304735.1 Ruminococcaceae bacterium UBA794 | reverse complement strand
GAAAAAATCGCGCAGAAAGCTGATGTGCTGGGATAATTTTGTCTTGCATTTGAAGGCTTGCGGAGCGTCCTCATCAGCGGTTTCATCACCCCAAGACTTTGGTTCAAGTACGTTGATAATATATTCGCCGGACATTAAATCAATATAAACACCGTCAACGCCTTTGATGCGCGGCGTCCGT
>DBIU01000063.1:0-8731 GCA_002304735.1 Ruminococcaceae bacterium UBA794 | reverse complement strand
GCGTCCGTGCCGCGCTTTGGGCGTTGACTTCGCAGCTTCCTGCTGCGCCGCCCAAATTCCGTGTCAAATCTGCGTATTCGGTCTCGGGGTCAAGACAAATAACGCTCTTTCCACTCTCGCGCAGATTGGTTAAAATCAGCTTGAGAAGGTAGGATTTGCCCTGCCCGGAATTGCCCAGAATAAGCGCGTTTGCGTTGGTTTTGTCATCGGAACGCTTGTCGAAATCCACGATAATATTACTCCCGAATTTGTCGCGCCCAAGATAAAAACCGTTCTCATCGGTCTTTCCGGAGAATGAAAACGGGTAGAGATTTGCGACCGATGACGCGGGGAGAACGCGCTCAAACTGCTCCTTGAACATATTCCGTCCGCTTGGCATAACGCTCATAAAGCCGTGCTGCTGGCGGAGAATAAGCCTGTCCACGTTCAGCTTTGAGCGCACCAATTCGGTCTGCACCTCGGTTTGCAGAATGCGCAAATTGTCAAGATTGTCCGAAATCATTTCGATGAAAACCGCCGTGTGAAGCAGCGGTTCACGGTTTCGGTGCATATCCGCGGCAAGCTGCGCCACGTCCTGAAGGTTGCTTTCGGCGGCAACGGTTTGCTGCAAATTGTTGGTGGAAATTCGCTGCATACGGTTTTTGTTGGCGGCATTTGCGATGATGCGCTTTTCCTCGGCTGCGGTCACGGGTCGCGTGTAAATGCGCAGCGTCACGCCGTCTTTTTCGCCGAGATAGCGCAGAATAGCCTGCTCCGAGGTGCTTGTCGGGTACTCGCGCAGCGCCCAGACGCAGCGAAAAGTGTTCCCGCAAATAAAGTAGTCCGTGTAGAATTTTATCACGGACGGCGCAATCATATCGAGGAAATTTTTCTGCGGTTTGGTCGCAAAATCCCTCTCGTTCAATCTGTTTTTCTTCAACTTAACCCTCCAATCGTCTGCTTTATATCCGGCTCGGGAAACATTTCGCTTTCGGGCAGCAGGAAGAAGTTTTCGCTGTTCCAAAAAGAAATGTAAACAACATCATCTCCGAGCCGAATTTCGCGCTGTTCAAAGCTCTCGCCCCAGCCGTCGGAAAGCTGTCCGGTAAGCTCTTCGGCAAGGTCAATCAAATCCGCCTTATCCGGCTCCCCGTAAGACTTCACGGCAATTACTCCGTACAGATTTCCGTCACGATTTTCAACCTGCGGAAAGGCAGAATGCACCTTGCGGTACAGATGATTGTTGTCGGTAAATGCAATCAATCCGCGGGTTTGCATATCCTCATCTCGCGAAATATCCGCGTGAATTTTTGCGTTTATTTTGGCAGCATAATCGGCGTATTTATCGGGATTTTCCTCGCACAAATCCGCAAAATAATCCTCGGGTTCGGAAACAATTTTCAGCGGACAGTAAAGCTTGGTTTCGGTAAGCTCGCCCTTAACGGCAACAATCGCGTCGTTTTTCCTTTCAAGGAAACCAATTCTCGGGTGCTTTCGTATTTCCTGACAAACCCACTCGTTAAGCAGCTCCAGCGTATGTTTGTCGCCCAGAAATTCGTTTGTGTGAACGCAAAAATCCAACTTGTCGCCGCTGTCCGAAACGCAGTCTGCCACCCAATTTTTCAAGCATTTTTCGAGTTCAGATAAAGCAGAAGTCTGTTCGTGCGCGGCGATAATTCCGCTTGCGTTCGGGATAAACTGCGAATATCTCGCGTAATCCGAGCCCTCGGACTTAATCAGCAGACCGTCGCCGCTTTCCTTTCCGACTGCAAGAATACAATGGTTGAGATTGCCCTCAACGCCCATCAGCTCACGGTATTTCCGAATAAAATATTTCTCCCGAAGCGGGTGCTCGACAAGATTTTTGAACTCGGTTTCGTTTAGCTTTATCACCTTATCCACCACGCATTTTTCGGGCGAATAACAGTCTGCTTTTCGGTTCAAAACAGCGTTAATTATAAGCTTTTCAGCCATTCAAAATCCACCTTTCTCCGTCTGCGTCATCAAATTTTTCGGTTGTTACATTTTGCTCAAAATATACGGCGAGGAGCGTTTTTATATCCTCGCCGTCATATCGCCTTGCGGAAAATCCGTTTTCGCTGAGCGTTTTTTCAATGCGGTTCAAATAGGAGAAAATCTCCTTGTCCTTAAGCCCGCGAAGCCGCACTATAAGCAGGAATTCGCGCGCTGTAGCGGTAAGTGCCTGAATATGGTCAAGGTGCTTTTCGTCCTGTTCAAGCAGTTTCCGAACAGCCGGATTTTCCTCTTTTTTCGCAAGAATTTTCAAGTGATTTTTGTTGCCGTCAAAGCTCTCGCGGCTGTTCACGCAGAGTATCTCAATCTCCGTCAAGCCTTTCAGAACGTTCATCAGCGAGTAGATTTTCGCCGACAAACCCGCCTCGGACATCACCGAAATATTGCTTGGCTTGACGCTGAAATAGACCGCCTCACTTGAAGCGGTCTTGAGCGAATATTCGGTTATGCAATCTATTCCGAGGAGCTGCTTTGTTGACTGCTGAGGTTGTTTTTTCTTGTTCAATTATAGCCTCCAAAAAAATCCCGACCGTGACTACGATCGGGATTAGTATTACAATTTAAGCTGTCCAAACTGAGGTTTAGAGATTTCCTCCCCCTGCATACAGCTTCCGTTTTGCTCAAATTCAATGGTTAAATAGTGCCGTATCCGTGCTTCCTCGATATCCGCGACAAGCTCTGCAAATGGCTGCAAATCACGCTCGGAAGCGTATTTGTCAAGAGCGTCGTAATATTGAATTCTATTTTCGGTTCGGATATTGATAGGCAAAAGTCCGGCGCTCATAAGTTGATAATTCATAATCAGCCGAGAAGTCCTGCCGTTGCCGTCAGGGAACGGGTGAATGCGCACAAATTCTGCGTGAGTCCATGCAGCAAGTTCAATTGGATCAACGTTAACTCTGTTTTGGAGTTCGTAATAAAAATACTTAATTTGTGAATACATCTCATTCGGCGGCGGTGGAGAATGAGAAGCTCCCGTTATCGAAACATCGTGATTTCGATAAATCCCGCCCTGAATAATGTTTTCCATAAGCATTTCATGAAAATCCTTAACCAGATTCTCGTCCAAAGGGTGACCTTCAGCAATTTTTTCCTTCGCGTAATTAAACGCCTTGTTGTGGTTTGCAACCTCATAAATTTCACGAAGTTTTTTTCCACCTACAGATATTCCGTCCTCAATTATCGCTTTGGTTTCAACAAGAGTCAGCGTGTTACCCTCCATCGCTGTCGAATGATGCGCGTACTCTATATCGAATGTCAGCTCAAAGTTCTCCAAAACGCTCTTTGGAATGTTTCTGGCGTTAAGTTGATTCATCAAATCTCTGATGAAGGAAAATTCCATTTTATCGCCCCCTTTCCTGTATTATACAATATCTTACGAAAAATATCAAGTGGATTTTGAAGTTTTTCATAAACGCCACCGAAATTCCTGCTGTTCCACAAAGAAATATCTCACGGCATATTTGAGGAAATCCAGAATGCTGGTGTCCTCGAAACGGATAGCGAGAAACGCGTATGCAAGCGTAATTACAATCGGGATTGTAAGCCCAATCTGCGACAGCGCAAGCACCGAAATCAGCGCGCCTATGCCGATTACCGCGAGGTCTTTTAATCGCCACAAAAACAGCGTCGGCGCGGCTTTGAGGTTCTCCGGATAAATATACATTTTTTCTCCTTTCACGCCTTGTGCGTAACCATTCGCGCCAAATGCACCGCCGACTGCGCCGTGTTTATAACACCGTTTATATTCGGACGAATTGATGTTTCCAAGCCGAACATTCCTGCAATCCTCGGAATTTCTCCCGCCGCAAGAATTACGCCAAGTCCGAGCAGCCAGTAATCCTTAAACAAAATAAGCCCGCAGACAAGCATAACCGACTGCAAAAACGCCGTCAGACAGGTTGCAATAACCTGCTTTATCCACATGATGAAACCGTCCGTGAAGCCGCGCGGTACAGAAAACATATAGAGTGAACCTACCGCAATTTGTATCAGTAGAATTCCGCCGCGTTTGATGCTTGCGAAGAACACCTTTATAATCGTGTAACCCATCATAATTATTATGAGTATCGACAAAAGCGGACCGAACATCAGGCTTTCAACGACTTTTAGGCAGGATTCCGCGAGAGTGCTGCCCTCGGGGAAAATAAGGCTTGTCATATCGTCGCTCATTCCAAACTGCAGTTTTACCGCAAGTCCGTAAAGCTGCACTGGAACATTGCAGAACAAATTCACCGCGAAAAATCCCTTGATTATATTCAGCGCAAGTGCCTTTGCGTCGCCGCGCCCATTCTGCGATTCAATGGCAAATTCAAACAGCGCCACAACTATTCCCACGACAAAAAGCGCCCAGCCCAGATTGCTGAAAAGCTGCACGATTTGCCTGACCCAGGGCAGCCCGAACAAATCCACGCCCAACGCGTTCATAGCGGTAAAAAATTCGCCCAGCATTTTGACAACCTGCTGATAAATCCAGTCTGTGATGTAGTCGAACATTTTGCTCACCAAATCCGCGCCAACATCAAAGTAATAAATACAATCACCTCCCGAAACGACAGCGCCCGTTTTCACAAATCAGACATTGATTATCGTCCAGACATAGGTCGGCGCGGTCAGCGTGAACACCAGACAAGCGAATAAAATCGCGGGAGCCGCCCATTCGAAGTGTCCGCTCTTTCGATAGTCGAAATACGAACAACCCAATTTAGCAAAGAAAAATACCGCTAAAATAAGGTCGATAATCGGGAACACGACGTTATTCACAACGGTTTTGATCTGTCCCGAGGCGGACTTCCAGGTGCCCTCGATCGCTCCCGCAACGTTGCCGCCGTCCGCGAACGCGCAGACGGACATTGCGGTCATTGCGATGATCATAATCATCGTTACGGTAATAATCTTGATTGTTTTCTTTTTCATAATCATCAATTCCTTTCTCAGCGCGACGGAGCTATGTGCCAATCGTCGAATACGTTGCCCTTAATTGTAAGGCTGTCAGTCAAGTTTGCGGAAAGCATTCCCGCGGGAGTCCAGCAGTCCATTGCCCATGTATAAACCTTATAATTCCCGTCGGGATACCACACGGGCGTGAAGTGCGTCCGGTTATTATAGGTGCTGTATTTATTTTTTCGGAATTCCAAAACATTTGTTGAAGTGCTTTCGAGCAATCTCCAATATGTTTTGTAATAAAATTCGGGAAAATAGGTCACAGCGTTCTGCAAAGCTGTATGCTCGCCGTTACCCGAAACCGATCCGGTCACCTTTTCGTTGATCCCGTAGCCGGATTTCATGGTTCTTCCGTTAGCGGTCGGGTTCTTTTCATCGCAGGTGATCCGCATATTTGCGCTGAGTGAAACGCTGTAAGAGCTGCTCCGGAATTTCCACTCGCCCTCGTCTACCCAGCGTCCGTAGTCTACCCAATGCCCGTTTTTCGCCGAACCTACCCAACGCAAATTCGAATGCCACACCCATTTTGCTTTCCAGTAACAACTCCACACGCTCCACGAGGACGCTGTTCTCTGCGGTTTGCTCGGAGCGGAAACAGAACGGAAACTGTCGTTTCGGTCATCGGCTGTCGGATCGGGCGGAGGGTTCTTATTCAAGTCCACAATATTTGCGGTTATATTGGTTTTGCTTGCCGAAGCGCCGCCCGATACCGTGACCTTGATATTTACCGTCTGCTCGGTGTTCGGCGTATGCCATTTGCACCACACAAGCTGCGAACCGCCGTCGGGGTACACAATATTGCTCACGGTATACACCTTATTCTTGATGTAAAACCGCACTGTGACGGGGTTGTCGGGAGTATGCTTACCGCCCGTTACGGTAACGCTCGTATATACATTGGTGTCAACGCGGTATTCGTAATCACTCGCCGCTACCTCGACTTCTTCCTCTTTTTCCTTAAAAGAAACA
Organism: Ruminococcaceae bacterium UBA794; assembly: GCA_002304735.1. Lineage (GTDB taxonomy): Bacteria > Bacillota > Clostridia > Oscillospirales > Ruminococcaceae > CAG-115. Next base: position 2,806 of record DBIU01000063.1, on the reverse strand, counting down.
ATACCCACGCCGAGATAATTGATTATATCGCTGTCGGTCATGTACGAATCCCTCGAACCGTTCCATGCCGTATAGCCGAGATCGTCCTTTTCGAGAAACATCGCCAGCGGCAGATTTTTATGCGAAAGAGGACCCATTTTATTGATAAGATCGCCGCCTGTCTGCATATTGTAGAGCGCCGCCTCAGTAGCCGTCATTGCAGTCCTGATGCCGTTGTAGGTGATGTACATGATCGGCTCGAGCATTAACTTGTAATAACCATTTGTGAGAACATCATATTTAATGTTCGTATGCGCCGCAATACGCTTTACAACTTGTTCGTCGGTAAAGTAACTACGAATTTCCTCTATACTCGCTCCCGAACCATCGCTTATAATTGTCGGCAGCGGCTCTGTAGGATTTATAAAAGTGTAAGAGGAATTCGTTGCAGAAATTCCCGTTCCCCCTACATAGTCCGCTTTACTCACTTTTCCGAAATGAAGTGCAATATCTGAAGCATTTATATTTGTGTAGTCGATTGAAGCAGATTTTACTGTACCCGTTTCAGAATCAACCACCGTTACACGAACTCCGTCATTGCCCGGATTCCAGAAATTTTCGGAGCTGCCGTCTTTCAGACCGCCGCCACCGTTATCAATATTGGGATCGCCGCCGCTGTCCGCAAACGCAACGGTCTGCAAACAGAAAATTGCCACCATAACGGCGGCAATTATTTTAATTATTTTTTTCATTCGCGCCTCCAAAAAATTAAGCGCTAAGCCTTTCGCTTAGCGCTTTTATGGTTTATCCAAAGTAGCCTATTTTGTTTCCGTTCTGATACATTTCGTTGTCGGTATATCCGATTCCACCGCCGCCCTCGTCCTTTATCCACCCGAAGCCGTTAATGTAAATCATGCCGTCTTTTTTATCGCCGTGTTTAGGCGTATCCGAGGGAGTTTCGGGGGGTGTCTGCTGCGGATTGACCTGTTCGGATTCGTAGACAGGTTCCTGCTCGGGGTTGGTGAGCATTTCCTCGTCCTCGATCACGGGAGGAGCGGGCGGCTCGTTATCCTTTTCGGGTTCGGGGAAGTTCTGCTCGATCTCGATGCCGCCGTCCTCAATGAAGTTTTCGCTTTCCTTATCGGGATTGATTTCGGCGGGCTTGTTATCCTGTTCAGTCCCATTGCTTTCCGCAGGCTTTTCTATCTCAATCGGCTTGGTTTCTTCACGCTTTGAAGTAGATATTTCCACGCTTACAGCGGGAACGGAGCTTACCTCGGGCGTGCTTGGCGCAACTGCCTCGGGTTCGGGTGCGAACCGCGCTGCTATAAGTATTGCGAGCGCCGCGCATAATACCGTTCCGCCCCCTATTACAAGCCCTCTTTTTGTTTTCATTGTCATAAAATCACCTGTCCTTTCATATCGGTGCTTTGTTGTTATCTGCATTTTACCACATCTGTTTTACCAAATCCAGCGTTTTTTGTGGATTCTATATAAACAACAAAACTTTTTCTTTTTCCTGTGAAAATGTATCAGAATTTCGGCGTATATTTGGACTTCACGCAGAGCCGTATTTTCATCGGCGGAAGCACATCACCGCAGAACGACAGCGGAACTTCCAAGGTTATATACGAGGTCGCGGAGAACTGTTTTATTGTATTGGAATTCGGCGCAAATTCCGTATTTTCTACGTCAACCGAAAGTCCGTAAACGCTGTATTCCACACCGTCCGAATTGGATTTTATATGCTTTCCGCCGCTGCTATGCAGACCGAGCAGCTGATCTAACCGCCCGTAAACATCGCCCGCGGATACCGCCGTTCTCCATGAATTTCCCGAATACCGATACCCGCCCGAATAGCCCTCGCGCACTCCGTCATAAACGTTGCTGTAATTTCCGACCGAGGTCGCGATCACTGCCGACTGAACCGCGTCCTTGACTCCCGCCGAAATTGTGATCAGTCGAATGATCTGCCAAAGCGCCACAAAGAACATCATTCCCGCGAGTGCTATTACAACCGCTAAAGGCGCAGAAGAATACGCTTTTCGGGAGCGAAGTAACTTGGTAATTTTTTTAATCATTTCCAGTAGACCTCACTTTTCCCGCTTGCTTTCGTCGTAAGTGTTACAGGGAAACTCCCGAACTCGCCGAAGCCGATGTCCATTTTATAAGTGCAAGTCACCGTGAATTCCTGATTGAGCTGCACCTTTCCCGTCCGTGACCATTCGATCCTGGGAGCAATGCCTGTCTTTTCCGTAAGGACTCGCGCTCTCGCGGTGGTTTCAGAGCCGATCCGACCGGATATTTCAGCCTCTCTCACAAGCTCATCGGCATAATTGTCAAGCTGAATTTTCGCAGACACAACGGGAGCAACCGCCATAATAAGCGCAATTACCATGACCACGACAAGCACAACGATGACAATATCGAAGTAACCCTCACCGCGTTTGGAGCGTAATAATTTTCTCATATTCCACCTCCCGTTATGCCATTGAACTCAGCGAATCAAGGAGCTGCATTCCCATAACCACCAAATAGGTCAAGAGAAATAACATCAGCATTCCGAATGAGAATATCCTGATCTTAGGCGGTATCTTCGCTGCTTTCGCCTTGAGCCTTTGCAGTTCTATGAGTTTGAAATCGTGCGCCAGCATTTTGAAATAAACCGCACTATCATCGCCTCGGATAACGGAAACCAAACCGCGCACAGCATCGGATAATTGTGCCGAACCGATACGAGCCTCAAATCTTGTAAGCGCCGCCTCATAGCTTGACGAACGCATATCCGCGCAGGTTACATCAAGTTCGTATGCGAAATGCACTCCCG
>DBIU01000061.1:3814-10300 GCA_002304735.1 Ruminococcaceae bacterium UBA794 | reverse complement strand
TTTGAGATTGTGAGATTTTAACCTTCCGCTTTCGGGGAACGTCTAAGGGATATTAACGTCAGTCATTTTTGAAGATTTGCAGCAAAAGAAAAGCGCGGGCAGGATTTCTCCTACTCGCGCTTTTCTACATATGGTAAAATCTCACTATGCGTTCATTATATCCCTTTTTACATTTATTGTCAATGGTTAAATTCAACAAGATGGAAGATTAAAGTTTGTTTATTTTGCTAGGGGCGCTTTTTTGATAGTTTGTTCACATAACTAGTTTTCAAAGGAATAGTTTGACACCCATCTTGACCCCCATCAACGCGAAAAAACGCGCAAAAACAAGGCGAAACTCGTCAAGTGTGAATTATCTTTTGAGATAAATAAGAAGTCCTCAGCCCTTTATTAATGCGGGTTGAGGACGAGCGGCAGATTTTGTGAATTAGCCGCTCGCGGGCATAAAAATCGCCCCTAGCACGCGCTAGAGGCGAAATTGGGTGCACGAGAGAACCATAGGTTCTCCCTGTCACGCTGCTGGAGCGGATAGCGGGAGTCGAACCCGTCACCTCAGCTTGGGAAGCTAATGTTTTACCGATAAACTATATCCGCAGGTCGTTTTAACAAATCAATTATACCACACCCGCGGATATTTGTCAAGAGCAGAAATCGTTTATTTTACGTCTGTTTTGTCGGCGGAAAGGGAATTGTCGGCGATTTTGGCTTTTTGTTCAAGCTCCGCGCCGTATCTTGCGACAAGCGAGAACAAAATCAAGCAAACTCCGAGAATTGTCCCCCACGCGCTTAAAAAATCCTCGGAAATTTCCGACAATTCCATAAGCTTGTAAATTCCGGCTTTAATTGATATTTCGATAACCGAAAGGACGATTGACATTATGCCGAGTTTGAGAAGCGACTTTGCGCCGTTTTCCGTAAAAGGAGTGCCCGCCTTTTGCTCAAGCGTGAAATAACGGCAGGCGAACGTGAGGAGAATACCCTCCAAAAGCGCTCCTATGCCGCTCGAAATCATTATCCATCTTATTTTCTCGTTTGCGGCAGCATCTCCGCCGGAGTGATAATTGAACGGCATATATACGGTTGTTTCACCGAATTTAAGCAACGCCATTTCACTGTTTGCCGAATAAATTATTCCTCCCGCAATTGCAAGTCCCGCCGCAACGTAGCACACAATCATTCCTACTCTTGCGATGATTTTGAATACCCCGAATACTTTTTGTATTGTTTCAAGTCTTGTCATAACTTTTTCCTCCTTGTGTTTGTAACTATATTATACAAGGAGAGCCGAACAAAGTCAATTTACATTTGTCACTTTGTGGGGCGAAATCGCGGTTACATTTGTCACATTATTGCTTGTTTTTTCGGAAAATCGGCTCGGAACGCCTGCCCTTAGACTTCTCGAGAAGCTCTTTTTCGCGCTGTTTCTTTTCGGCAAGCGCCTGTCTGCGCGCTTCTTCAAGCTGTTCGAGCTTCTGCTTGCTTGTTTGCGCGATATCGAGCAGCATAAGCCTGTTGTTAAACGATGGCTTGTCCAGAACGACGTCGAAAAGCGCGTTCATAAGCTCGTTCGCTTCCTCGTCGGAGCTTACAAGCCGCCGTTCGAGAAGCTCGCTTTTCGTTATCGCAAGCTGACTTATATCATAACACTCGCCCGTGTCGATAATTTCGTTGAGCGCGGCAAGACTTTCGCGCAGCTTTACCGTCTGCTCGGGTTCGCTGTCAACTTTTTTTGCGCGGCTGTCGGCAATTTCGCAGAGAAGCAGGTTTTTCAAGTCCTCTGCGCCGAGGTCGCGCAGGAGGATTTTCAGATTTTTGCGCTCCTCGGGTATGGGAACGTCGTGGTGATATACAAGCCAGCTTATTTCCTCAGCCATATCTTTCGGAAAATCGAGCCGCCGCATAATTCCCTCGGCAAGCAGACGGCTGCGCTCGCCGTGCCCCTTGAAGTGACCGTGACCGGCGGCGTCGATTGACATACAGTCGGGCTTTCCGAGGTCGTGAAACAGCATCGCAAAGCGAATTACAGGCTCGGGGAGAGCGTATCCCACGGACTTTGAAATATGCGTCCAGACGTCGAAATCGTGGTGGCGCGACTGCTGCTCAAGACCTATGCAAGGCTCGATTTCGGGAAGAACGTATTTCAGAATATCCGCGTTTTGTTCAAGCGCGCGAGCCGCGAATTTCCCCATAACAATGCGCTGAAGCTCGTTTCTTATCGAATTGTTGTCCGCATAATCGAAGCAGGCGACGTTCGCCCGCATACAATCGCGCGTTTTTTCCTCGATTTCAAACTCGTCCTCGGCGCAATAGCGGATTGCTTCGAGAAGCCGTTCGGGCTTTGAAGCGAAGCTTTTCGACATATCGTAAACCGTTTCCGCAACGGGCTTTCCGCCAACCTTTACGTTAACCGTCACGTTTTCGCCGATTGCGACAATCTGCTTTATTTCGCCCGAAAGAGCCGCTTTTCCGTCATACGGGTCGATAAGCCCCGTTTTCGGCGAAAAAGCCATAGCGTTCATCGTAAATCCGCGGCGCGAAAGGTCGGTTTCGAGATTATCCGCATAGAGAACGCGGTTTCCGACAATTTCGCGGCGATAAGGCGAAATCTGGATTACCATTCCGAGAATTGTAACGAGTATTTCGCCGCGCGAAAGTCCCTCCTCCGAGAGCCGATACTCGCGGAACGCGAAAAGAATGTCGTTTATCTCGGCGTTCGTCGCGATATCAAAGTCCTGCGGCGAGTTTCCGAGAACAAGCTCCCGCACGCACGAGCCGACGACATAAGCCTCAAAGCCCGCGTCCTCAAGCCTTGTGAGCGCTTCGTTTACTTGGTCGGGAAGAATTATCATTTTATCAGCTCCTGTTTCGCTTCACATTTTTCTTTAATTATACACCCAAACCGCCGTTTATTCAAGAGTTTTGCGAAAAATTTGTGAAAAGGCGAAAAATTTCACAAAAACTCTTGCATTTTGTGAGATAATATTGTATAATATTATCAAGTCGGGGAAAAGCCCGCATATTCTAACTCGGGAGGAAAATTCTATGAAAACTTTCAGGGCTGATGATATCAGAAACGTTGTAATGGCAGGTCACGGCGGAAGCGGAAAAACCGCCCTTACCGAAGCTATGCTGTTCAAATGCGGAATTACCGACAGAATGGGCAACACTGCCGAGGGCAACACGGTCTGCGACTTCGACGACGAGGAAATCAAGAGAAAGATTTCGATAAACGCGGCTATGGCGAATATGGTCTGGAAAGACAAGAAAATCAACGTTATCGACGCGCCCGGACAGTTCGATTTTATCGGCGGTTTGTACGAGGGAATACGCGCCGCGGAGAGCGTTATCGTCTGCGTTAACGGAAAGGACGGCGTTTGCCCCGGAACTGTCAAGGCTTATAAGCTCGCCGAGAAAATGAACAAGGCGAGAATGTTGGCTGTAACCTGTATGGAGGTTGAAAACAGCGACTTCTACCGCGTTTTCACGGAGATGAAAACCTCCTTTGGTCCGACGGTATGCCCGATTGTCGTTCCCTACGACAAGAACGGACCTGTTGAAGCTTACATAAATCTGATTACGATGAAAGCGTATAAATACGATAAGAAAGGCGTTCCGACCGAGGTTGAGATGCCCGCGTCCGAGAACAGAATTGCGGGTCTGAGAGCGGCTATGGCGGAGGCTGTCGCTGAAACGAACGAGGAATTTATGGATAAGTTTTTCAACGAGGAGGAATTTACTCACGAGGAGCTTGTCAAGGGTATTCACGACGGCGTTGCAAACGGAACGATAACGCCCGTTGTTTGCTGCGCGAACGACACGCTTTCGGGCGTTGATATGCTGCTTGACGCGGTTGCAACGATGCTTCCCTCGCCGAACGAGAGAAAGCTTGAGGTCGCGGACGGCGAGGTTCTCGAATACGACGATACAAAGCCGCTTAAAGCGCTTGTCTTCAAGACGGTTGCAGACCCGTTTGTCGGAAAAATCAGCTATGTAAAGGTTGTTCACGGTATTCTTGCGGCGAAATCCGTTCCCGTTTCGACGGACGGCGCGGAGCTTCGCTTCGGAAAGCTCGTCACGGTTAACGGAAAGAAGCAGGAGGAAGCAGCCGAGGTTCACGCGGGCGATATCTGCGCGGTGACGAAGCTTGACGCAAAGACGGGCGATACGCTCTGCGACCCGTCCGACAAGGCGGCTCTTGCGCCGATGGAGTTCCCGAAAGCGTGCTATTTCAGGACGGTTAAGCTTGCGGCAAACGGCGACGAGGGCAAGCTTTCGACCGCTATCAGACGTTTGCTTGAGGAGGACAGAACGCTTGAATACGTTCACAATCACGAAACTCACGAGCGTATTCTCGGCGGTTTGGGCGAACAGCACCTTGACGTTGCCGTTGGAAAGCTGAAGAGCAAGTTCGGAATGGACGTTACGCTTCAAGCGCCGAAAGTGCCTTATCGCGAGGCAATCCGCAAGAAAGTCACGATTGAGGCTAAGCACAAGAAGCAGTCGGGCGGTCACGGACAGTACGGTCACGTTAAAATCGAATTTGAGCCGTATGACGGCGATACGCTTTTGTTTGAGGAGAAGATTTTCGGCGGTTCAGTTCCGAAGAATTTCTTCCCCGCCATTGAAAAGGGCTTGCAGGAGTCCTCGGAGAAGGGTATTCTCGGCGGTTATCCCGTTGTAAGGCTGAAAGCGACGCTTCTCGACGGAAGCTATCACCCCGTTGACAGCTCGGAGCTTGCGTTCAAGACGGCGGCTTCGATGGCTTTCCACAGCTGTATGGAGCAGGCGCAGCCTTATCTGCTCGAGCCTGTCGATACGTTCAAGATAATCGTTCCCGATGATAAACAGGGCGACGTGATGAGCGTTTTGTCTAAGAGAAGGGGCTCGGTTCTCGGAATGAACAGCCTCGGCGACGGAACGACCGAGCTTACCGCGGAAGCTCCCGAAGCGGAAATGCAGGATTTTGCGCTTGTTTTAAGGCAGATTACGCAGGGTCTTGGCGAATTTACGGCGGAATTTGCGCGCTATGATATGGCTGCCGTAACCGCTTAATTCAATCGAATCAGAAAAGTCCCGTTCGGTTTTATCCGAGCGGGATTTTTTTGTTCTAAGGAAAGGATTTCCGTCATAGAATTTAGCAAAACGGACAAGTAAAAGGGAGGAATTTCAATGATAACGGCAAACAAACCGCTTCTCTCCTCAATATCGAAAATCCGCGTTACAAAGCCGATTTCCGAGGTCGCGGAGATAAGAATAAGGGCGGGACGAGCGGCGGCGGTGGTTGACGTTCGCGGTGAAACGGAGTATTGCTCCGAGCCGTTTTCGGCGGCGGAAATCGCGGACGTTTTCGCGGAAATCTGCCGATATTCGGTGTATTCGTTTCAGAACGAAATCGCTCAGGGCTTTGTCACGCTTGACGGCGGAAACAGGGTCGGGATTTGCGGAACGGCGGTTTATAAGAACGGCAAAATCGACTTTATAAAGGATATTTCGGGGCTGAATATCAGAATTGCTCACGAGAAAAGGGGCTGCGCGGACGAGCTGTTTGAGCGATTTTTTTTGTGGGAAGCAAGGTCGCTTCTCCTTGGCGGAAAGCCGCTTTCCGGCAAAACAACCGTGCTTCGCGAGCTTGCGCGGCGGCTTTCGGAGCGGTATCGCATAACGATAATCGACAGCAGAAACGAGCTTTCGGGCAGCGTTCGCGGCACGCCTTCGTTTGACGTCGGGAAGAATACGGACGTGCTTTGCGGCACTGAGAAAAGCGACGGGATTATGATGGCGCTGCGCACGATGAGCCCCGAGGTGATAATCTGCGATGAAATCGCGGACGACGAGGGCGCGGTTGAGCGGTGCGCACAGTGCGGAGTGAAGCTGATTGCGTCCGCGCACGCGGGAAGTATCGCGGAGCTTGAGGAGCGCTTTTCGGGGACGCGGATTATGCGCTATTTCGACTGCGCCGCCGTGCTGAAAAATCGCGGCGAGATATCCGAAACGCGCGGAGAGGAGCGCCGAAAATGAGGCTTGTAATCGCGCTTGCGGCGCTTTTTATGTGCGTTTACGAGGGGATACGCAGAAGTCTTATTCTGAAAAAACGTGCGGAATTTCTCCGTGAAATTCACACAATGCTCGACAATTTTTCCTCAAAAATAACTCTCAGCGCACCGACTCTCGAAGAATTGATTGCGGGAGAGAGCTGTCGGTTCGCGCGGACTGTCGCGGAGAAAGCGAGTGAAAATATCGGGATAAACAGCGCTTGGGAGAGCGCTTGCCTTGCGCTTCCGCAGAAAAACGAAGAAAGCTCGCTGCTTTTGGATTTCGGGAAAGCGCTGATAAACAGCGGCGCGGCGGGCGCGACAGACGTTATTTCCGTGTATTCCGAGAAAATCGCGCGGCTTGAACGGCAGGCTCGCGATGATTATTCAAAAAAAGGCGGCGCCGTGGGGAAAATCTGGGCGCTTTGCGGGATTGCCGCGGCAATTCTCATTG
>DBIU01000061.1:3095-3759 GCA_002304735.1 Ruminococcaceae bacterium UBA794 | reverse complement strand
ATTGCCGCGGCAATTCTCATTGTATAAGGACGTTTTATGGAGCTTGAATTGATTTACAAAATCGCCGCGGTTGGAATTATCGTGGCAATTCTCAACCTCATTCTCAAAAAAACCGACCACGACGAGCAGGCGGTAATGCTGACGGTTGCGGGAATTATTATCGTTTTGCTTATGCTTATTCCCGAAATCAAGGCGCTTTTTGAGATGATACAGTCGGTTTTCGGGCTGTTTTGAGCTATGAATTTTGTTTATTTATGCGGAATAGGAATAGTTGCCGCGGCGCTTTGCGTCATAATTCGCAGGATTTTCCCCGAGGGAGCGTTCTGGGTGAGCGCTGCCGCGGGAGTTGTGATACTGGGAGCGGCTGTTTCGCTGCTTGCGCCGTCCGTGAGCGCGTTCACGGAGCTTTCCGAAGCGGCTGGAATTGACGGCGAGTTTGTGAAAATCCTGCTGAAAGCGCTTGCGGTGTGCTATCTGACGACGCTCTGCGCAGGCTGCGCGAGGGACGCAGGAGAATCGGCGATTGCGGCGAAGCTGGAGCTTGGCGGACGAGCTGCCGTTGCGGCAATCTCGCTTCCCGTGTTCACTCGGCTCGCGGAGCTTATCACCTCGCTTATCGGATAAAACGCTGAAATATGAGCGTTTTTTCGCGATTTGCGGACGA
>DBIU01000061.1:2915-3065 GCA_002304735.1 Ruminococcaceae bacterium UBA794 | reverse complement strand
GACGAGCTTTCGCCGATGAAATTTACGGCAAACGAACGCGGCGGCTTAACCAAAACACATAGGCTTGAATAAAGAAAAGGCTTGGATATGAGAAGATTTTTCGCGGTTTTTGCAATAATAGCGGCGCTTTTTTTCGCGATTTGCGGACGA
>DBIU01000061.1:1994-2860 GCA_002304735.1 Ruminococcaceae bacterium UBA794 | reverse complement strand
GACGAGCTTTCGCCGATGAAATCGACTATGGCAGGGAGCGGATTGAGAGCGCCCTGCCCGATGACGCGCGTGAAATTCTCGATAACGGCGAGATTTCTCCCGAGAACAGCGGCGCGCTGAACCTTACTTTCGGCGGCGTTTTAAGCGGGATATGGGAGCTGATAAAAGGCGAGGCGACAAAGCCGTTCACGCTTTTCTGCGTGCTTGGCGCGATAATTTTGCTTTCATCGCTTGCCGACAGTATCTCGGAGCAGGGCAATCTCAAGGGCGTTTTCTCGGTTGTGGGAGTGCTTTGCGCGGCGGCGGCTTCGGCGGCGATGATGAACGACGTTCTCGGAGAAACGCTCGGCGCGCTTTCCGCTTCGGCGAACTTTATGCTTGTGTTTATACCGTCAATCGCGGGAATTGCGGCTGTTCTCGGTCACATAACAACGGCTTCGGCGGTAAATTCGGCGGCAATCGCGGCGACGCAGCTTTTTTCGCAGCTCGCGGCAAACTTTCTCGCGCCGCTTTGCGGGACAATTCTCGGTTTGTCGGCTGCGGGCGCGGTTCACCCGCAGCTCAAAACGGACAAGACCGCCGAGCTTATAAAGAAGTTCGTTGTGTGGGGCTTAACGCTGATAATGACGGTGTTTATGAGTATTTTGTCGGCGCAGACTCTCGTTGCAAGCGCCTCGGATAACACCGCGATAAAAGCCGCGAAATTTATGGTATCTCAGGGCGTTCCGATTGTCGGGGGAACGATTTCTGACGCCGTGAACACGTTCAGCGGCAGTCTTTCGCTGCTCAAGGGCAGCGTCGGCACCTACGGAATAATTGCGGCGGCGGTTATCCTGTTCCCGCTGATAGCGCGGATTGTGTGCTAT
>DBIU01000061.1:1737-1960 GCA_002304735.1 Ruminococcaceae bacterium UBA794 | reverse complement strand
GTGTGCTATAAAATCGCGCTCGCGTGCGGACAGGCGCTTGCGGATATGCTCGGACAAAAGGAGCTAGGCACGCTTGTCAAAAGCTGCTGTTCGGTTATGACGATAATTTTGTCGGTGAGCCTTTGCTTTCTGATGTTAAATTTTTCGGCGGTAATTCTGCTTCTCGCGGCGTCGTCATAGGAGGCTGAAATGGGATTTCTCACAAGCATTTGCATAGCGGCGG
>DBIU01000061.1:0-1676 GCA_002304735.1 Ruminococcaceae bacterium UBA794 | reverse complement strand
GCAACGGCGCTTTTTCGCCTGCTGATACCCGAAAACAAGTTCGCAAAGCAGCTTTCCCTGCTCATCGCGTGCGTTTTTTTGCTTACGGGAATAACGGCGGCGAGCGGCGCGGAATTTAGGCTTGACGACTCGGTTGAAATAGACGAAAACGCGGATTACATAAGATTTTCGGGAGAGATTGACGAGAAGCTGAAAAGCGAAATTTGCACGAAAACCGAGGAAAAATTGCGCGCGCTGCTTGAAGAAAACGGACTTTTTCCCGAAGAAGTTCACATAATCGTTAATATTTCGGGATTGTACGGCATAAGTATTAGCGAAGTAAGGTTGTATTTCGGAGGGGAGGAAGACGCTGAAGCGGCTCGGAATATTCTCCGAAACGCGCTCCCCGAAGACATAAAAGTAACGGTTGACATAAAGTGAGGAAAATATGAAAAACGGAATTGCGCGGGTGAAGGAGTATATTTCGGGGGAAACGGGGAGAAAAGTCCTGATTATCGGCGGAGCAGTTTTGCTGTTAATTCTTCTTTTAAGCTCGTTTACGGTTAAAAAGGCGGATAATACCGCGCCTGTCAATAACGAAAGCGCCGAGGATATTGAACGGAAGCTTGAAAAGCGGCTTTGCGGGCTGATTTCAAAGATTGACGGCGCGGGCGAAGCGAGTGTGATGATAACGCTCGACAGGACCGAAACCGCCGTTTACGAAAAGAATAAAAAGCTTGAGGAATCCTCGGGAAATTCATCGGAAAGCTCCTCGAAAGAAACGGAGGTGGTTCTTGCGGGAAGCGCAAAGCAGCCGCTTTTATCGGGCGCGGTTTTGCCGACGGTACGCGGCGCGGCGGTTGTCTGCGAGGGCGCTTCCGACCCCGTTGTGCGGGAAAAGGTTGCGAATACTGTGGCGAGAGCGCTTAATATCGGCATTTCAAGAGTTTATGTTACCGATTAATTTTGAATATACGGAGGTTTTGTTATGAAAAGACTGAATATGATTATCGGGAAAAAGCAGCTTGTGATAGCGTCGCTTGCTGTTGTTCTGGGAGCTGCCGCGGCAATCAACATTGCCGTTCAGACGGGTAAAAAGGAGGGCGTTCAGCCGTCGAAGCAGGTTTCGGGTTCGAGCTACGGAGAAACTGTTCTCGTTTCGGGAAAGGCATCGGAGAACGCCGAAAGCGGCTCGACGGACGCATATTTCGCGAACGCGCGCCTTGAAAAGCAGCAGGCTCGCGACGAGGCTTCGCAGGTCCTTTCGGTTATGTATCAGGGCGGCGATATGACGGGCGGCGAGCTTGAAGCGGTCGCGGCGAACGCGAAAAAGCTTAGCGCGGCGATTGAGAGCGAGAACGCGGTTGAAACGATTTTGAAGGCGCAGGGCTTCGAGGACGCGCTTTGCTATCTTTCGGATAAGGGCGCGAATATTATCGTTAAAACGGACGGTCTGGACGCTGCGGCTGCCGCGAAAATCAAGTCCGCGCTGCTGTCGGAGGTTGAGGTTGCCGCGGACTGTATTACTATCGTTGAGGTAAAGTAATCTTCTCATATATCAGGAAAAGCGCGGGTTTAACACTCGCGCTTTTGCTTTTCAACAACTTCACTAACTTCACTTCAGAGCAGTATACGTTCCGTTTGACTGCTCTAGAGTTCGGGCTTTACCGAGTTCGCAATCAGCCTTTCTCCGCGAC
>DBIU01000086.1 GCA_002304735.1 Ruminococcaceae bacterium UBA794 | reverse complement strand
CCCTAGCAAAAACTAAGGGCGAAAATCGCTGCCGGTCGCACCGCCGACTGTTTTTGACGAGAAGAAAGTCCCTCGCGGGCAAAAAATCGCCCCTAGGACAAACTAGGGGCGAAAATCGCTGCCGGTCGCACCGGCTGGCGGAGAAAGAGGGATTTGAACCCTCGCGCCGGTTACCCGACCTACTCCCTTAGCAGGGGAGCCCCTTCACCACTTGGGTATTTCTCCAAATGCCGAACGCTACAATTAATCACAAAAGACATTATACCACAACTTCCCGCGTTTGTCAAGACCTTTTTTGCATTTTTATATCAATCGGCGCACTTGACAAAAAAATCGAATTGTAATATAATTAAAAGAAGCAAGAAGAAAAGAGAGGAAAGAAAAATGCCGATAAAAATTGCGGACGGTCTGCCCGCGCAGGAAATACTTGAAAACGAGCATATTTTTGTGATGACGGAGCATCGTGCGCTTCATCAAGACATACGTCCGCTTAAAATCGGGCTATTGAACCTAATGCCGACGAAAATCGTGACGGAAACGCAGATTTTGCGCTGCCTGTCGAATACGCCGCTTCAGATTGAGGTTGAGCTTGTGGGGCTTGTTTCTCACAACAGCAAGAACACGTCGCAGGAGCATTTGCTTGAGTTTTACAAGAGCTTCGACGAGATAAAGGAGCGCAATTTCGACGGATTTATCATAACGGGAGCGCCCGTGGAGCAGCTTGATTTCAGCGAGGTAGATTATTGGGAGGAGCTTTGCGAGATAATGGATTGGACGACTACGCACGTTCATTCCACGCTTCACATTTGCTGGGGCGCGCAGGCGGGGCTTTATCATCATTACGGGATACGGAAGTATCCGCTCGAAGAAAAGGTTTCGGGGATATTCAAACACAGGCTCTTGACGCCGAAAGCGCGGCTTTTTCACGGTTTTGACGGGGAATTTCTCGCGCCTCATTCCCGCCATACGGAAACGCGCGCGGAGGATATTCTGAAGGTTTCGGATTTGCGCCTTATGGCGGTATCGGACGAGGCGGGCGTTTACGCCGTCGGAAACGAGAGCGGAAGCCGTTTCTTCATCACGGGTCACTCGGAGTATGACGCGGGGACGCTCGACGCGGAGTATCGCCGCGATTTGGACAAAGGACTTAATCCGAGTATTCCGAAGCACTATTACCCCGACGACAACCCCGAAAACGAGCCTGTTCTGCGCTGGAGAGCACATTCCACGCTGCTTTTCACGAACTGGCTGAACTATTACGTTTACCAGACGACGCCGTTTGATATAAGCAAGGTTGTGTGATGTGCAAAATTTATGCGGCGCAAATTGTGGAAAATGCCAAAAAAGACCGCCGCTGTTGCAAACGAAAATTTTTTGTGATATAATGTAAATAAGGAAAGTGTTCATCGGAGAGGGGGAAACATTATGGCGGAAGAGAAAATCGTTCATTCGTCAATAGATATATCGGTCAATCCCAATCATACAACCGCTTTCGTGTCGTTCAGCAAGCCCGAAAACGGCGGAATAGACGTGAGCGTTGAGAGAATAATGGAAGCGCTCGAGGAAAAGAACGTGTCATACGGTATTCTCGAGGAGGATATAAACAAAGCCGTCGAGCAGAAAAGGTATGATGAAAATATCTGCGCCGCGAAGTGGGACCCTCCCGAGGACGGCACGGACGGCTCCGTTAAGTTTTTTTACAGGACGGACCAGTGCATTGCACCTGTTGAGAATGAACACGGCGAGGTTGACTATAAAAATCTCGGTCTTGTGAGGAATATTACTGCGGGAACGCCTATCGCGGAGATTACTATGCCTACGGAAGGCAAGCCCGGAAGGGATATTATGGGCAGAGAGGTTCCGCAGAAAAAAGGCGTTGCGGCGACGGTAAACGTCGGGAACGGAACGTCGCTCGTTAACGACGGAACGGAGATAATCGCCGCTGTCGACGGAAATCTCGTGTACAGAAACGGCGCGTTTTACGTTGACGAGCTGCTGTTGGTAAACGGCGATGTGGACGTTTCAACGGGAAATATTGACTTTATCGGAAGCGTGACCGTAAAGGGAAGCGTTTTCGAGGGATTTCGCGTTACATCGAAAAAGGATATTATAGTTCAGGGTTCGGCGAACGGCGCGGAGCTTTCCGCCGACGGCAATATAACCGTGAGAATAGGCGCAATTAACAGTAAAATTGAATGTCGCGGCGATGTAAAGCTCGGTTTCTGCGAAAACACAAAGGTGAAAAGCGACGGAAACGTCGAGAGCGTGTCGTTCGTCGGCGGAGAAGTTTTTGCGGGAAAAGACATTATAGCGACCGGAAAAGGCGTTATAGTGGGCGGAAAATACACGGCGCTGAATAATATCGAAGCGTCTGTAATCGGCTCGGATAATTATACCAAGACGGATATTACGCTCGGAAATAACGCCGTTCTTATGGAAGAACGCGAGAGCCTTGACAAGAAAATCAAGGAAATGGACGATAAATGCGACCAGCTCGGAAAAATTCTGACGACGCTGACGGAGCTTGCAAAAGTGTCGAAGCTTCCGCCGGAAAGGGAGCAGATGAAAACCGAGGCTTTGAGAAACAGGCTTAAGCTTCAGGCGGAGATTAGGAAGAATAAGGCGAGGATAGGCGAAATCGAGGAAGCGCTGAAGCTGACGCAGAACTTGTCGGTATCGGTTAAGAGGATGATATATCCGGGCGTAAGGCTGAGGATAAATTCGTCGATGCTCGCGGTAAAGGCGACGGAAAATCACTGCCGCGCGACCGTGGAAAAAGGCGATATTGTGTTCAAGCCGCTTTAAGCGGGGATATTGAAAGGGGCGGATTTCCGTCCCTTTTTGCTGTAATTTCTTGTTTTTGTCGGTTGACTTTTTGGCGGAGTTATGTTATAATTTATTCATAGTGCAAAAACGCAGGGCGGTATTTTTGTTGAAAACCGCCAATTACTGTAAAATAATGTAAATTTAATGCAAATTGCAATAGAGAGGATAGATAATAATGAGGCGAGTGGGACTTGATATAGGCTCGACGACTGTAAAAGCGGCGGTTCTCGGCGAAAACGGCGAGCTGCTTCACAGCCGTTATCAGCGGCATTTTTCCGATATCAGAAAAACGGTTGCCGACATTATTTCCGAGCTTGGCGAGGAGTTTTCGGGCGAAAACGCGCTTATAGCGGTTACGGGCTCGGGAGGAATTTCGGTGTCGAAGTGGCTCGGAATACCGTTTGTGCAGGAGGTTGCGGCGGGAACGGACGCCATTAAGGCGCTTATACCGCAGACGGACGTCGCAATTGAGCTTGGCGGCGAGGACGCGAAGATTACATACCTCACGGGCGGACTTGAACAGAGAATGAACGGAACGTGCGCGGGAGGAACGGGCGCGTTTATCGACCAGATGGCGGCGCTTTTGAACACGGATATCGGCGGCTTGAACGAGCTGTCGAAGAAGCACACGACGATTTACCCGATAGCGTCGCGCTGCGGAGTATTCGCAAAGAGCGATATTCAGCCGCTTTTGAACGAGGGCGCGAAGCGGAGCGATATCGCGGCTTCCGTGTTTCAGTCGGTTGTAAATCAGACGATAAGCGGACTTGCCTGCGG
>DBIU01000083.1:18066-32308 GCA_002304735.1 Ruminococcaceae bacterium UBA794 | reverse complement strand
CGGGAGCAGCAGGCTTCGCAGCAGCCTTAGCGGGCTTCTTTGCGGGGGCTTTCTTTGCGGGAGCCTTTGCGGCAGCCTTCTTTGCGGGAACAAGAACCTCAAGAGCCTTGAACTTTGCAACATCGCCGGACTTAACCTTTACAAATCCCTTATCAAGCGCGTCGAGGAAAGCAAGCTCGCCCGCGAAAACCTTGTCGATAATCTCGGGAGCAGCCTCGATTGCGCAGCCGTTATCGTCGTAACGATAGGGAGCGACAAGAATTTTTCCCTCTCTTACAGCGACATACATATCTTCGTTTTCCTCGGAAATAAGCGAGATTGTTACTGCAACGGTATCCTCAAACTTCTTTGCCTTGGAAGCCGCAGACTTAAGATAAACCTTAATCTTCTCGGAAAGCTCTACGTTGTTCATAAAAATCCTCCTCAAAAATTGGAATTTACACATAATTTTGTGATTATCCCGCAAACCTGCGGGTTTTTCATACCATTAGTATAACACACATCTTGTATAATTTCAATAGGCAATATCTATAAATTTAACAAAAATAATCCGAAATTTATATATAAATACCATAATTCAGCGCTTATTTTTGTGTAAAATTAAAATATTTCGTCCCGAGAAAAAGCTCTTGAAAAATGACGGAATGTGTGATATAATAGCAGTGAAGATTTTTACAGGGAGGCAATAATTATGAGCGATATTATGAAAGAATATGAAACCTGGCTTGAAAAGGCTTCGGAGGACCCCGACCTTATTGCCGAGCTTCGCGGCGTCGAGGGCAACGCGGACGAGATTAACGACCGTTTTTACCGCGAGCTTGAGTTCGGTACGGCGGGACTTCGCGGCGTTATCGGCGCGGGAACCAACAGAATGAACGTTTACACCGTCAAAAAGGCTACGCAGGGACTTGCGGAATACATCATTGACGGCGGCATCAAAAAGAGCGTTGCAATCGCTTATGACAGCAGAATTAAGTCGACTTATTTCGCGGAAAGCGCGGCGGAAGTTCTCGCGGCGAACGGCATTAAGGCGTATATTTATAAGGAGCTTATGCCGACGCCTATGCTTTCGTGGGCGGTTAGAGCGCTCGGCTGCGGCGCGGGAATTGTCGTTACCGCTTCCCATAATCCCGCTAAATACAACGGCTATAAGGTTTACGGCTCGGACGGCTGCCAGATGACCTCTGAAGCAGCAAACGCTGTTCTCGGCAAAATAAACAATATCGACATCTTCTCGGGCGTCAAGTCGACCGACTTCAAAAAGGCGCTTGCAGACGGTATGGTTGAGTACATCGGCGAGGACGTTATCGACGGATATATCGCGAAGGTTCGCGAGCAGGGACTTCACACCGACCTTGTTGAAAAGAGCGGACTGAAAGTCGTTTACACGCCTCTCAACGGCACGGGAAACAAGCCCGTCCGCAGAATTTTGAAGGAAATCGGCGTTAAGGACGTTGTCGTTGTTCCCGAACAGGAAAATCCCGACGGAAACTTCCCGACCTGCCCGTTCCCGAACCCGGAAATCCGCGAGGCGCTCGCTGTCGGACTGAAGCTCTGCGATAAGGAAAAGCCCGATTTGCTTCTTGCGACCGACCCCGACGCGGACAGAGTGGGAATTGCCGTTCCCGACGGACAGGGCGGCTATGCGCTGTTTTCCGGCAACGAAACAGGCGCGCTGCTTCTCGATTACGTTTGCAAGGAGAGAATTGCGCTTGGAAAAATGCCCGAAAAGCCCGTTGCCGTTAAGACAATCGTAACGAGCGACATTACAAAGGCAATCAGCAAAAAGTACGGCGTGGAGCTGCGCGAGGTTCTCACGGGCTTCAAGTATATCGGCGAGCAGATTGGACTTCTTGAAGCTGCGGGCGAGGAAAAGCGCTATATTTTCGGCTTCGAGGAGAGCTATGGCTATCTCGCGGGCGGCTATGTGCGCGATAAGGACGCGGTTGTCGCTTCGATGCTGATTTGTGAAATGGCGGCTTACTATCGCACGAAGGGAATTTCGCTTTTCGAGGCGAGAAAGAACCTCTACGCGGAGTATGGCGTTTACTATAACAAGGTCGACAACTTCGTCTGCGAGGGCGCAAGCGGTATGGAGCGTATGAAAGAGATTATGGCGGGTCTGCGCGAGAAATCACCGAAATCAATCGGCGGACTTTCCGTTCTCGCGACAACCGACTACGCTTCGAGCAAAAAGGTTGAGGCTGAGGGCAAGGAAAGCGCGGTTACGCTGCCGAAATCCGACGTCATCACGTTCAATCTTGAGGACAATGCGAGCGTTATCATAAGACCGTCCGGTACTGAGCCGAAAATCAAGGTTTATTACACGACTGTCGGCAAAACTTCTGATGAAGCGGTTGCCCTTCAACAGACGCTTTCGGCTGATTTTACAAAAATACTCGGGTTTTAACTCTGGGTTTTGTTGAAATTGACATATCAAAAAATCAAAAAAGCCCTTGATTTTTTGGAGAAGATGTGGTATAATCTTATAGTATTTGTGAATAATAATCTTCCGTTAAATGAGGTGAGAATAATGAAAGAGGGAATTCATCCCGCATATGAGGCGACCACGATTAAGTGCGCTTGCGGAAACGTAATTGAAACGCGTTCCACAAAGTCCGATATCAAGGTCGAAATCTGCTCTAAGTGCCACCCGTTCTTTACCGGCAAGCAGAAGCTTGTTGACAGCGGCGGACGCGTTGACAGATTCAAGAAGCGCTATAATCTCGGCAAGTAATTGTCGGAGCGCGGAAAACCCGAAACGAAACTCACGCATAGGTTTATGCGTGAGTTTTTGTTGTAAGGAGGCTAATTTGGAGTACAAAACGATAGCGGGGCGCTGCGAGGCGCGGTTTGTCGAGAAAAAATCCGAGTTTATCGGCTATCTTGCGCCTGTTTCAACGGAAGAAGATGCTGTGAAATTTATCGCGGAAATTCGCGCTCTGCACCCGAAAGCGCGGCATAATTGCTATGCGTACATTTTGCGCGAGAATAATACCGCGCGTCACTCGGACGACGGCGAGCCGCAGGGTACGGCGGGAGCGCCGATTTACGAGGTGCTGCGCAGGGAAGGGCTTACGGACGCTGCGTGCGTTGTGACGCGGTATTTCGGCGGTATTCTGCTCGGTGCGGGCGGGCTTACGCGCGCTTATGCAAAGGCTGCCGCGGACGCTGTGGCGTCGGC
Source organism: Ruminococcaceae bacterium UBA794 (assembly GCA_002304735.1). Taxonomy (GTDB): domain Bacteria; phylum Bacillota; class Clostridia; order Oscillospirales; family Ruminococcaceae; genus CAG-115. Next base: position 29,124 of record DBIU01000083.1, on the reverse strand, counting down.
TTCAATCAGACTTTTCGCGAGGGCTGTTTCGCTTGAAATTACGCTTGATTACTCGCTTTACGGCAGGCTTGCCGCTGTTTACGCGGAATTTGGCGCGAAAATCTGCTCGGAGGAGTTCTCGGAGCAGGTTAAGTCCTCGGTTTATGTTCGCGAGGAACGGGCGAAAGCGCTCTGCGAAAGGCTTTGCGACGTCTGTAACGGAAAGGTTTCCATCGTCGAGGGGAAAACGGATTGGTTTGATTTCGCGTAAATGTGAAATTCACGTTGTTAAAAATGCCGAAAAGTGTATAAATATGCGCCGCTGTTTGTGCAAAATGCCAAAAATGCGGCGCAAAAAAAGGTTTTCTAAGGTCGAAAATTGTATTATTTATTAGAAGAAGAATTGGAGTGATAAAAATGCTGCCGCGCGAGAAAATAATTGAGAATGAACGCTTGATTTTAAGCGAATTTGCCTGCCGCTCGGATATGAGCCGAGGACGCGCCGTTTACGAAAAGCCCTGCGACTTTCGCACGGATTTTATGCGCGACCGCGACAGGATTATTCACTGCAACTCGTTTCGCCGCCTTAAACACAAGACGCAGGTGTTCCTTATTCCGCTCGGCGACCACTATCGTACGCGGCTTACTCATACGCTTGAGGTTAGCCAGATTTCGCGGACTGTCGCAAAGGCGCTCGGGCTGAACGAGGATTTGACGGAGGCAATTGCTCTCGGTCACGACCTCGGTCACACGCCTTTCGGTCACGACGGCGAACGCGCGCTTAACGAGCTGCTTGACGGCGGCTTTGCACACAATGAACAGAGCAAGCGCGTCTGCGAGGTTATCGAAAAGGACGGAAAGGGGCTTAACCTCACGTTCGAGGTTATCGACGGTATTCTGAAGCACACGGGCGGCGATGTTCCCGCGACAAGAGAGGGTATGGTTGTGCGGTTTTGCGACAAAATCGCATATATTAATCACGATATCGAGGACGCAATCCGCGGAAGCGTTATTACGCAGGATATGCTGCCCGAAAGACCTCTCAGAGTTCTCGGGAAAACCAAAACCGAGCGTATAACAAACCTTGTAAAGAGCCTTGTAGAGAACAGCGGCGAGGAAATCCGTATGGACGAGCGCACTCAGCAGGCTCACGACGAGCTTCGCGAGTTTATGTTCGAGAAGGTTTACCGCGCCGAACCGACTGTTGCGGAAAAGGATAAGGCTTCGTTTATTATCGATTACCTTTTCGGGTATTTTATGGAAAATAAGGATAAGCTTCCGCGGCTTTATCTCGAAATTTCCGAGCGCGACGGACTTGAAAGAGCTGTCGCCGACTTCATAAGCGGTATGACAGATGAATATGCAATAGACTATTTCAGAACTCTCTGTATACCGAGAGGCTGGAACAGCGGCTATATTATGGGAATTTGAGGACGGAAAATGGCTTTACCCGAGGGATTTTTGCAGGAGCTGCGCGACAGAAACGACATTATTTCCGTGGCTCAGAACTATGTTGAATTAAAGCGTTCGGGCAGCACGTTTTCCTGCCGCTGCCCGTTTCATACGGAAAAAACGCCTTCCTGTCACTTTTACGAGCAGACGCAGAGCTTTTATTGCTTCGGCTGCGGCGCGGGCGGCGACGTCGTGAATTTTATCAGGTTAATCGAAAATCTCGATTACATCGAGGCTGTGAAGTTTTTGGCGCAGCGCGCGGGTATGCCGATGCCCGAGGACGCGAACGACCAAAGCGCCCAAAAACGCAGGCGGCTCTACGAAATGAACCGCGCGGCGGGGAAATATTTCTTCAAAAAGCTGTTTTCGCCCGAGGGAAAAGCGGGGCTTGACTACCTTACAAGGCGCGGACTGTCGCTTGAAACGATAAAGCGTTTTGGGCTTGGGTTCGCCGAGGACGATTATCACAAGCTTCATTTTTATATGAGAAGCCTCGGGTATTCGGATTTCGAGCTTGCCGACGGCGCCCTTCTCGCGAAAAACGTAAACAAGGTTTATGATAAATTCCGAAACCGAGTGATGTTCCCGATTGTGGATTTGCGCGGGAATATCGTGGCTTTCGGCGGGAGAACGCTCTCCGATGACAAAAGAACCCCGAAATACCTAAATTCCGATGAAACGATGGTTTTTCGGAAGCGAAGTATGCTGTTTGCGCTGAATTACGCGAAAAACTCCAAAGCGGACTATTTCATACTCTGCGAGGGGTATATGGACGTGATTTCAATGCATCAGGCGGGCTTTGACAGCGCGATTGCTTCTCTTGGGACGTCTTTCACCTCAGAGCAGGCGAACCTTATTTCGCGTATGGGAAAAAAGGAAGTTATTCTTTCTTATGATAACGATGAAGCGGGGCAGAAAGCCGCTTCGCGCGGTATTAATCTGTTCGCCGAGGCGGGAGTGAGCGCGCGCGTTCTCAGAATGGAAGGTGCAAAAGACCCCGACGAGTTCATCAAAAAGTTCGGCGCGGACGCTTTCAGAGCGCTTATCGAGAAGTCGGGAAGCGCGATTGCTTACGAGCTGGACAAGCTTGCGGCGGGGGTTGACCTCAAAAGCGACGACGGGAAAAGCGCGTTTATCAAAAAAGCGGTCGTTTTTCTCGCGGGAATTAATAATTCGCTTGACCGCGAGGTGTATGTTTCCAGAGCGGCGCGGCTTTGCGAAATACCCGCCGATACCGTTCGCAGAGCGGTTGAACAGCAGTCGCGGAGGAACGGCTTTTACGCGAAAAAGCGCGAAACAGCCGAGCTTATCCGTCCGAACAGGAAGGATACCGTAAATCCCGACGCGCTTAAAACTCCCCGCGAGGAAAAGGCGGAACGCGGAATTATCGCGTTTCTTTACCATAATCCCGATAAGCTTGCGAGCGTTCAAGAGCGGCTTTCCGGCGGCTTTGCAACCGAGTTTAACAAAAAAGTCTATGATTTTCTTGAAAAAAGGCTTAAAATGGGCGCCGCGCCCGATATTTCCGCGTTTAACGAGGAATTTGACGCCGCTCAGGTGGGCAGAATAACGGGTATGATAAACGACGCTTCGTTCGCGTTTGACGAGGAAGCGGTTAATGATTATATAAACGTGCTGAACGATTTCAGCCTTAAAAAAGAACAAAAACAGGCAAATGAAATGACAAACGACGAATTGCTGCGGTTTGCGGCAAGTCAGAAGGAGAAGAAAAAGTAATGTCCGAACATACGAGAGCTTCAAACTCTTTGGAGGAGCTTTTTAAGCAGGGAAAAAAGAAGGGCAGCCTCACGGCAAAGGAAATAACCGACGCGCTTGAGGAGCTTAATTTCGACGCGGAGCAGATTAACAATATCTTCGACAGAATTGCGGGTATGGATATCAAAATTGTCGATAACTTCGACGCGGATTTCGATATCGACAGTATCCTCGACTATTCCGACAGAGATTATGATAATCCCGATTCCGACGCGATGCTTGCGGACGACTCCGTTAAGCTTTATCTCAAGGAAATCGGCAGGATTCCGCTGCTTTCAACCGAGGAGGAAATAGACCTCGCCGCAAGAATGGCGACGGGCGATGAATACGCGAAAAAGCGCCTTTCCGAGGCGAATTTAAGGCTTGTCGTAAGCATTGCGAAGAAATATGTCCGCAGAGGTATGCAGTTCCTCGACCTTATTCAAGAGGGAAATGTCGGACTGATAAAGGCTGTCGAGAAGTTCGATTACACAAAGGGCTTCAAATTCTCGACATACGCGACTTGGTGGATTAGACAGGCGATTACGCGCGCTATTGCCGACCAGGCGAGAACTATCCGTATCCCCGTGCATATGGTTGAAACGATTTCGAGAGTGAAAAAAGCCGAAACCTTCCTGCTTCACGAGAACGGAAGCGAGCCTACCGAGGAGGAAATCGCGCACTATCTCGGAATGTCAACCGACAAGGTTAGGGAGATTATACGGCTTGCACAGGACCCTGTTTCGCTTGAAACACCTATCGGCGAGGAAGAGGACAGCCATCTCGGCGATTTTATTCCCGACGAGGACGCGCCCGCGCCCGCAGACGAGGCTTGCAACAGTATGCTTAAGAAGATGCTCGGCGATGTTCTCGACACTCTTTCCGACAGAGAACGCAGGGTTATTATTCTTAGATTTGGACTTATCGACGGCAGACAGAGAACGCTTGAGGAGGTCGGGCAGGAATTTCAGGTTACGCGCGAGAGAATACGTCAGATTGAAACGAAAGCGCTCAGAAAGCTTCGCCACCCGACGCGCAGCAGAAAATTACGCGATTTTTTGGAATAAGAGTTACATATAATGTAGAATTGATGAAAGGATACGTTGATGAACAGTACCGAGAAAAATATCTTCAACGAGCTTCTTGAACGCGGAAAGCAGACGGGAACTCTCAGCGCCAGCGAAATTTACAGCTTGATTGACGAAGCGGACGTGGATATCGACAAGCTCAATGAATTTCTCGACAAGAACAATATAAAGATTGAGGACGATTTCGTTGTTGACGAGGACCTGAACAAGGCGCTTGAATATAACGATGAGAGCGACGCGCAGGGAAACGCCGTTATCGACGACCCGGTTAAAATTCATCTCCGCGAAATCGGCAGAATACCGCTTCTTTCCGCGGAGGAGGAGATTGAGCTTGCGCAGAAGATTTCCGAGGGCGACCAGAGCGCGCGCGACAGGCTGATTGTCGCGAATATGAGACTTGTTGTCAGCATCGCGAAGCATTATGTCGGACGCGGAATGCCGCTTCTCGACCTCATTCAGGAGGGTTACAGCGGCCTTATAAAGGCTGTCGAGAAGTTTGACCACACAAAGGGGTATAAGTTCTCGACATACGCGACTTGGTGGATTAGACAGGCGATTACGCGCGCTATTGCAGACCAAGCGAGAACTATCCGTATACCCGTGCATATGGTTGAAACCATTTCTAAGGTAAAAAAAGCGCAGAATATGCTTCTCCATAAGAACGGTCACGAGCCGACCATCGACGAAATTTCACGCGAGCTTAATATGAGTCCCGACAGGGTTCGCGAGATTATCAGAATTTCACAGGACCCCGTTTCGCTTGAAGCTCCCGTCGGCGAGGAAGAGGACAGCTATCTCGGCGATTTTATCCCCGACGAGGACGCGCCCGCGCCGATTGACACCGCGATGAAAGCCGTGTTTAAGGACGAACTGAACAAGGCGCTTAACACGCTTCCCGAAAGAGAACGCGAGGTTCTGAAATTCAGATACGGGGTGGGGTATGACCGTTCGCATACGCTTGAGGAAGTCGGTCGGCAATTCAAGGTTACGCGCGAGAGAATACGTCAGATTGAGGCGAAAGCGCTCAGAAAGCTCAGAACTCAGGGCAAAAGCAAGGCTCTCAAAGTATTTCTCGACTAATATTTTCGGGCAGTCACGCAAGGTGGCTGCCCGATTTTTTATAAGAAATTTTCGCCGTAATACTCAAGAAACTCCGCGAGATTGCTTTCGCTGACGTAATTTACGTTGTTTTTCATAAGCTCAAGCATATGCTTGTCGGTTTCTGTCGGCTCTTTCGTGTTTTCAAGCCCTTTAATCAGCATTGAAATCAGCATTTTATCCATACCCTTGAGCTTCGTTCCGTCTATGCCGCCCTGAATTGTGAACAGCGGTATTTCTGCGGGAATTTTGGTTTTCGCGCGCACCTCGTCAATCAGCGTTCCCGTGTCGCATAAGCCCACTCCGCATACCGCGCATACCTCAAAACGCTTCGCGGCGCGGGAAAAGCCCTTGATATTGCTTGCGTAAATCCAGCCGAGATAGATTATTTTGCTGCCTTTCGCGAGCGTTTTCGCGGCTTCGTCAAGCGAGTATGCCTTAAGTCCCGTTTTTTCCGCGAGAATTTCCGCATATTGTCGCGTATGTCCCATTTTTGTTGTGTAAACAATCGCTGTCAGTTTGTTCATTTTAATTCTCCTTTGTGTGATTAGCTTGTTTTGTCTGTTATATATTATTGATTATACATCAAATTGTATTATTTGTCAATAGCAGAAAAAAATTTCTCAAACCCCTTGACAAGTAAACGGTCGTTTGCTATAATATAGTAAACGGTCGTTTACTTACAAAGGAGAAATTAATGTCGGATACAAAAGAACAGATACTTACAACGGCGCTTCGGTTATTCGCGAAAGACGGTTATGAAGCCGTTTCCGTAAGCGATATCGCAGGAGAACTCGGCATAACGAAGGGCGCGCTTTATAAGCACTATAAGAACAAGCGCGATATTTTTGACAGCATTGTCGCGCGAATGTATCAAAGCGACTCGAAAAGCTCTCAAAAAAGCGGTGTTCCCGCGGAAAGATTTGACGATAATCCGCAGATTTACCGCGATATTTCAATCGAAAACGTCGTGAATTTTACCGTTTCGCAGTTCGTTTTCTGGACGGAGGACAGTTTTGCGGCGGATTTTCGCAGAATGTTGACGATTGAACAGTATCGCAGCGCGGAAATGGCTGAGTTATACGGAAAAACCATCGCAGAGGGTCCTGTTGAATATATGGAAGATATTTTCCGCGAGATGATTGCGGAAAATGTTCTGAAAAATGACGAACCGAAGCGGCTTGCCGCCGAGTATTATTCAGCGTTTTTTCTGCTGGTTAATATTTCGGACAGAAATTGCGGAAAAAACGATTTGATAGGGCTTCTTAAGAGCTGTATCAAGAGCTTTTTTGACAGATACGCAAATTAATGAAAAGGAGAAATTACAATGAAGTACATTAAAAGCGAAAAGTACAATACCCCCGAATTACAGAGCAAAATTATGGGTCCGAACCCGATTAAGCTTGAGGAGGAGCTGCTTCTCGACTGCAAAATCCCCGCGGGAAGCGTCGTCTGCGACCTTGGAAGCGGGCAGGGACTGACAAGCGTTTTTCTTGCGAAGGAATACGGTTTTACGGTCTATGCCGCCGACCTCTGGAGCGACCCCGATGAAAACCGCAAATTCTTCGATTCGATGGGTCTTAGCAGGGAACAGATAGTCCCCGTTAAGGCGGACGCGACGGATTTGCCGTTCGAGAAGGACTTTTTCGACGGTCTTGTGTGCGTTGATTCATACAATTACTTCGGACGCGACAAAAGCTTTCTTGACGAAAAGCTGCTTCCGTTCATCAAGAGCGGCGGATACATCTACCTTGCGATTACCGGTATGAAAAAGGATTTGCACGACAATATTCCGCCGGAGCTTTTGCTTTCGTGGACTCCCGAACAGCTCGATTATATCCACGACGCGGATTACTGGAAAGACATCGTGAGCGCCTGCAAGGGCGCCGAGGTTATCTCCGTTTCCGAAATGGAGAGCAACGAGGAGGTCTGGGCGGATTGGCTCAAGCAGGATAACGAATATGCCGTTGGCGACAGGAAAACAATGGAAGCGGGCGGCGGAAAATATCTCAATTTCATTTCCGTTATCCTTAAAAAGAAGTGACTTGTCCTAATATAACCCCTCATATAAAGCAGAAGCGACCGCGAAAACGGCCGCTTTTGTATGTTCAGACGTAAAATTCCTCCATCGTTTCAAGACAAAGGCAGGCTAATCTGCCGCTCGGATAACACGCTCCGCAATCAATGAAAATTTTGCCCTCGCTTTTGAGAATTTCCGCTTTTCCCGTGATTGTAAGCGTCGGCGTGTGACCTACAATCACGATAATATCTTCGTTTTCAAAATATCTTTCATTCGGCTCGGGACGCGAGAAAAGAAGTTCTTCTTCCGTGTATTCGCGAAATTTCTTATCGGGACGGAAGTTTCCAAGCCCCGCGTGAACCATCACAAACGATTTTTCCTCAATATCAATCGCTTCGTAAGGCAGAAATTCATCGAGATAATCCAAAATTTCGCGCCGCTCGTTGTCGCTCGATATCCCGCAGAAGCCGTTTACCGTGGTTTTCCCGCCGTCGTCAAGCCAGATATTCAGCGTTTCCTTTAGCTTTTCGTCAATTTCGCCGCCGTTCAAAATCGCTTCGTTAAGCTGCGGAAGAACCGTAAGCGCCACCAGGTCGTGATTTCCTATAATCGGCGTCACGTTTTCCCGCGACATCATATCCCGAAGCACCTCAATCGGCTTTTCACCGCGGTCTACGATATCTCCCACGACGATAAGCTCGTCGTCTTTGCTAAATTCGATTTTCTTCAGCATCTCGGCATATTTTTCGTATTTTCCGTGGATATCGCTCATAACATAGGTCATTTTCGTTCCTCCAAATGTTGTTATGTTCGCTGTGTTTGCTTGTCATTTCAATGTAATGCCCGGGATTGCAGATAACCTTCAAAATCAAGCGAAATAATCTTAATTAACCAAAAGTCCCAAAAGAAATCTTGGAGTTTTGCTATTTCAGCGCGGATAAATCCGAGCGCTCGTATTTATTGTGACCTTTTTGGCTTTTCTTGAAATTCCAGCACTTTATCGCGTCGGACAGGCTTTTTCCCGAATTATCGGCGAAAAAATCACGGATATAGGTGTTGTACTCGAACTGCTTGTCGATTGATTTTTTGCCGTTTTTCTTCTCCTCCAAAATCTGCGAATAGGCTTCAATTGCCTCGCCGTAGGTTTTCCCGCTGTTGCTTTTCAGCCATTTCTGAAACGCAACATTAAACGAAAAGCTCTTTCCGATTTGTTCTTTGAAGAAAGCGCGGTGCTTCTCGGAGCATACAAAATTCGGCTCGATTACGCTTGATTTTGTTATTTCTCCGACAATCGGCTTGGATTTTACGCGCGCCGAAGAAGCTTGCTTTATTTCGCCCGAGTCAAGAAAAACGGCAATTCTTTCGGTTAATTCAAGCTTTCCGCCCGTTGTCGGCAAGCCGTTTTCCCGACAAAAACCAACCAGTTCTTCTTTCAAAAAGTAGTATTCGCGAAGCGTTTTTCCGTCTTTAATTTGGCTTAACAATGGTCTTTCTGACATTTTTTTCTCCCGATAATTATTCTCATTCCATTATACCACATTTTTCCGAGTTTTTCAAGTAAATCCGCAAAAAACGAGCCTGCGCGTGCAAGCTCGTTTTGTTTTTTATACCGCAATTCCTGCGGCTTTTTTTAGGATAAACAGCGCGTCCTTCGCGTTAATCAAACCGTCACCGTTAACGTCCGAAACGGCGGGATTTTTGCCCTGCTCGAGCTTCGATGAGTGCTTCAGCACAGCGAGCGCGTCCTTTGCGTTGAGAATACCGTCGCTGTTCATATCGCCGGGACGGTCGCTCATTTCGCCGAGCATAACGACATATTCGCCTTTTTCGTAAACCGTAAGCCCGTTCGCTTCGCCGTTTTCGTCAATTCTCACGTTATCGGCAAAAACGAGCTTTTCATCGACAATTTTGTACAAATTCGCGAATTTTCCCGCGTGATTTTGCTTAAAGCTGATGCTGAGCGCCGCTTTGTCGGTGATATTGTCGATTGCAAAGCCTGTTCCGACTGTTCCGCGGAGCGTTTCCGTGCCCGCTGCGGTGATGAGATTTATCTCAAAGTCAATGTCCGCGATGTCGCTGTCCGTGAGCTTCGAGCCGTCAATCGTCCAACCGAACGCGCTTGCCGCCTTAAACGTTACGACAGCCTTTGAATCCTTGATTGCCTTGATAACGTCCGCGGGGACTTTTGTTGCTCCGTTGAGGTCGATTGTGGTTTCCTCGCCCTCGGAAAGCGCGGAAATCTCTTTTGCAACGCTGTTCCAGCTCTTTTCCTCGCCGCCGATTATCGGGTTATCCACAGGCTCGGGCTTCGGTCGGGACGGTCTGCTCGGGGTGGAGGAGGAAGGAGCGGTTGTTTCCTCGAACTTACCGTTGTTATACTTAACGTAGGTTGTCTTATCGCCGACTTTAATCGTGTGTGTTTCGCCCTCGGAAAGATACGCGTAAATCTTCTTTTCCGTGCCGTGAGCCGAGGGGTACGCATTGCCGTCAATCGTTATATCTGCGCTGCTCTGATTGTCAATCTCATAGAGATAGACGTTCTTGCCGCTGCCGTTTGTGGGAAGTGGAGAACTTTCCGCGCTTTTGCCGCTGCCGATTGGAGTTTCGCCGCTTGCCTTAACAGAACCGCCGGAAATTTTGACGTCTTTTGCGACGCCGCGGTTGCCGCCGCCGTCGTTGCCGCCGCCGCCGATACCCGCGCCGCCATATTTGCCCTCTGCGGTGACATTACCGCCGCTTATGTTTATCTTCGAGCCGGTTCCGCCGTTGCCGCCGCCGCCGATTCCCGCGGCGCCTTCGCCGCCTGTCGCGTTAACCGTGCCGTTCGTTATTTTGATATTAGAGCCATTTTTGCCGGTGCTGCCGCCGATACCCGCGCAGCCACTTCCACTGCAGCTTGCGGTGACGTCGCCTCCGTTTATTTCGATATTCGTGCCTTCTTCGCCGTTGCCGCCGCCGATACCCGCCGCGTAATTGCCGCCGGTTGCGTTAACCGTGCCTTTCTTAATTTGGATATACGAGCCTTTTCCGCCGGTGCCGCCGCCGATACCTGCGCCGCCATCGCCGCCTTTCGCGGTGACTTCGCCGTCGTCTATGTAGATACCGTTTCCTTCGCCGCCACTGCCGCCGCCGATTCCCGCGCCGTTTGTGCCGCCTGTCGCTTTAGCCGTGCCGTTCGTTATTTTGATATTCGAGCCATTTTTGGCGCTGCCGCCGCCGATTCCCGCTGCGTCGCTGCCGCCGTTCGCGGTAACATCGCCGCCTGAAATTGTGATTTCTGAGCCTTCTCCGTTGTTGCCGCCGCCGATTCCTGCGCCGCCGTAGCCGCCTGTCGCGGTGACATTGCCGCCCGATATTTCGATATTCGAGCCTTTTCCGTTGGTGCCGCCGCCGATGCCCGCGCCGCCGGAGCCTCCGTTCGCGTTAACTTTGCCATCGTATATGTGGATAGAACTACACTCACCGTCGCCGCCTCCGCCGATTCCTGCGCCGCCGTTTTTGCCGGTCGCGGTAACATCGCCGCCGATTATGTAGATATCCTCACAGCTACCACTGTTTCCGCCGCCGATTCCGGCTGCGCCGCTGCCGCCGTTCGCGGTGACTTCGCCGCCCAAAATTGTGATTATTGAGCCTTCTCCGCTGCTGCCGCCGCCGATACCCGCGCCG